>NZ_JAGINT010000001.1:2528512-2844576 GCF_017876295.1 Kribbella aluminosa | reverse complement strand
CAGGCGATCGAGCCGTTCCTCAGCGCGACCGATCTGGCCGGGCCGTAGGTGTCGGTCACCAGGGTCCCCGCAGGCGTGACCACGGCGTCTTTGGCTGCGTTCAGGATGTCGTCGTTATAGACGGTGATGGTCGCGAGCTGGTCGGCGGGCGTGTTGTTGTCGATGACCGCGCGCAGGGCACGCTCGTCGAACTGCCGAACGACGTTGCCTTGGGCGTTGTAGTCGGTCGCGGTCAGTTGCCAGTTCCCGGCGCCGTACTTGGCGGTGTTGACGGTGTAGCCGAGCGAGTCGGTGTATTGCAGGTCGGCGTACTGCCAGTCGTCTGCGGTTGGTGCTGCACTGAGCGGATGGTCCGGGCCGAAGACGGCGAACGCCTTGGTCGGTGCGGCGTTCTGGTTCCACTTCGCGACCGCGTCGGTCGACAGGTCCGCCACCCCGGCGCCCGATAGCGGGACGTTGTCGTAGATGTACTTGCCGAGGGTCGCCGTGCCGCCGGCCGGGTCACCGGCCGGTCGGGCGCGGGTGACGGAGTCGAGCTTCTCGGAGTCGTCGTTGGTCAGGTAGTTCAACTGGTAAGGCACCTGGCCCGCGGGGGTGATCGAGGTGAGATGGTTCATGCTGTTGTAGCCGTACTGCGTGGTCAGGTTCGAGCGCGGGTCGGTCACGGTCGCGAGCCGGCCGGACGCATCGTAGGTGTAGGTGGCGACCTTGACCGAGTCCATCTTGTCGGTGCCGGCCTTGTCGGGGTTGTAGATGTCGAGCCAGGCGTTCACGAGCCGGCCGTTCGCGGGGCCGCTGGTGCCGTAGTCGAACCGCAGCGCCCGGCAGCCCGGGGTCATCCCGGCTAGCGGGGAACCGGCGACGTAGGCGCCGCAGGTCACGCCCGGGGCCGGCGGCGCAAGGATCCGCGCTACCTTGCCGTTGTCGTAGGCGAAGGTCGTCTTGCCCGCGACGCCGGGCTCGGCGACGCCGGCGGCCTGGAACTTCACGTCGACGCCTGCCACGGGCGCGGTCGTCGTGGTCCAGGTGGTGATGGTTCCGTCGTCTTGGATGTAGGACAGCACCGGCGCGGCCGACGTTCCGGTGACGGTCAGCTTGGATCCGTCGAGTTCGGTGTCCTCATCGGCCGGCACCCACACCCCCGCCGCCAAGGAAGCACCGGTACGCCGCCCGGTGGGCGACTCGTACACCAGCGAGGTGCCGTCGCCGTCGATCAGCGCGATCGTGCCGTCGACCCGGCTGGAGTCGAACACCTGCATCCCGGCCGCACCGGCCTCCGCGCCGTCGAAATGCGCGGTCCAGCCCGGCCCGAACACGCCGCTGATGGTGTCGGTTGGGCCGGCGTAGGTCGAGTGTGATCGGGAGATCGACAGGTCGCCGGTGTAGCCAGGGACCGAGATGTCGGTGACGTCGGTGTTGAACTCGCCCGTCCACAGCGCAACTTGGCCGGGGCCGGCGTCGCTGACCGGGAAACCGTTGCCGAAGGCGTGCGGAAGGCGTTGCACTGTGGTGCCGGGGTTTTGGGACCAGGTGCACTGGGTCGAGGACGCGTAGGTGAAGCAGACCTGGATGTCCAGCTTGACCGGCAGCCGGTCGCTCAAGGTCGTCGGCTGGATCCCGGGGGTGTTGGGGTCTGAGTCCAGGGACGCGTCGACCGTGGCCTTCTTCGTGCTCCACGGCTCATCGACGGTGACACCCGCGGTGCCGTTGTCCTTGACGTTCAGCTCCGTGGCGTCCGTGGTCCAGCCGACCGTGTCGTTCGGGCTGCCGCCGTACCCCGAGGTCCGCCAGCGCACCTTCGCGGTCACGGTCGACGACTGGCCTTTCGGCGGGCCCGACGCGGTGATCTGGATGTTGTCGGTGGTGGTGATCTGCGGGTTCGCCGTCGGGGAGGTCATGTTCGAGCCGCCCCAGCCGAAGCTGTACGAGTTCCCGCCCGACTTGTTCCCCGCCGGCGTCTCGGCCGTCGCGGTGATCCGGTGCAACCCAGGAATGCCCTTGCTGAGGGTCACAGTGGTTCTCGCGATCGCCGGGTCGCTCGACGGCGTGATCTTCACCTGTCCAGGCACCGTCCCATCGGTTCCACCGCCGCCGTACGGCTGGCCGTCGACGGTCAGGCGGATGTACCCGGGAGCGTTGTAGCCGTCGCCGGTGGCGGTCACCGTGCAGACGACATCCGCCGTCGGCGGGTTGTCCTGCCAGGAGTTGATCACGTACGGGCTCGGGCACGAGACGCCCGGTTGCGCCGGTGTCACAGCGCCGATCCGCAGGCGGGTCTGGTAGCTCGTCCACGGGCCGTCGATGCTGCCGTCGTTCGCCTTCGCCCGGATGTACAGCAGCATGTTGTCCGGCAGCGGTGTCGAGGGCCGGCAACCAGCCGTCGTACCGGAGGCGTACACCGATGACGTGCACGTGCCCCAGACGTGAAGGGTGGGTCCGTCGCCGGTGAAGAACTCGAACACGTACTTCACCGTGTTACCGTCCGGATCCGTCGCCTTCGTCCGCACCCACGGGGTCGTCGACGGCGAGTACATGTACGAGTTCGAGTCATCCTTCACCGCATACGCGACCGCCTCGGTCGTCTCCACCGTCGCGGGGGCGTTCGGGGGCCGGTTCCAGGTGAACGAGATGTACGGGTCGGCCGGGCCGCCCGAGGCGTAGAAGCGCTTCCACGAGTTCACATCGGCCTCGTTCGCCGCGACCAGCGCCAGACCGCCGGTGTCATATGTCGCCTGCGACCAGGCCTTCGCGAGGCTGGTCATCGGGATCTCGATCCGCGCAGCCGGACAGGCGCTCGAGAAGCCCTTGGTGGCGTTCAGCGACCCGTACACCGAACCCAATGTGGGCTGGTTGGACCAGCGGGTCGCGGTCGAGACCGGCTGCACGGCCCGCACATTGACGACCGTCGGGGTGCAGGAGACGCCGCCGTACTGGTATACCGACAGGAACGACGACACCACGTCCTTGCCCTTGAACGGCGCGGTCGCGAAGTTCATGAACGTCCGCTCCGTCTTCGTCCCGTTCATCCCGACCCGCAGATCGATCGTCGCCGACAAGTCGTCCGGATAGGCCGACTGCACCCACGTGTCGAAACTCGGCAAAGTCGTCGACACCGCGTACGTCGGGTCCACCGTCACCGGGAACACCCGCGCCGGATCCATGAACCACTTGGCGTCCGGCGCGATCACGAGCGTCGCCTTACCCGGCGACGCCTGCTCGACCGACATCTTCACCGGCACGTTGTTCACCGGCATCTGCGTGTGCTCGTCCAGCACCGCGTCCCACATCTGACCCACCGGGATCCGCGACCGCACCACGTTCTTCGCATCGACGAACTCGATCGCGCCGTCGGCGTTCTGCCGGGCCGTCAAACCCTTCGTCCGCAACGGGATCCGCCACACCGGCGCCGCCGCAGGCCGCTCCTTGACGACCAGATCGGTCTCAAACCCGCTACGGCGCGCGTCGAGCTTCAGGTCCACGCCGGGCTGCACGTCGGCGTACGTCGCCTGGGTGCCCTCGATACTTGGCTCGGGCAGCTTCCATGGGGCCATCCACTCCACCTGACGGCCCGTTCCAGCGGTCGCCGACGCGAACACACCACCGGCCGCGCCGTTCCGTTTCCCCAACTGCAGACCGTGGCCGTGACCCCGAGGAGCGACCGTACCGTCGCTCCCCTTCGCCAGCGTCAGGTCGATCGACCGCCAGCCACCCGTGCCGTTCCTGAAACGGACCGGCGCCGCATGCGCCTCGGTCGTCATCGTCCCGTCCGGATTCGCCCACGTCGTCGACGTCTCCGAACGCAGCGACTCCACCTCAACCCGGGAGCCCTGCGACCGCGCCGACACCACCGCCGACACAAGATCCGGCCGCGAATCCACCCTCGCCACCGGCGGCTTCGGATCCGTCACCGGAGCCGCAACCGCAGGATCCTGCACCTCCAACGCCGTTGCCAGCAAGGAGAACGACACCACAGCCGCAGTGACACGAGACAGCCACTGCATTCGGGCACGCCGGGAACGAGACATGACAAACCCCACCTAACGCCGGCCCGGGGACAGGCACCGACAACTAGGCGGGTCATCGGGCTGGGCCAGTGACCGCTATATCGCTCCCCGACAACTCCCGTTACGTGATGCGCAACAAGTTGCAGCATTCTTGCGCGATCGACATTTTTCGGATAAAGAAGTCATCTATATCTGACGCTAATACATTGGGTATCAATGGGAATGCCCGCGCAGGTCGACCCGATGCATCCACGCACCTTGGGATCAAAGGCTCTCAGCTTTCAACCACTTGTTCAGGACGGTGGATTGTTCTGCTACAGCCAAGGACCGAGGTCCAGTCGCGGAGACGGCGGACAGCCAGCGTCAGGTCTCGGTGGAAGGCCAGTGGGTCCGAGGGTGCGGCATCGTCTTGGTAGCAGGATTCCCAGAAGGTGCGGAGGGCGGAGAGTTCCTCGACGATGGCGCCGTGGTGGGGCCAGCAGGGTGGGATGGCTTTGTGGTCGAGGTTGTAGCGGGTGGTGGCCCAGGTGACCCAGTCGGCGAGGCGTTCGAGCTCTTCGGTGGTGCTGGTGGGGTCTAGGTCGCGCCAGCAGACGATGTAGGGGTCGGTGGGGGCCGTGAAGACGAAGTCGTCGGGGTTCATCGGAGGATGGATTTGTCGATGCTGTCGCGGATTTGGTCGGCGTCGGGGCGGTCGTGCCAGGGGGTCATGGTGAGAAGGATGGGTGGGGCGGTGCGGGCGAGCAGGATGCCGGTGCCGAAGGGCAGGGTTCGAATGACGTCGGGTGGGAGGATGGGGATGCGGCGCGTGCTGGTGGAGGTGGTGCGGCCGCCGTCGGGGCCGCGGCTCCAGTTGCGGATCTCCTCGTCGCGTTCGCCGCAGACGGCGGCGAGGTCTTGGAGGTCGCGGGGTTGGGCGGAGCCACCAAGGATGAGGCGGAGGGTCGCGGCGTCCCACATCGCGGCGGCGGCTTGTTCGCCCCAGCGTTCGCGGGCTTGGGCGAGGGATTGGATGACGACGTGGGTGGAGATGCCGGAGCCGCCGCCGTCGGCCATGAGGCTGGGCAGGGACGGTACGGCGCAGAGGTTGGCGATCTCGTCGAGGACGAGGGCGAGTGGTGGTTCGAGGCGTCCGCCGGGGTTGTGGGCGGCGAGTTGGCGGGCGGTTTCCGTGATGTCTTCGAGAAGTGCCGCGATGAACGCTGAGGTGGCTGAGGCGCCGGCTCCGGTGCCGAGAAGATAGATGGTGCCGCGTTCGCGGATGAACTCGGCGGGGTCGAGGCCTTCGCCGGGTGGTGGGTCGAAGGATCGTCGTACGGCCGGATCGGCGAGCGCGGACAGTGCCGAGCGGACACCCGCCCAGATCGCGTCGCGGGTACGGCCGTCCATGCGGACGATCCCGTCGAGCGTGTCGCCCCAGCCTTCGGCTGCTTGGTCGGAGCGGTTGAGGATGGTGACGGCTTCGGTGGCCGAGGCTGGTTCGAGTCCCCATCGGTAGAGCTGAGCGATGCCCGCGTCATCGATCGCCGCGGCGTGCAGCAGGCCGCGGAGCGCCATTTCGGTTTGGCCATGCCAGAACGCGCCGTCGGTGACGCCGCCCTTGGTGAAGCCGGCGCCGGCGGCGAGTCCGCTGGCTCGGACCATCGCGGTCGTCGGGTTCTCGCAGCCGCGGACCGGTGACCAGCGGATACCTTCAACGCGTCCGAGGCCTTGGGGGTCGAAGACGGCGACCGGGCCGATCTCGCGGCGCAGTTCGAGGGTGGCGGCGAGGTTGTCGGGCCGGGTCGAGGTGGTGACGACGGCTCCTGGTGCGTCGATGATGCTGCCGATGATCTGGTGGAGGCCTTTGCCGGAGCGCGGTGGGCCGACGTCGATGCGGGAGTCCTCCACGGATGCCCAGCATTCTCTGCCGCGGGAGTGTCCCAGGAGGGTTCCGAGCTCGGTGGGATGCCGTGTCGGGGCCTGTGGCCGGGCTGCTCGTCCTCGTCGTACGACTTGCCTGCGCCCGACCGCGGCCTCGACCTCGGTTGGTGTGGCCAGACCGGGGCGTGCGGCGAGAGTGCGCCGCCGGTTCGCCGGGGTTGACCGGCGGCCTTGCCACAAGCGAGCGCCAAGCAGTCCGACGCAGATCGGCGTGGCAACAAGCACTGCGACGGCCAGCCAGTAGGTCACTGGTCCGAACTGCGCTGCGGTCATTCCGAAGGCGGTCGCGGGGTTGCCTGGGTGAAGTACGACTCGTGAGGCGTCGATCCATGCTGATTTTGGCCAGTGGCCAGTCGTCAGCAGGCTTGCGAGGCCGCCTGCCAGGTAGAGGATGCCGGTGCCGCAGAACATGACGCCGGCGCCGGTGATGAGGATGTCGGTGAAGTCTTGTGGGGGTCGTTGTTTCATGGCTCTACATCCGGGCGTCGGTGTCGAAGAGCTCGACTTCGCGGGCATGGCGGACAAGCTGTACGACGAACGAGCGGTTCGGGAGCCGCCACAGGGCACGGCCTTTCGGGAGCTTGGCGATCGTGGCGATCTCGACATCGGTGAGGCCGAGCAGGCTTGCGGTGCGCGAGAGCTGGTCGGATTCCTGGCGGAGCATGATCCGGGTCGAGCAGTCGGCCAGCAGTCCTTCGGCCAGGGCGCGGGCTTCGGAGCCGAGGTCGCCGACAGCTGCGAGGTCGGACAGGCGGTGGACGATCAGGATGTTCGAGACGCCCCAGGCGCGGGACAGTTTCCATTGCTCCTGCATCCGGCGCAGCAGTGCTGCGTCGCGCATGACGCGCCAACCCTCGTCGTACACGATGTACCGGTTGCCGCCCGCCGGATCGGCGACCGCGGCCTCGAGCCACGACGATGCGCAGGCCAGGGTGAGGCGCAGTGCTTCGTCGTTGCCGCCGGCGCCGAGCCAGGACGAGTCCAGGGTGACCATCGGCAGGGCAGGGTCGAACTCGGTCGTCGACGGGCCGTCGAACATCCCCGACAGGTCCCCGTGGACGAGCCGCCGGATCGCGTGCGCGACCTCGCGGCCGTCGTCGGTCAACGTCGTCGTCTGGAGACTCGCGCGCCGCGCGAACTCGGAGTCCGGCGTGAACAGCGCGACCACGACATCGGGGATCGTCGGTGTCGGGACCTGGCTGGAGACGGTCTCGAGGGCGAGGTCGAGCGCGGTGTGTTCGACGGCGGTCATCGGGCGTCCGAGGGTCGATTCGGCCAGGGTTCCGAGTAGTGCGCGGCGGCGGGACCAGACGATCCGCTGCCACTCCCCTACGTCGACCGTCGCCGGTCGACGTCCTGCGTCCAGTGGATTGAGCCGGGTTGGTAGTCCGGGCCCGAGTTTGATGGTTGCGCCGCCGATTGCCTCGGCGACCGCGGTCCACTCGCCCTTGGGATCGCACGGCACGTACGCTTTGTGGCCCAAGGCAACCGAACGCGTGATGAGCGCCTTTGCTGTTGACGACTTCCCGCTACCGATCACGCCGGCCAGCAGAATGTTCGGGTTGGTGATGACCCGGGCCTGGTACAGCACCCACGGGTCGTAGACGAACGATCCGCCGCTGAACACGTCAGACCCGATGTACGTGCCATCGGCTCCCAGTCCGCCCTCGGCGAGGAACGGGTACGCCACGCGAAGGATCCTGGTCGTCGCACGGTGCGTATCGACCCGCAGGCGCCAGCCCCGTCCGGTACCCGACTCGCCCTCGACAGCATCAGCCCTCGGCTTGGGCGGTACGTCGTACGCCGATCGCCGATTCGTACGCCGCGTAGCACGGTCTGTGCCGTCTTGCTCGAAGTAGGCCGAATGCCGCGTCGTCATCCGAGTCCCACCCCGAACGGCAGCGCAGCGGCGATGAAGCCCTCCAGCTGCTGGCCGACCAGCCGGCGCAGATCGAGCAGCGCCTGGGTGGCCGCGATCTCGATCTCCATGCAGGCGTCGTCGAGCGCGTCGTCGTTGTCGGCCGAGACGACCAGCAGGCCGAGCCACCGCACGTCGCCGTGACCGGCTCCGAGATCCCGCTCGCGCTGCGCCACGTCAGCGTCGAGCTGGCGGTCCTCCTCGGTCTCGAGCTGCCCGATCCTGGAGCGGGTCGCCCGGTCGCTAACACGCTCCACCTGATGGCGACGGGCGTCACGCAGTGCCTTCGCCATCGGGATCGGCTCCAGTACGAGCGTGAACGTACGCCGGATCCCGGGCTTCAAGAGCAACGGACTGAGGAACGACGGCGTCGCCCGGATCCTCGGCCACTCGGTGATGACGTACACCCGATGCAGCGACGTATCCGTGCGCAGCTGGTCCCAGCCGGCGTCGACCGCCAACGGGCCGGCGTCAACCGCATCGAGTGCCTCTGGGTTCGGGACCGTGCGTGTCGCGGCTGGATCGAACGCCGTACGCAAACTCGACGCTAGATCGCCGGCGCTCAGCCACGCTCCCGCGACCCCGGCGGCCGCGAGGGACGTCTGGAACGCGCGAGCCTCGGACTCCAGGACCGCCGCCGCACCGGTCAGGCCGCCGCCGTTCTTGCGAACCTCGCGTGACACCGCGTCGAGGTTCACGGCGAAGCTGAACAGCGTCTCGTGCCGGGCCGCGGTCGGCGCGGCCCTGGGCGAGCAGATCGGTGTAGACCTCCCCGGCCGGTGTGCGCGGGTCGACGTTGCGGGACTTGGCCCATTGCCCGAGCTCGTCGGCCGGATCCGGCAGAGTACGTTCCAGAATCTGTGCCCGGGCGATCCGATTGCCCTGACACAGGCCTGCGATCAGCCGCCCGTACGCCGCAACGCGCCGGTCCTGCTCGTCCGCGTTCTGCAGCAGGTGCGCAGGCCCTTCGATCCGTGCGACCGCGACCAAGCGACGTCGTCGCGGGTCATGGACCACGCCCAGGCCGGACGCGGACGTGATGATCCGCATCCGTCCGCCTTTGCCCGGCAACTGGAGACGCCCGTGCTGCCGCAGCTCGAGCACACGGGCGCGATACGACTGGCGACCGATCAAGGATCGCCAGGCATGGACGCCGCGAAGGAGCAGCCACCGGTAGACCGGTAGTTCCTCGGCCCGGCCGAACGCGATCATCATGCACAAGGACGCGGCGACGATGCTGCCGAGCCTGGTGATCGCGGAGGTCTCGGTGACGAAGGACAGGGTGACCGTGCCGATCGCGGCAAGCAGAAGCGCGACCTGTACCGGTCGAAGTCCGAGAAGTACGGCGTTCTGCTCCGGTCGCGGGAAGCGGGTCGACAGGGGGTCCGGCGTCGTCATCCCGCCTCCCCTTGTCCATTCTGTCCGGTGTCGCCGGGCTGGTCCTGTCCGGCGACTCGGTCGGCCGATGTCTGGGTCGTGTGGGCCGTGTCGGCAGGCGCGGTGGCCACGGAGTCGGGTCCGATGTTGCTCGTGGGCTGGTCCTGCGCGGTGGTGTCGTGGTTCGTCGGGCCGGTCGGAGCCGACTCGTCGTCCGCGTCGTCCAGCCCCGCGACGACAGCCCCTGGTCCGGAGCGCGATCCGGTGAAGTCGAACGCGGCCCACCGGTACGCCTGCTCGACGCGTGCCTTGACCGCCGACGCACCCGCCGTACCTTGCTGTAGGGCGTACAGCGCTGACTGGCTCTGGTCGCCGGCCCAGTGAATGAACGAGTACGTCGCCATCGGTGCGAAGGCGGCCATCGCGAACAGCAGGCTTCCGGCGAGGAATGTGCCGAGACTCGAGTCCCCGTTCTGGCTCGAGTTGCTCATGGCCGACAGGCCGAGCGCGAAGATCACCGCCATCACCATCTTGGAGAACAGCAGCGCGCCGACGAGTTCGACCCAGCGGCGCAGCCAGTGCCGGGTCGCCGACCAGGTCCAGCTGGCCATCGCGATCGGAGCCAGTACGACGAAAGCAGTCAGCGCGACCTCGCGGACGATCATGACGAAGTACAAGGCGATCGTCGCGAGGATCGCGAGCTGGATGGCCGTCAGCAGGACTCCGCCTTGTGGGTTCATCGAGGCCAGCGCCTTGGTCAGGTCGATGATCCTGCGGAAGCCCTTGGTCACCGAATCGCTCGTGCCCAGGATCGTCGTGGAGAGACGATCGACCATCTGACCGCATGACCCGACCACCGCGACCGCGAACGGCACACCGGCCGTCCCGAGGAGTGCTCCGAACACGGCCTGTCCGAGGCGGGCAGGCTCACGTCGGATCGCGGCCGCTGCGCACTGCAGTACGAACGCGATCACCAGCAGTGGCAGGGAGATCGTGACGATCAAGTCGAAGTTCTCCCGCCACCAGTGCTGGTTGAAGTCGGGCGTCGTACTGGCTGTGAACTTGTCGAATACCTTGGTCGTCATGTCCGTGAGGCCCTTGGCCAGCCAGTTGAGGATCCCGTCCCAGACCGTCTGACTGATCGCGTCTTTCCCCGCGGACGCAACGCATGCCTCGGGGTTGAAGAGGCAGTCCTTCCACGACATGTGCCGCTCCCTTCAGCCGATGTTGATGGCGCTGAAGAAGCGGATCAGGCTGTTGGCCGAGCCAATCAGGATCGCCGCGCCCAACGAGGCGAGGACTCCGATCCGGCCCTTGCCGGCGACATGCGGGTTGCCGTTGATGTTGCCCAAGGCCCATGCAGCTGCCGAGATGATCAAGGCGACAACGCAGGACACGAGCGCGAACGTGATCGTCGCACCGGCAAGAGTTCGTACTTCGGGCAGGCCGGGCAGCCCGGTGGCGTTGGGGCTGACTCCGGGATCCTGCAGGATCGCCAGCCGCCGGAGGGAGGCGTAGTTGAACACGTCGATGTCCTTCACGTAGTGGAATAGATGGGCGGTGCCCAGCCGAGGTAGGTCGCGCCCCATTTGGACTCGATAAGCCCGAAGTCAACGAGGTACACACCGCCCTCGCCAGAGATGTCGTCGCCGATGTCGTTCGAGATGATCCGGCCGTTGCCGAGATAGACCGCGACATGCCCGTACGGACCGCCGGTCGCCCAGAAGACGAGCGCACCCGTCGGGGGGCGGCGATCATTGGGATGCGCGTTGCCTGTGGCCACCATCTGTCGCCACTGCTCAGCGGCAGAAAAGTACCCAGCCTGCTGCCGGCCCCAGATGTTGGCAGCCAGCCGGGCACACAGCTGGTAGTAGCCGTGACTGCCGACCAGGCTCATCGCACGGGCGACCGCCTGGTCCGCACCCGGCAGCTGACCACCGGTACTGACCGGCGCCTTACAGCCGTCTGGCGCAGCCCCGACTCGGACCTCGGTCAGCCGGACGGCAGTAGACCTTGCCCCGATCGCAGTCGCAACAGTCCGATCCGCCCCGATCGGACCCACGTCGGTCGGGGTGGACTCGGTCGGCGGCGCGTCGGATGGCGTGCTGCAGGCCGCGCCGCCGCCCGTCGCGAGTGCGATCGGTGCGATGAGGCCGATCGAGCCGATCAGCGCCGCCGACGCGATCGCCGCTTTGACGATCACGGTGACACCTGCGCGGACGCCGACCAGAACCTGCACGTCGGCGTACACACCACCGCCACTGCCGCCTGCCGGTCAAGCTGCTCCGTGCCGGTGTCCAGCACCACCGTCTGCCTGGCCCGAACCACGTAGGCGTGCCAGCCGTTGGGTGCCTGACCGCGGTTCGCCATCGCCTCAAGCTCCGGCGTCACCGCAGCCGTGATCCCGGTAGCGGTCGCACGGGCCTTGTGCAGCTGCAGCTGCTCCCACTCCGCCCACTGCGGCAGCAGGCTCCTCGCAACCTCGGGCGCAGCCGACGACGGATCGGCGTACACGCTCACCGCGTTCTGCCAGTCGACGTAGCTGTGCCGGTTGGTGTCGTAGGTCCAGATCGTGCGGGCGTACGCGTTCGCGAACTCGCGAGGATCGGTCGTCGTCGGCCGCCGCCACTCCTCCAACTGCTGCGAGACCGGCGCCGGGATGGCCGTACCTGTTGGGTGCGCCGTACGCGGCTGATCCATCGGCTGCTTCCAACTCGTAGTCAGTGACACGGCCAGCACGACCACGCCGACAACGACCAGGAGCGCGATCGCGATCCTCAACCGTCTCGAAGGCTTCACAGCGATTCCTCTCTGAGACATCTCAGTACGGCGCTGACGGGCAGACCCGACCGCCGTAGCGACCTGAGCAATGACCGAGGCGGCCGCGAACACGCCGATCGCAACCGAGGCCGGCGCGCGAAAGCACCGAACGAACTGTCGATGGGCAGGTGGCCGCAAGTAGTTCTTCGTCATAAGCAGCCTCAACGGTTGAGCCGCGGAGACTTTTCGTCAGAGGCCTGATCAGGCGGCCCGCAGCCACTCGACTCCCGCCGCTCGGCGGTGGCCGAGGCGGCCTGGTCCGCCGAAAAACCGCAGGTCACGCCCGGACGCGGTCCGAATCCAGCGCCGTACGACGGGATCGGCGAACACCGCGTCCGGCGGTTCCCCGACCGCCAGCCTCGCGAGCGCCGACCTCTGCCCGGCGCCGCCGCGCAGCAGCCACGCGAACGCCTCCGCCTGCGACCGCGTCGCACCGGCCCGCCGCACCCGGGCGACGATCCCGGCCCTGTAGAACGGCGGCCCGTCCGCGGCCGCCCCGATCAGACCCCGGCCGACCCTCAGCGCCAGGCCCTCCCCGGCAAGCTCGTGCGCGATGCGGTCAAGGTGGTTGCCGAGGGCGGGCTGCTGCGTGACCTCCCAGTCCGGGAACCGATACGTCAACGGATGACGACGCCGACGAAGCATCTCTGCCCGTACCGCGTCTTGCAGCCGCCACCGCACCAAGTTGGCCAGATACCCCCACGACACGCCCGCCTCAGGGGGATCAACCGCGAGCTCGAGGCACCGCTCCCAGGCGATCACCCGCGCCAACTGCTTCGCCTCATCAGAACCAAGCGCCGCGCGGAGCCGGCTCGACAGCGGTACGACGATCCTCGCCTCGATCCCGTCCGCCAGCCGCCGCGACGGCCCCCGGCGCCCAACCCGACCGCTCGGCGTCGGCGATCAGTACCTCCAGATCAACGTCCATGCCCACAAATCTGCTGGCCGGGCCGCGATCCCAGAACCTGGATCCCGGAATCAAGGACTCCTGGAACAGTCGAGCTGTTCCACCTCTGCCGCCACCACCGGTCCGCCTGCAGGCCGACGATTGCGCGCCTGTCGGCCCTGGCGCTGGCCACGGTCGACCGCGGCAACGACCTCGTTCGATACCACCTCTTCGTCCAGGTCGACGGCCCGTGCAAGCCTGGCGACCGCCGCCGCGACACGGCCCGCCGGCAGACTCGCCACCAGCGGAGCCACCGCCCGGACGGCATTGACCTGGCCGCTGAGGTGATCAAGCACGTTTCCCCACTTCGTCAACTCGACCTCGATCGCGAAGTCGGCCAACGGAATCGCTGAGCCCAGCGCCTCGTTCAACCGGCCCCCGCCGACAGCATGAAGCGCTGCCGGATCCTGCTTGTCCGGGAGCCGCGCGAACAGCACCTCGTCGAACACCTCCGACAACACCGGCAAGCTGCGCACGGCACCGGTTCGGCCACCCAGATCTCCGTCCAGCGCCACGACGACCTTGCCCGTGCGCGCGTTCCAGCGTGCCATCACGGCCTGCTCGCGGGTAATCGCCGTACCGCCGCAGGCAAGACCTGCCCATCGCTCCCCGGCAAGGCCCACAGCAGGCGCGTCCATCGGACCTTCCACGAACACCGGAACCGCGCCCGACCGCAGACGCTCCACCTGAGAATCGACGCCGATCAATGTCCGAGCCTTGGTATAGATCTCGGTGTTGCGGGTGTTCAAGTACCGCAGGCGATTGCTGTCCGAACGACCGATGAAGCCAACCGGCCGGACTTCGACGTCATGAGCAACGAACATGATCCGGTCCCGGAACCGATCGACCAGATATCCGTTGCTGGTGACGAATGCCAGCCCCGCCGCCACGATCTCCACATCATCGAACCCGGCCTTCCGCAGATGACCGACCAGCCGCGACCAGCCGTCAGGCGCATACCCCACCTGCCAGTCAGACTCCGACGCCAACACAGCACCGAGCCCGCGGCTCCGCAGATGCCCCGCCGCCCAACCACCCGGGCTCTCGACAAGCTGACGTCGGTAGAACGACGAGGCCTCCGCGTGCGCGGCGTACAGCCGAGACTTCACAGCTCCCAGCCGCGGCCCGGCGGCTCCGGGTCGTGGATCAGATCCGCGGCCGCCGCACCGCCTAACCGGTAGGTCATGATCGGGCGAGGTGTGCTCATGACCGCGTTCAAGTGCTCAGGACCCGACTCCGCGGCCGCAATGACGCTCGGGCTGTGCGACAGAGACACGGCAAGAACCTGCGGGTAATACCTCGCCAAATCGAGCAAGTACCCAGTCGTCAGCTTCCGCCGGTGATCGTCACCGGACGCAATGACCAGCGCGGTCTCGCCCAGGCTGAACTTCCGCAGCATTCTCACCTGCGCCGTCGACAAGCCATCACTACACACTGGGACCCCGGCCCAGCGCCCATCCAGTTTCCGGCTCACGTTCGAAATCGCGATCGCATCGATCGGATCATCCACAATCACCGGCGCCGCACCACCCCGCAGGAGATCCAACTGCTCCTCGATTCCGACCAGGACGTTCGACGGCTGATGAATCGCCGTAGCCGGGCTCAGCGCTCCGCTTCTCCTGTCCGGCCCGACTCCCACGAATCCGGCCGGCCGCAGCTGGTCGTCCCGCGCAACAAGCACCAGCCTGTCGCGGAAGCGATCCACAACGTCAGCCTCGCCGTACGGATGACCAGCCCGGCCCGCTCCATCGTCGAGTAGGAGAAGTTCTCAGCCGCGAGATGGTCGACCAGACTTGTCAGAGTGTCCGGCGCATACCCGACCTTCCACTCAGAATCCGCCGACAATACCTGATCAACCCCGGCTTCCTTCAAGTATCCCAACGGCCAACCGCCCGTGGTTGTCTGAAGCAACTCACTTCGATAGAACTGCGCCGCAATAACAGTTGCTTCCCGCAACTGCCGTAGATCCTCGTTCATCAAGACCTCCGAAAGCCGACCAAATCCGGCTTCGAAGATCCCTGCAGAACATCAACAACCGAACCCGGATCACGACTTCCAGGAACCCGCGGTCTCAGAGCCCAGGACCAGGTGCCGGCGGATCCAGATCCGCACTGTGCAAGGAGATGAGCCCCCGGCCACTCGACCGATACATCATCACCGGACGCGAACTCTGAAGTACCTCGTTCACCCGCTTCACCCCGAACTCGCTCTGCCCCAGACTCGCCAGCGATTCCCCCGGCGGCAACCCGACGGCTCGCACCTGATCGAAGAAGAACTGAAGATCCACCAGATGCCCTGCAGACTGGTTCCGCTGCGCCTCACCACCGCTCAGCACAACAAGCGCCTTGCCACTGACACTGAACTCTGCCAGCGTCCTGGCCTGAGCCGTCGACAATCCCCCACCACACAACGGAATCCCCGCCCATGAACCAGCCGACGCCAGGCCGGCGTTGGACACCGCGATCGCATCCATCGGCGAATCGACGATCACCGGAACCGCCCCACCAGCAAGCAACCCCAACTGCTCCGCAACCCCCACCACCACGTTCGCCGGCCGATGAATCGCCGACACCGGACTCACCGACCGCGCAACACCATCCGGACCGATGCCCACAAAACCGACCTCCGACAGCCGACGATCACGCGCCACCAGCATCAACATGTCCCGATACCGATCAGCGGGCCTTGCCCCCGGTTCGTGGACACGGGTGGTGGATTATGCCGCTGACGGGAGCGTAGCGGGGTAGAGGGTTTCGTAGGTGTTCGGGGACTGGTAGCGGCACCAGGAGTGGCGTCGGCGGGTGTTGTAGCGGACGAGCCAGCGGAAGACTTGGCGGCGGCAGGTGGCCGGGTCGGGCCAGGTGTTGTGGTCTTGGAGGATCTCTCGTTTGAGGGTGGCGTTGAACGATTCGGCGAGGCTGTTGTCGGCGCTGGTCCCGACGGAGCCCATGGACTGGGTCACGCCCAGGCTCGTGCAGAGTCGGGCGTAGTCCTTGGAGGTGTAGACCGACCCGTGATCGCTGTGGAAGACCGCTCCAGCGAGGCTGCTGCGGGTCGCCGCCGCCGCAGCGTTGAGGGCGTCTTCGACCAGTTCGGTGCGCATGTGGTCCGCGACCGACCAGCCGGCCAGGCGGCGGGAGTAGCAGTCGATCACCGTGGCCAGATACAGGTTGTTGCCGTCGGCAAGCGGCAGGTAGGTGATGTCGCCGACGTAACGCTGGTTCGGCGCGTCAGCGGTGAAGTCCCGGTTGAGCAGGTCGGGCACCTTGCGGTCGGACGGTTCGGGGACCGTGGTGCGGACCCTGCGGCGACGCCGGTAGCCGACGATGCCGTGCTCGCGCATCACCCGGGCGACCCGCTTGTGATTCACCCGCCCACCAGCAGCACCGGCACCGGCCGCGCTGTCGTTGAGTTCGGCGGTGATCCGCGGGGCACCCTGGGTGTTGTCGTCGTCGTGAACCGCCCGGATCCGCGCCGCAAGCGCCGCGTCGTCCTCGGCGCGCTGCCGGCGGGCGGGGGCGGCCTTGAGCCAGGCGTAGTACGACGAACGCTCGATCTCGACGAGCGCGCACAGCCGCTTCACCTCAAAGGTGGTGCAGTGGTCGGCGACGAACTGGAAGCGGTTCACCACTTCGTCTCCCCGGCGAAATACTTGGCCGCCTGGCGCAAGATCTCCCGCTCGGTCGTGAGCTTGGCCTGCTCCGCCCGCAGAGCAGCGTTCTCGGCCTCGAGCCGGGCGATCCTCGCCTGCGGTGTCTCCGGCTCAGCACCGGCCCTGGTCGCACGCTGACGGGCCCGAGAAGGGCTGCTGATGGTGGTGGTCCCGTCGGCCGTCGTCTTCTTGCCCGAGCCATACAGCTCGACCCAGCGAGCCAGAGTGGCCCGCTCGATCCCGAGATCGGCCGCGATCCCACGCAGCGTCGCTCCCGGAGTGGACTCGTACAAGTCGACGGCCTGCCGACGAAACTCCTCGGAGTAGTTCTTGCGGGCCATGGTCTTGATCATCTCGCTTCCCCAGCCGATGGCTGGAATCAGCGTGTCCAAGAACCAGGGTCAGGGCCCAGCCGCATCCCCGTGCTCGTTCCACACCAGTAATCCCGCCCGAGCCAACGTCGCCAACGAAAAGCCACGCTCCTGCAAACGATCCACCAAGTCCGACCACGCCTGAGGCGCATACCCGACCCTCCACGCGGACGCCGGCGACAACACCGACTCCGCCCCATAAGCCCTCAAATACTCCAACGGCCACCCACCCGTGGCCCGAAGCAACTCCCGCCGAAAGTACTGCGCCGCAGCAGCATTGGCCTCCACCATCCGCCGCCGCTCATCCATCGACAACCCACGATCCTGACCACCCACAACAACCTCCGAAGCAGCTCAACCACTAACTGCCCCGATGCTCACCGCGCTCTCCCCACCATCAGAACCTGGAATGCCACATCCAGGACCGCACCGCCACCCGACGTCCGCGAGTTACAAAGGCCCTGGGCCGCGATCCACGTCCGCCTGTTCCAGCAACGTCCGCGTCTCCTCCGCCTGTAGATTTCGACGCTTCAATGGTCGTTCGCGCCCTTCAAACGGGCTGGGCGAATCCGCCCACAAACCGGCCGACCGAGCCAACTGAGCCCCGGCCGAATCAATCGCCGCATCGAGCAGTTCGATCAGCTTGCCAATGGTCCAGTCGCCCCCGTCTGCCCGAGGCGCGGCAGCACGAGTCGGCAACTGCGAGTCATCGGTCGAAGTCTCGGTCACATCGGGTTCCATGACCCCGACGATCGTGTGACCCGGCGCCCCGCTGAACCACGATGACGCAATCCAGGACTCGGCGGGACGCGGCCTCGTTGCGAGGAAACGACTACTGCTGGCTGGTGAATGCTTGACAGGTCCTTCTCAACACCTAACCGCAACGGGGCGTCGACGACCCGTCCCGATGGCCTCATTTCGGGCGTCGTCGACATAAGGTTTCGAAACAGTTCTCCCCTGTTCCGTTGAGCTGTCATGGCACTTCCCGGAATCCGCTCAGGCCGCGTTCCATCCAGCGAGCAACCATGCTGAGCATCCATCGGCTGACCGCAGGAGCTGGCTACCAGTACCTGCTGCGCCACATCGCATCCGGAGATGTTGACCGCCGTATGTCGACGTCACTGACCGCCTACTACACAGCGACGGGATGTCCAGCCGGACGATGGATCGGTCGCGGCCTCCGGGGGCTCGGTGCCGGCGAGCTTTCACCCGGAGACGAGGTTACCGAGACACAGATGACAGCCCTCTTCGGAAGTGCCAGAGACCCAATGACAGGACATCTGCTGGGCCGGTCGTACCCCGTCTTCAAGAGTGCGTCAGAACGGACTCGGGACCAGATTCGCCTCCTCGAACCAGGACTGACCGAGGCCGAGCGGCAGGCCGAAATCGAGGACATCCGGAGGCGTGAGATGCGACGAAGGTCGAGACACGCCGTGGCCGGATTCGATCTCACGTTCTCGCCCGTCAAGTCGGTTTCGGCGCTCTGGGCAACCGCCGATGTCGGTACCCAGGAGCAGATCGTCGCAGCCCATCACGAGGCTGTCCGCGATGTCCTCCAACTCATCGAACACCATGCAGCCTTTACCAGAACCGGCGATCGAAGCGAGATTCAACTGGACATCCGAGGCCTGATTGCCGCAGCGTTCGACCACTGGGATACACGCAGCGGCGACCCCCATCTCCACACCCACGTCGTAGTCGCCAACCGAGTCCAGGGCATGGACGGTGTCTGGCGCGCTCTCGACGGCCGGACGCTGCTCCGCTCGGCGGTCGCTATGTCGGAGATCCACACTGGCTTCCTCGCTGACAAGCTGACTCGCCGGCTCGGCGTGACCTGGGAGCTACGAGAACGCGGCACGCAGCGCGACCCCGCGTTCGAGATCGACGCCGTTCCCGACGAACTCATCGCCGAGTTCTCCGCCCGAACCAGGCAGGTCCAGGCCAATATCGCCACACTTCTCGAACGACGTCCAGACCCGGGCCATCCGCCGAGCAACCGCGAGATGTTCGTCCTTCATGAATGGGCGTCGCTGATGAGACGACCACCGAAGCACCTCGCCCAGCCACTGGCCGCGATGATGGCGCAGTGGCGCACGCGCGCCCAGCAGACGATCGGCAGTCAGGGCGTCGCGACCATCCAGCGATCGCTCGACCGAGGCGTAGATCGTCCACTGGCCGCCGACGATCTCAGTGCGGAGACGATTGAGGCCTACGGCGCCGCGACCGTCCTGACCTTGCAGACCAAGCGCGCCACCTGGAACCGCTGGAACCTCCTCGCCGAAGCCGCCCGCCAGACCCGGCTGCTCCGCCTCGTCTCCTCCGACGACCGCTTCGCTGTACTCCAGTCCGTCGTCGAGCATGCCGAACGCCACTCGATCAGCCTCAAAGCGCCCGCCATCGTGTCGGCGCCGATCACCAGAGCAAACGGCGAGAGCGTCTTCACCGTCCACAACGGCGAGATCTTCACCTCTCCTGTCATCCTCGGCGCAGAGTCCCTCCTGCTCGAGCTCTCGCACGACTCCGCCGGGCCGACTGTTCACACCATCCATGACCAAAGCCTGAGCGCCGACAAGGCCCGCGCACTCCAACGGATCGCCACCAGCGGCCAGAAGCTTGAGGCCCTGGTCGGGCCTGCCGGCACCGGCAAGACCAGCCTCCTATCCGCCCTCACCACCGACTGGCAGACCGCCAACGGCGAGGGTTCAGTCATCGCCCTGGCACCGTCATCCGCGGCCTCGACCATCCTGTCCGACGCCATCGGAATCCCCACCGGGAACATCGCCAAATGGATCTACGAATCCATCGGCCTCGGCGCCGAACGGCGGCGCGAACAGCTCAAGAAGACCGAATACGCCGTACATCTAGCAGGCCGAATGCAACGTCGACGGCGTCAGCAGCGACTCGCCGCTCAGCTCGCGGCCCTCCGTGCGGATGACGACCGGTGGAACTTCCGCGAGAACCAGCTGGTCATCGTCGACGAAGCGTCCATGGCGAGCACCACGGAACTCGCCACACTCGCCCGCGCCGCAAACAACGCCGGAGCCAAACTCCTCCTGGTCGGCGACGACGCCCAACTCTCGGCCGCCGACGCCGGCGGCGCCTTCCGCCTCATCGCCAAAGACACCCAAGCCGCCGAACTCACCGACGTGTGGCGCTTCAGCAACCCATGGGAACGCGACGCCAGCCTCGCACTCCGAAGCGGCGACCTCACGGCCATCGACGCGTACGACGACCACCACCGGCTCACCGCCGGCGCCAGCGACCAGATGGAAGACGCCGCCTACAAGGCCTGGCTCACCGACATCCACAACGGCGAAACCAGCCTTCTCATCGCAGCCGACAACACCACCGTTGCCCGCCTCAACGCCCGCGCCCGCCTCGACCGCATCACCACCGGCGAAGTCGAACCCGACGGCATCGAACTCCACAACGGCAACCACGTCGGCCTCGGCGACCGTATCGTCACTCGCCTCAACAACCGCCGCCTCCATTACGGAACCAATAACTACGTCAAGAACGGCGACCACTGGACAGTCATCCGTCGCTGGCCAGACGGCTCGCTGACCGTCCAGGACCAGACCGGCCACGCAGTCACCCTCCCCAGCGCCTACGTCCAGAGATCCGTCGAACTCGCCTACGCCACCACAGCCCACCGCGCACAAGGCGCCACAGTCGACACCACCCACCTCCTCGTCACCGAGCAACTCACCCGAGCCCTGATGTACGTCGGCATGACCCGCGGCCGCCACACCAACAACGCCTATGTCACCACCCACCAAAGCACTACCGACCTCCACGAACCGCACTTCGAGCAGACCATGCAAGACGTGCTCGAGGCAGTACTCGCAGATCCCGGCGTCGAACTGTCCGCCCACGAAGTGATGCGCCGGGAACTCGACAACGCCACCCGCCTCGACCGCCTCATCCCCATCCACGAACACCTCTGCCAACTCGACGCCCGCACCCGATACCGCGCCGCAGCAGCAACCAGCGGCCTGAGTCACAGCGACCAAGCTGCCCTCGAGGCATCCACCACATACGGTGCTCTCGTCGCCGAGCTCCGCCGAGCCGAAGCCACCGGCCTCAAAGCTCCAGAAATCCTCCAACGAGCCGTCAGCCAGTCCGCCTTGGGCGAGGCCGACGACCTCGCCGCCGTCCTCCACAGCAGAGTCGAACGCCTCGTCACCAGACACCTCAACCGCACCGGCCACCACCCAGTCCTGATCGCAGGACTGATCATTCCAGCCACCACCGTCACCGCTCCGAACCTCATCACCCCGCTACGCGAGCTCGAAGCCCAAATCGCTCACCGCGCCGACCACCTGACCCACCAAGCCGCCACCGAACCAGCCTCCTGGCACCACGCCCTCGTCAGCCAGCTCTCCCCTGAGAACGAGGCCCTTCGATCTCTCATCCGCGACATAGCCAGCTACAGAGAGCTGTACAACATCCACGGCCCCGCAGCCCTAGGAGGCCAGCCTGCCCGCAACGCAGCCCTGCAGCGGACTCGATACAACCGCCTGGCGAGGCGACTCACCGTGGACACCTCGACTGCAACCAGCCCTCACGCCACAGCGAGTCCTGCAACCCCGGCAGGGATGAGCCCACCCGACTAGTGGTGGATCGGTGTGTTGGTGGACCGCGGTGACGCCAGCCTCATCAGCGACGATGCAAGGCTCTCGCTGCCGTACGCCTACCACCGGATCGCCGAACTCGCCGACGAACTGCATGGCAGCAGCCGCGAATTCGCTGACAACCAGACGCCGCCACCCTCGGAGACCGAGCGCGGCCAACTGCTGCGGGCGCTGGCCAGCAACTCCATCCGGCAGCCTCGAGCGGCACTTCGGCATCGCGCTGGCGTTCCAGAACTGCCATCGGGTAGCGGTCTTCCGGCCGGATGCCTTGGGCATCGAGACGTACGGCGAGTTCACTTCCGCGCACTCGCAGATCCTCAACCAGTCACCGGAACTCCGCGACTGCTGACCGCGCATCCCCGTTGCGGCCTCCGTGCATCCGACGATACGCAGAGGCGGCGATCCGTTCCAGGTCAATACAGCGACGCCGGAAGCCAGTAGGACTGTCCAGGCCTGTCGCAGTGGCCGCGAGGATGAAGTCCGCTCCACGCGGACTAGCGGGCCAGGTCTCGCATCCGTTTCGCGATCATCGGGATGGCGCGGGCCGGCATCAGCCGGCTGAGTCGATCGAGCAACTTGGCATCGCTGCCGATCAACACCCGCGGCTTCCCAGTCTCGACGGCGCCGACGATCAGGCGGGCAGCCGCCCGCGGCGAGGTGAGGCGAGCCGAGGCTGGTGCGACGTCATCGCTGCTCATCGCCGGACCGGTGACACCCGAGTTGTCAAGGATGCTGGTCGCGATCCCGCCGGGGAACACGATGCTGACCTTCAGCGAAGTGCCCTGATGCTCTGCGATCAACCCCTCGGTGAACAACTTCACCGCCGCCTTGCTGGCCCCATAGGCGCTCTGGCCGGGAAAGGGCACCAGAGAGCCCATGCTCGCGACGTTCACCAGCGACGCCTCCGGGCGAACCTCCAAGAGCGGCAAGAATGCCTTCGCCAAGTTGACGGTGCCCCAGAAGTTGACCGCCATGACCCGCTCGATCGCCGCGAAGTCGAGAGCGGCGACCGGCTTGAAGTCGTGCACGATACCGGCGACATTCACCAGCGCGTCGACCTGCGTGAACCGCTCCCGAATCCGGGCGGGCAGACCCAGCACCGCCGCGCGGTCGGTGATGTTCACCGTGCACGTGATGAGGCGGTCGCCCGCGTTGGCGAGATCGGACGTCTCCTTCAGACCCAATTCACTGACGTCGATCGCTGCCACCCGTGCGCCTTTGGTCAGCAGCGAGAGCACGACCTCGCGACCGATGCCGTTGCCCCCGCCGGTCACGACGACGACCTTGTCCTTGATCTTCACAGCGCTCCTCCTCGTATCAGGGATCAGCAATCTGGCGAATTCCCTGCAGCGCTTGGCGAACAGCCTCGACCGGAGCGGTCGATTCGCTGCGGCTGGCCCACCACGCGAGGGCCTCCATGATCGCGGTCTGTACGGCGGCACCGACGGCGCGCGGAACGACACCGTCAGCCGGCGTCGCGAGGCGACGCGCGATGTAGGCGACGGTCTCCTCTCGCCAGTGCCGATAGGTATCGGGGCGGGTCGCCTCGAGTTTGGGCGTCGACGCGATCAGCCGGATCCTTGCCCTCGTCACGGCGAGCTGATCGGCGTCTTCACCGAAGACCGCGACGACGGCCGAGGTGATCGCCTCGATGATCGGCGCCCGCTCGTCAGCCTGCGCGAGGGCAGCTCGCAGCGCCTCGAGCGATCCCTCGATGCCACCCCAGACGATGTCGGGCTTCGCCGGGAAGTAGCGATGCAGCGTGCGCACACTGACACCAAGCTCATCGGAGATCAGCGCCATGGTGACGTTCTCGTAGCCATGACGGAGCATCACGTCGATGGCGCGCGCACGGAGCTCGCCTTCGTCTGCGACAGGCGGCCGCCCCCGCCCACGACCGGTGACGCTCACGTCGTCACGGCACTGGGTTGCTGAACGAGTATTATTGACATAGTCTGCCAATAATAACCCACGTGGAGGTCGAAGGTGCCGTTCCCATTCCCCGATGTCTCCGACATCCCCCTTAGTGAGCTGATCTCCCTGCGGGGCCGCCGTGCGGTCGTGACTGGAGGCGCTCAGGGTCTGGGAAAGGCGATCGCCGCTCGGCTCGCCGAAGCCGGCACGGACATCGTGATCGCGGACCTGAACGAGGAACTTGCCGGCGCAGCGGCCGAGGAGCTCGCCGCTCGGTTCGGCGTCAAAGCGCTCGGTGCGCGCGCTGACGTGTCTGACACAGACTCAGTCGCTCAGGTCGCCGACCGTGCTCTGGCCGAACTCGGAGGCCTTGACGTCTGGGTCAACAACGCCGGGCTGTTCCCCAACGCTCCGGTTCTGCAGATGCCGGACGAGATGTGGGATCAGGTGTTCGCGGTGAATGCCCGAGGCGTGTTCCTGGGGTCCCGGGAGGCCGCGCGGCGGATGGCCGTGGACGGCCGTGGCGGCGTCATCGTCAACATCATCTCCACGGCCGGCTTCAAGGTCGCCTTCACGGGAATGGCCGCGTACGTGGCATCCAAACACGCCGCCCGTGGGCTCACCAAGTCACTCGCCGTCGACCTCGCGCCCCTGGGCGTCAGGGTGCTCGGCGTGGCCCCGAGCTTCGTTCCCACCGAAGGCAATCTTGCCGCCGCGCAGGCCGCCACGGAACAGGCAGCTGCGGCCGGCATCGAGATCTCTCCGCCGGACGTGATGGAGCACAGCCGGATCGGGCGCCTCGGCGTTCCGGACGACATCGCGCGAGTAGTGCTCTTCGCCGCGAGCGATCTCTCGATGATCATGACCGGCAGCACCCTCCTCGCCGACGCAGGCGAAACCATCTGACCCCGTGGTCCCCCGGTGCGTGCCGGACGGCCGACGAGGCGAACCGGAACCGTGGTACTGCTTCGGACCACCGAGGAGGTCTCGACCACGGTCTCGCGTGGCCGGTCGTCGCGGTTCTCGATGCAAGGTACGGCGGACTCGACGGCTGCGGCGCCGAGAAGTTCGGGGTCTTGGCGGACGGTTGTCATGTCGACCGACGACAACCGCGCGATCGGGGCGTCGTCGAACCCGGCGACCGATACGCCCTCGGGGACGCGTACTCCGTTGCGGATCACGGATCCGCATCCCGATCGAACAGAGCCTGCGTGTAGTCGCTCGCGATCTCCACGCCTCATTGCCGAGCCGGCCGTCCGCATCGAGGAGCACCAGACCATCGAGCGCCCCGGGCTCGTCGGCCTGCGGTAACAGCTCACTGAGCGGCCGATGGAGGGCCGCCACCAGCTCAGCCGGCGCCACAGGACCGGATCCCGGGCCGTACGCATGCATGACCATGCCACACATCCGCGCGACCTCGCGCCACGCCCGTGGTTCCTCCCGACGCAGCGGCCATGCCGCTGCAGCCCTAAGAGCCGCGGTCACGACGACGCGATGCTGCGGGTGAGAGTAGTCGGCTGCCTGACGGTTCCGTCGCTCTCGAACCAGGTGCACAGATCACGGACCGACGCGACAGTACGACGTCACGAACGGCGGCGCGACTGACGCGACGGCATCAACTTGTAGAGATTGCTTCGGTCCGTGTAGAGCTTCCGCGCCAGCTCGGCAACGTTGACGGGCGCGCCGCCGGCCTGCTCCACGCGATCGATGCCCTCCATCGTCACCCGCAGGGATTGACGAGCTTGTGCCAGCAGCGCGTTCGCTGCTTCCCGATGCACAAACGCCGCGGCGACCTTGCTCGCGAACGGACCGAGGTCGGCACCGATCTCCTCTTCGCCGACTGGATCTCGGTCGGCGGCGTCCGTGCCGACGAGCGCGTCTCCGTCAGCGTCCGCGCGGACACGCCGGGGGTGAGCCGGTCCGACGACTGGGACGGGTTCGGTCAGCGGCTGACCGGCAGCGGTACGACGGTGTTCGAGAATGTGCAGATCGCGCCGGAGAACGTCTACCAGTTCCGCGACCGCGGGCCGAGCCACCTGCTGGCGTTCTTCCAACTGGTGCTGCTGGCAACCCTCGCGGGCATCGGGCGCGCCGTCGTCCGGGACGCCGTCGAATTCGTCCAGCCGCGAACCCGGACGTACGCCGCAGCCGTGAACCCGGTACCACGCGAAGATCCGCTGGTACAGCAGGTGATCGGCCAACTGTCGGCCTGGTCCTTCACCGCCGACGCCGCCGTACTCGCCGCTGCCGAACACACCGGCCAAGCGGCCGACGCCGCGCGCGCCGGCACACTCACCCCGGACCTGGTCGACGCCGCCGACGTCGCCACCTATCAAGCCCAGCTCACGGTCATCGACCTGGTGATGCGCGCAGCAACCACTCTGTTCGAAGTCGGCGGCGCCTCGGCCACCAGCACCAGCCGCCAGCTCGATCGTCACTGGCGCAACGCCCGGATGGTCTCGTCGCACAACCCGGCCATCTACAAGTCCCTCCTGATCGGCGACTACCTCCTCAACGGCACCTCCCCGAACACCGCCTGGACCGCGGCTCGCGGTTGACCTTCACGCGCACGTCAAGGTTTAGCGTCGCGCCATGACTCTTCCTCCCACCGGACTCGCCGCTCACCTGCGTACCCGGCCCCGCGGACTGCCCACCGCCGACGACTTCGAGATCGCACCGGTCAGGCTGGCCTCGCCCGGGCCGGGTGAGGTCGTGGTGCGCAACCTGTTCCTGTCCTTGGATCCGGCGATGCTGATGCTGATCGCTGGGCTGCCCGGCCTCCCGATGCCGATCTACGAGATCGGCGAGCCGATGTACGGCGCGGCCGTCGGCGAGGTCGTCGAGTCACACGACCCGGCGCTGCCGGCCGGTGAGCTCGTCCTGCACCAACTCGGCTGGCGCGAGTACGCCGTCGCGCCGGCCGCGCAGTTCCGCCCCGTCGAACGAGGTCCGGAGTCGCCGTCGATCCACCTGCACTCCGGACTGGTCGCGTACACCGGCCTGCGGCTCGCACCGTTGCGGACCGGCGACACGGTCTACATCTCCAGCGCGGCCGGAGCGATCGGCAGCCTGGCAGGCCAGATCGCGAAGCTCCTCGGAGCGGGACGGGTGATCGGAAGCACCGGGTCGGCGCAGAAGGTCGGAAGGCTGATCGACGACCTCGGGTACGACGCGGCGTTCGAGTACCACGACGGACCCGTGGCCAAACTGCTGCGCGCATCCGCCCCGGACGGGATCGACGTCTACTTCGACAACGTCGGCGGCAGCCACCTGCGGGCAGCGATCGACGTACTGAACCCGCACGGGCGGATCGTGCTGTGCGGCGCGCTCGAACATCAGTTGAGTGACTCGGCCGATCCGCGGATCGACCCGTTTCCACTACTGGCCAAGCGAATCACCGTGCAAGGCTTCACCGTCGGCGAGCACCAGGACCTTGCCCCAGAGTACCGTCGGCTGCTTCGCGACTGGCTCACCGCGGGCGCCATCCGGCCGGCGGAGACCATCGTCGACGGACTGCGGAACGCGCCACAGGCCCTGCTCGACCTGGCGAACGGCAACCGGGTCGGGAAGACCGTCGTACGGCTGTGACGTTGTCCCTGTCGGAGGTGAGCGGATGCTGATCGGTGAGCTGGCTGAGCGGACGGGTACGACGCCGCGGACCCTGCGTTACTACGAGGAGCGCGGACTGCTGATCCCGGACCGGACAACGACCGGGTACCGGCGCTATCCACCCGCGGCAGAGGCCCGGGTGCGCCACATCCGCGAACTGCTGGCACTCGGCTTCACGATCGCCGACCTGCAGGACACCGCAAGCCTGCACGACTCCCGCCTGGCCTCCTGAGCCAGGACCGCGTTTGCACTGTCCGCGATCCGGTCCGATATATAGCTAGCGCTAGGTGCTACTTACTATGGTGGTGTTGCTACATATCAACTAGCACGTAGCTAGCGAGGAGTGAGTCCGATGGGCGTAGCGGTCACTCAGGCGGTCGTCATCTCGGCCGGGCAGCTCATGGCCCGGGTGCGGGACGGGGCGGAGACCGTCGTGCTCGAGGTCGGGCGTGACTCCGACGCGGAGTATCTGGAAGGCCACGTACCAGGGGCGCACGCCGTGGTGCTCGGGAGGGATCTGTTCGGGCGCCGTACCGATGCCTCGGGCAACGGCCCGCTGCCTGATCCCGCTGAGTTGCAGGAGCGGCTTCGGGGCTGGGGGGTGGACCACGACAGCACCGTCGTCGTGTATTCGCGGGAGAACCCGGCGGTCGCCACGCGCGCCTGGTGGACGCTGCGCTGGGCCGGTGTCACGGGGGCCCACTATCTCGAAGGCGGTCTGCAGGCCTGGGAGGAGATCGGTGGTGCGCTGGATACCGTGGTTCCCACGCCGGGCGAGGGCTCTGTGGTCGTGCGCGCCGGCTCGTTGCCGGTGCTCTCCCCCGAGGAAGCGGCCCGGATCGCGGTCAGTGGGCATCTGCTCGATGCACGCGGTACGGCGGCGTACCTCGGCGATCCGCAGCTGCCGCGCGTCGGGCACATCCCTGGTGCGCACAGTGTTCCCGGCTCCGGCAACTTCGCCGATGGCAGGCTGCTGGAGGCCGAATCGCTCAGAGACCTGTACTCGGCGTATCTCGACGGTCGGGAGATCGGTGCGTACTGCGGGAGCGGGGTCTCGGCGACGACGACGGTGCTCGCGCTGGCCCAGCTCGGGATCGAGGTGGCGCTGTTTCCGGGGTCGTGGTCGCAGTGGATCACCGACCCGAGCCGACCGTCGACAACGGGCGATCGGCCCGGGGTCTACCCGTCCTGAGCCGCACTATCCGCGGTCGACCACTCCGGGGCCGCCGGAGAGATCGCCGGTGAAGAGACCGCGCAGCTCGGCCTCCTCGTCGGCGGTCGGGGCCCACCGGGTGGCGAGGACGTTCTCGTCGAGTTGTTCCGGGACTGTCACGCCGGCGATCACGCTGGTCACGGTCGGCTGGGCGAGGAGCCAGCCGAGGGCGGCGGTGCTGGGTGTGACGTTCCGGTCGCGGGCGAACTGCTCGAATTTCGCCAGCGCCTCCCACGGCGCAGATCGGAGCAGGTACCGCTTGAGGTTGGTGATCTTCGCTTCCACCGGTGCGTGATCGGCGGAGTACTTGCCGGTCAGCAGGCCGTTCTGCAGCGGGAAGTACGGGATGAAGCCCAGCCCGTAGTGCCGCAGGGCCGGGATCAGCTCCTCCTCGGGCTTGCGCCAGAGCAGGTTGTACTCGTCGGTCGTCGAAACGAAGCGGCTCAGGCCGTTGTCGCGGGCAACATGATCTGCGTCGGCCAGCTGCCAGGCCTTGAAGTTCGAGGCGCCGACGTACCGGACCTTCCCGGACCGCACGAGCGTGTCGAGTGCCGACAGTGTCTCCTCGATCGGCGTGAGCGGGTCCGGGAAGTGGATCTGGTAGAGGTCGATGTAGTCCGTGCGCAACCGCCGCAGCGACTCCTCGACCGCGGCCACGATGTACTTCCGGGCTCCTGGGCGCGAGTACGACGGACCGTGTTCCACCGCCAGGTTCCGGCCGAACTTGGTGCCGATGACAACCTTCTCGCGGCGCTTGCCGATCGCCGCGGCGAACAGTTCCTCACTCTGGCCGGGGCGGTCGCCGTACCCCTCGGCCAGGTCGAAGTACGTCACGCCGAGGTCCAGCGCGCGATCGACGATCGCGGTCACGGTGTCCTGGCCGGTCGCGCGCATTCCGGTCCGGCCGAACGTGCTTGCGCCGACCCCGATCTCGGACAGCACCAGCCCGGACGCTCCTAGTTGCCGATGACTCACAGCGTTCTCCTCAGTAGTCGTCGGTGTCGAGCAGGCCCTGCAGCGTGGGCGCCTCGTACTCGGTCCGGAAGATCCCGCGCCGCTGCAGCTCGGGTACGACGAGGTCGACGAAGAGATCGGCGGGACCCCGGTGGTACGGCGGGAACAGCTGCACACCGTCGAGCACGTGCTCCTCGAGGTTCTCCTCCAGCCAGTCCGCGATCTTCGCGGCGTCGCCGACCACGGCCGGCTGCTGCTCGTGCCGCGACCGCTGCACGTACTGGTACAGCTCCCGCAACGTCGCGTCCTCGCCGACCTGGGCGGTCAGCACCTGCCGCAGCAGCTCCCGGTCGTTCTTGACGTCCCGCGCCCGGTCGCTGATGAACGGCTTGAGCGCCCCGTCGTCGAGCGACTCCACGTCCACCACGTCGAGCACCCGCTCGGTGTCGCGCACCCGCGACAGGTCGACTCCCAACGCGGCGGAGAAGGCGGACGGGATCTCCTCGGTCAGCTGCAAGGCGTTGATCTCGTTGAACTTGGCGACCGCCTCGCGGGTGGTGCCGGCCAGGTAGAACGTGATCCCGGGGATGATCTTGAACTTCTCCGGGTCCCGTCCGTTCGCCGCCACCCGCTCCTTCAGCTTGCGGTACTCCTCCTTGCCGCGGCTGATCCCGAAGTACGGCGAGAACCGCACCTGCGCGTAGTCCGCCCCGAACCGCAGCGACTCCTCCGACAACCCGACCTGGACGATCGGGATGTGCGGCTGCACCGGCGGCGGCACGTTCAACGGGCCGCGTACGTCGAAGTGCTCGCCGTGATGGTCGATCTGGTGCCACGACCCGGGCCTGATCAGCGCGCCGCCGGCCTTGTCGTCGAGTAGCAGGTCGTCGTCCCAGCTCTCGTACAGCAACCGGTTCACGACCGCGGTGAACTCCCGGGCCCGGTCGTACTTCGTGGTCTCGGTCGGCATCGGGTTCTTGCCGTAGTTGCCGATCGGGTCGCCGTCGCGGTCGATGCCGAAGACAACGTTCAGCGCGGTCCGGCCGGCGGTGAAGTTGTCCAGCGTGGCGAGCTGGCGGGCGATCCCGTACGGGTGCTCGAAGGACGAGTTCACCGACATCAGGAAGCCGAGGTTCTTCGTGAGCGCCGCGGCGTACCCGGCGTACACGAAGTTGTCCCAGCGGTAGATCCGGTTCAGCCGGTCGGGCTCGCTGCCGAGCGCACTGCCGGCGAACACGTAGTCGAGCTTGCCGCGTTCGGCGGTCCGGGCGATGTCGAGGATCACGCTCGGGTCGCGGAGGCCGGTGTTGGATGCTTCCGGCAAGCGCCAGGCATCGAGGTCCCAGCCGGTGCCGTACGCCGCCAGGCCGAGGCGCAGCTTCCGTCGATTCGACATGTCACTCCTGTGTGAACGTGTTGGGCGGGACCTCCAGGCCGAAGTGCCCGCGGAAGGTGCCGGTGGTGTACTCGGTGCGGAACACGCCGCGGTCCTGCAGGATCGGCACGACCTCGCCGGTGAAGCGTTCGAGCTGGTTCCACAGGAACGGCGAGTTCACGTTGAAGCCCTCGGCGGCGCCGCGGTCGAACCAGTCGATCAGCGTGTCCGCGACATGTTCCGCAGTACCGATCACCAGCGGGAACCCGCCGGCAACGGCCGCGTGCAAGAGATCGCGCACGCGTACTCCCCCGGCATCGACCGTACGGTCGGTCCGATCGGCCAGCGCCCGCACCAGGCCTGCGCCGTAGGAGTTGAACCGCTCGGCGATGTCCGGCTTGATCACGCCGTCCAGGCCCAACGGTCGCAGGTCGGCGCCGATCCGCTCGGACAGCGAGCGGACGCTGCGGATCCCCTGCGGGAGCGGGAACCGCGAGGCGGTGATCCGCTCCCAGTCCGGGCTCGACCAGAAGGACTCGTCCTGATCGCCGTCGACGAGGTCGTCGTCGAACGGCAGCAGCGTGTTCAGTTCCTCGTACAGCTCGATCGCGTCGGCGCGGGTGTCGCCGATCAGCGGCGCGATCCCGGGCAGGAAGTAGATCGGATCCTCGCGCCCACGCAGCCGTACGGCGCGTTCCCGGACGTCGGCGTTGAACGCGATCGACTCCTCGGCCGTCGCGGGACCGGTGAAGTTGACGTCGGCCCACTTCGCGGTCAGCTCGCGGGACAGCTCCGACGCGCCGGCGTACAGCAGTGGAATGTGCCCCTGCGGCGAGCGCTCGACCGGCAGCGTCCCGGCGACCTGGAAGTGCTTGCCCTGCCAGTTCAGGCGATGGATCTTGCTCTCGTCGACGTACCGGCCGGTGCTTTTGTCCTGCAGGTAGGCGCCTTCCTCGATGCTGTCCCACAGCTTCTGGATGACCGCGATGAACTCGTCGGCCCGCTCGTACCGGTCCGCGCCGCCGAGGTCGGGCAGGCTGAAGTTCTGCGCGGCAAGGTCGTTGGCGCCGAGGACGACGTTCCACGCCAGCCGCCCGCCGCTCAGGTGGTCGAGCGACGCGGTCAGGCGGGCCAGGATGTACGGCTCGTAGAACGTCGGATGGGCCGTGACGACGAGGCCGATCTTCGAGGACTGCAGCGCCAGCTGCGACGCCAGCGTGAACGGTTCCAGCCGGCCGGTGTTGTGGGTGGTGATCCACTGCTCGCGGACGATGTCGCCCGGCAGTGTGTCGCCGAGGAAGAAGAAGTCGAACTTCGCATCCTCCACGATCCGCAGTGCCTTGGCCGCGTACTCGAGCTCGAACGCGTGTGCGGTCGGTGCGTCCGGGTGCCGCCAGCCGCCCCAGTGGGTGCCGTTCAGCCAGTACATGTAGCCAAGGTGGAGCTGGCGCATGGATCTCCTCATGAGGAAAGTGCGGACGATGGTTCAGCGGCGCCCGGGATCGACGCCAGCAGTTCCCTGACGTAGTCGGTCCGCGGCTGGGTGAGGATGCCGAGCGCGGGCCCGTGCTCCACGATCCGTCCTTGCTGGAGTACGACGATCTCGTCGGAGACTTCGGCGATCACGCCGAGGTCGTGGGAGATGAACAGGTACGTCAGCGCGAGCTCGCGCTGCAGGGAGCCGAGCAGGTCGAGGATCTGACGCTGCACGGTCACGTCGAGCGCGGACACCGGCTCGTCCAGGATCAGCACCTCGGGCCGCGGGGCGAGCGCCCGGGCGATCGCGACCCGCTGTCGCTGGCCGCCGGAGAGTTCGGCGGTGTACCGGTCGGCGACCGACGCCGGAAGACCCGTGACCTCCAGCAACTCCGCGATCCGGTCCGCCCGGTGACCCGAGCGGCCGGACCCGCTGGAGCGACCGGCCGTGGTGCCGGTCTTGTGCCCGCTGAGCGGTTCGTCGAGGATGGCGCGGACCGTGGCGCGCGGGTTGAGCGAGGCGAACGGATCCTGGTACACCAACTGCACCTTGCGGTACAGCTCGGCCAGTCCCGCGCCCCGCCGGTGGTGCACGACCGGCCTGCCGTCGATCTCCACCGCGCCGGCATCGGCCGGCGTCAGACCTGCCAGCATCCGTACCAGGGTGGTCTTCCCGGAGCCGGACTCGCCGACAATGCCGAGCGTCGTACCCTTGCGCACCTGGAACGTGGCGTCGGCGACCGCGGTCACCTCACCGAACGCCTTTGTGATGCCCTTCGCCTCCACCACGACAGGCGAGTCCGCAGGCACCGTCCGCGAGTACTCCAGCCGGCTGTTTGCCGCACGGACACCGGAGAAGCCGAGCGACGATGCTCGCAGCAGTCGTTCGGTGTAGTCGTCGCCGGGGTCCGCAATCACCTCCGCGGTGCGTCCGCTGCGGACCAGTCGCCCGTCCTTCAGTACGGCGATCTCGTCCGCCCGCTCGCCGGCGACGCCGAGGTCGTGGGTGACCAGCAGAATCGCGAGGTCGTCGATCTCGACCAGGCTGGACAGCAGATCCAGTATCGTCTTCTGCACGGTGACGTCGAGCGCGGTCGTCGGCTCGTCGGCGATCAGCAGCCGCGGCCCGGTGCTCATCGCCGCCGCGATCAGGACCCGCTGGCACATGCCGCCGGACAGCTCGTGCGGGTACCGCGAGTACAGCCGCTCCGGGTTCCGCAGCCCGACCTTCGCGAACAGGTCGATCACGCGCTCCCGGCGGTCCGCCTTGGACGCGAGACCGTGGGCGCGCAGCGGTTCGCCCGCCTGGACGCCGACCGGCATCAGTGGGTTCAGGCCGAGCAGGGCGTCCTGCGGGATATAGCCGATCTCCTTGCCGCGCACGTTGCGGTACTGCCGTTCGGACAGACCGGTCAGAGTCCGGCCGCCGAGCGTGACCTGTCCGTCGGCGATCCTCCCGTTCTCGGCCAGGGTGCCTGTGACCACGCGGCCTAGGGTGGACTTTCCCGACCCGGACTCACCGACGACGGCGACGACCGTACCGGCCGCGACCGTCACACTCACCTCGTCGAGCACCCGGGCCACCGGCCGTCCGGGCAGACGGAACTCGACGCCGACCTTGTCCACGCTGAGCAGCGGTTCAGGCGATGACACTGGTCCTCCCGCGGTTGAACGACCGGCCGATCCGGTAGACGGCGAGCACGGTCAGGACGATGACGAGTCCAGGCAGCAGGCTCAGCCACCACTGCACGCCGATGAACGTGCGGCCCGCCGCGACCAACAGGCCCCACTCCGGGGTCGGCGGTGGCGCGCCCAGACCGAGGAAACTCAGCGCGGCGACGGTCAGGATCGCCGTACCGATGTCCATCGTCGCGGCGGCGAGCACCGAGCGGGACGCGTTCGGGACGACGTGCCGGAACAGCCTGTAGACGTATCCATGACCGGCGAACACCGATGCCTCGACGTACTTGGCGTTGCTGACCTTCAGGACCTCGGCACGCATCAGCCGGGCGAACCCCGCCGTACTGTTGATGCCGATGGCAACGGCGATGTTCAGCGTGCCGCGGCCGAGCGCGGAGATGATCGCCAGCGACACGATCAGGCTCGGCACCGCCAGCATGATGTCGACGACGCGCATCAGCACGCTGTCGACCGCGCCGCGCAGGGCGCCGGCGATCAGACCGAGCAGCGAGCCGCTGATCAGGCCGATCAGGACCGCGACCACGGCTGCCTGCAGCGACAACCGCGCGCCGTACACGGTCCGGGTGAACTGGTCCCGACCGAAGTCGTCGGTGCCGAACAGGTGATGGGCGCCCGGCTGCACCAGCATGGACGACGCGTCCTGCTGCAGCGGGTCACCAGAGACGAAGAGGCCAGGGTGGATCGCGGCGAGCAGGATCACGATCACCCAGAGGTACGACGCCAGCAGTGCGGGCGACCGGAGCACGCCGGCTGCCCAGCCGCGCAGGGCCCGCGAGGGACCGGGCGCAAGAGTCTCGAGCTCGAGGATTGCCATCTCACGCGTCCAATCGGATCCGCTGGTCGATCAACGGGTAGACCGCGTCGACCACGAGGTTGACGACCACGAAGATCACCGCGCTGATCGTCACCGCGACCAGGACCAACGGCATGTCCCGCCCGTTGACCGCGTCCACCACCAACCGGCCGACGCCGAGGCGGGAGAACACCGTCTCGGTCAGCACGGTGCCGCCGACCATCACGCCGACCGTGGTGCCGAGCGACGTGATCACCGGGAGCGCGGCGTTCTTCAGCGCATGCCGTACGACGATGTCGAAGCGGCTCAGGCCCCAGTTCCGCGCGGTCTCGACGTACGGCGAGGTCAGCGCGCCGCGCAGGTTGGCCGTCAGCAGTTGCGAGATGCTGCCACCACCCGCGACGGCCAGCGCGACCGATGCCACCAGCAAGCCGCCGAAACTCTTGTCGCCGACCGCTTTGATCAGGTGCAACTGGAACGCGCAGACCTGCAGCAACACCAGGCCGACCAGGAACGGCGGGAGCGACACCGCGACCGGCGGCAGCGAGATCAGCAGCTCCCGTGCCCACCGCCAGTTCGTCAACTCGATCACGACCGAGAGGGTCACGCCGAGCACGACGGCCAGCAGCAGTCCGAGGAACGCCAGCTTCAGGGTCTGCGGGAACGACTCGAAGTAGACCTGCACGGCCGGGCGCCGTTGATAGACGCTCTGCCCGAAGTCGCCGGTCAGCGCTCCGGTCAGGGCATCCCAGTACTGCACCAGCACGGGCCGGTTCAGGCCGAGCAACTCCCGCTGCTCGGCCAGCAACTGCTTCACGTCCGCACCGTCCGCACCCGCGGTCAGACCGCCGGCCGCGTCACCCGGGACGATGTAGAGCAGGAAGAACGCCCCGGTGAACGCTCCCCAGATCACGATCACGCCGTACAGCAGCCGGCGTACGCCGTACCTCAGCATCGCCCTACTTCTTCGCAAGCCAGGCGTCGATCAGGTACTGGTCGAGACCCACCGGCTTGATGTCGTGCAGCCGTGGTGAATGGGCCCAGACGTCGACGTCGTTCGAGACCGGGATGTCGTACGCCTGCTCGACCAGGATCCGCGACGCCTGATCGACGAGCTGCTGGCGTTTCGCCTTGTCGATCGTGTGGTTCTGCTGCTGCAGCAGCCGGTCCAGCTCCTGGCCCTTCGAGTCGTCCTTGGCGATGAAGCTCCGGTTCGAGCCGGTCGTGGTGCCGTAGTTCGCCCGCAGTACGTCGGGTTCCGGCGACGACGCGTACCAGTACGCGACGTCGTACGTGCCGCTCAGCAGCTTCTCGTTCGCCTCGGCTGCCAGCGGCGGGTCGAGCACCAGCTCGATGCCGATCTTCTTCCACTGGTCCTGCAGCACCTGGAACGCGGCATCGTCGCGCGGCGCCCGCAGGGACAGTTGCTGACCGGCCGCGTTCACCCGGATGCCGTCGGCACCGATCTTGCTCCAGCCGGCCTGGTCGAGCAGCGACTTGGCCTTGTCCGGGTCGTACTTCAGGAGCGCGCTCTGGTCGGAGTAGAACGGGTTGTCCTTGCTCAGCGGGCCGGTGGCCGGTTCGTCGATCCCGCCGGAAGCGATCTTCACCAGCTCCTCGCGGTTCACCCCGACCTGCAGCGCCTGGCGGACCCGGACGTCCTTCAGGAACTTCGACGACGAGTTGATCGGCAGCTCGAGACCGGTCGCCGGGTTCAGCGTCTTCGAGATGGTCAGGCCCGCGCCCTGCAGCTGCGGGACGTACTTCGCGTTCACCCAGTAGATGAACTGCAGCTCGTCGTCGCCGATCACCGCGCCGTTGCGGACCGAGTCCTCCGGGATGATCTTGTAGACCACCTGATCCAGGTACGCCGGACCGTCGTGCTTGAAGTACGCCGGCGCCCAGTGGTAGTCGTCCCGCTTCTTCAGCACGATCCGCTGGTTGGGCACGTACTCCTGCAGGTAGAACGGGCCGGACCCGTCGATCCACTTCTGCCGCTCGGCCACCGGCAGCTTCGCGGTCTTCTCGGACACGATCCCGACGTACGCCCGTGACAACGACACCAGGAACGCGGCGTTCGGCTGCCCGAACTGGACGGTGATGTCGTGCTCGGTCGGCATCGTGATCTTGCTGATGCCCTGGACGATCGTCTTCGCGCTGGAGTGGATGCCGGGCCGGTTCAGGCTCTCCAGGTTGGCCTTCACCACGGCCGAGGTGAGCTTCGTACCGTCGTGGAACGTCACGTCGTCGCGCAGCTTGAACGAGTACGTCCGCGCATCCGGGCTGACCGTCCAGCTGGTCGCCAGCCACGGCTCGAGCTTCTTGGTGTCCGGGTTGTAGAACACCAGCGAGTCGGACAACGCCCGAGCGACCGTCCGCCAGACCTGGTTGACCACGGCCGCATCGATACCGGTCGGGTCCGCGCTCAGGCCGATGTTCAGAGTGCCGCCGTTGCGGTCCGCCTCGGCCACCTGGGCACCGGCGGCGGTCTGGCCCCCGTTCCCGGAGCAGGCTGCGGTGGCGAGCAGGGCGAACGCGGCGACCACTCCGGCAAGCCGACGGAAACGGGACACAGCGGATTCCTCTCGATAAAAGATCACGCGGCGCTATATAGCGGAACGCCTGGATCGTGTGATGCCGCCATCGTGACACGGCCACGAGGAGCGTCGGAGCATGTCTCATATGTCGAGCAACTTAGTCGACTTTGAGTCGTGATATCGGATACATAACCACTTGTGCTCACGTAGTATCAGGTCGTGGTGTTCGACAAGAAGTACAGCGACGACGTGCGAGAGCGTGCCGTCGAGCGGGTGCTGCAGCGCCGGCGGGACGAGCCGGACAACCGCTCGATCGTCCGCGAGGTCTCCGAGGAGTTCGAGGTCGGGCCGCAGTCACTGCGCAAGTGGGTCGCGCGGTACGACGACGGCAGCTACGACTACGACGCCGGCGACCCGGACGGCTGGGACGCCGCCCCCGCGCCGACACAGGCACCGGCGCCGCGGCCACGCAAGGGCGGCCGCCGGGAACTCGAGGCGACCATCGCGGAGCTGGAGCACCGGATCGCCGTACTCCAGGAGGACAACCGGTCACTGACCCGGGTCGTCGCCCTGCTCGCCGACGAACTGCGCACCGCGACCAACCGCGTCCAGCATCCGGAAGCGCTCCTCGGCGAGACAACTCGTTCATAGACTTGTGCGATGAACGACCGGATCACTGTCGTCAGCAACCTGCACGGCCAGACCACCGACGTTCGTGGCCGCTACACCCTCAGCGGACCAGGTTTCGAGCTGGTCTCCGACGGTTCGGTGCGCAGTGGTGGTCCCGGTGAAGAGGCGAGCTCGCTCGACCTGCTGGTCGCCTCTCTGGTGTCGTGCGCGCTGAACGCCTTCCGGCACGACTTCGTCGAGAGCGGGCAGCCCGAGCGGCAGGTCGAGATCTTCGCCCGGATCGAGCGCAAGGTCGAGGGTGACTACCTCGGCACACTCATCATGGAATGCTTCATCGACGGCGTCGACAACCTGACCGCGGACCAACTCGTCGCCGAGTACAAGAAACGCTGCCGCATCTACAACGCCCTGAAGGACAGCCTGCCGGTCGTCTTCGTGCCCCACACCTCCGAGCTACAGCCATGACGAGCGGCCTCGCCACGACGTCGTACCTGCTCGATGCCGCGACCGCGCTTCGCGAGGCGACAGAACTGGTCTTCATCGAGGTCAGTCCGTGGCGGGTGATGGCCGCGGGTCCGGACCGCATCGCCGGCCGCATTCCAGGCGCGCTCGCCACCTCGATCAAGTTCGACTTCGCCGGGACCCCCACCGCAACCAGCGGACATCTACCACTACCCGCGCCGGGTCACCTGCATGCCGCATTGCGCTCGCGCGGAGTCCGGCCAACCGACAACGTCATCGTCTACACCCGGCGCATCGAGGAGCTCTCGTCGGCAACCCGAGCCTGGTTCACGCTGACCTGGGCAGGCTTTTCCTCCGTCCGTGTCCTCGACGGCGCCCTCCCGGCCTGGACGAACGTCGGCGGACCAACGGAGTCCCTCGAGGCCACTGGACCGACAGAGCTCCCGCCTCCCGCCGCTGGACCGACGGCGCCGTCTTCAGGGCGTTCCGTGCCCGGCGTCGACCTCCCGGTACCGCCCAGCGTGCGGGTTCTCGACGCAGCCGAGGTGCTCGAGATCTCGCAGTACGGCACCCTGCTCGACGCGCGACCTGCCCATGCCTACAACGGCCTCGCCGACGATCCCCGCAGTGGCCACATCCCACATGCCGTCCACGCACCTTCGAACCACCTCGTCACCCCGGACGGCCGGTTGCGCCCGGCAACCGAACTCCGCAGGTGGTTCCTCCAGCACCGCGCAATCGGCGCACACGAAGTCGGTGCCTATTGCGGAGGCGGCGTCTCCAGTTCGCTCCTCGTCTTCGCAGCAGCCCTGCTCAGCCAGCCCATCGGTCTCTACGTCGACTCCTGGTCAGCCTGGTCCGCCACCCCCGCCCTCCCCGTAGAACAAGGCACAACCCCCACCCCCTCCCCCGACCTGGACACCGACTGCACCTGACCACAATTCCTCGAAACAACGGGGTGAACGCCAGAGAGATCGCTGGGGTCGTGGTTCCACTCGATACAGCACCCCAGCGCAGTTGGGACGGCGTACTCACCTTGAGGGCTGCTGGCTCACCGGGTTCTCAGTCGGAGTCGTGACGGAAAGTCGATGAGCGTGTTGGGAGTCGCGAGTGCGTCGGGCTCCACCTGTGGCGGGCGTGCCTGCACTGCCAGTCCACCATCCACGTTGAAGATCTGGCCGGTCACGTAGCTGGACTGGTTCGAGGCGAGGAAGAGTACGACGTCCGCGACCTCGGATCCATGGCCGGTGCGGCCGAGTGGGATCTGGGCGGAGCGGACATCGGGCTGCCCGTCTGCGCGGGTCCAGTCGAGGGGATCATCCTGCACGTCGATGGTGCCGGGGCGGATCGCGTTCACCCGGATGTTCCAGGGCGCGAGGTCGACTGCCACCGCGCGCGTGAACGACTCCATCGCCCCTTTCACCGAGTCGTACGGTATGTGCCTGCGGTGCGCCCGGGCCGCACCGTGCGAGCTGATGTTGACGATGCTGCCCGACCGTCCCGCCCTCGCGAGAGAGCGTGCAACGCGCTGGGTCGGCGCATAGAACAGGGTGGTGTTGACCGCAACGAACCGTAGCCAGTCGTCGGCGTCGACCTGGAGAAAGGGCAGGAAGCTCGTGGCGCCGAGCCGGGCGTACGCGTTGTTGACCAGAACGTCGATCGTACCGAGCTCGGCCTCGACACGATCGATGGTGTCGTCCACGACATCCACGTCCGAGAAGTCTCCGATCGCCGGGAAGGCCACGTGCCCTGCCGACCGGAGTTCGCCAGTGACGGCTTCGGCGGCGGCCGGGTCGACATCCGCGACCGCCACCGCGGCTCCGGCTTCGGCCAGCCGCCCGGTGATGGCCCTCCCGATGTTGTGGCCGGCACCGGTCACCAGCGCCACCCGCCCGGTCAGGTCCGTCGTCATCGTGCCCCCATACCTTGGTCGGTGGATGTTCGGGTCACGGCGTGGGCGCGGATCCAGTCCTCGTCGATCTCGACTCCGAGGCCAGGCCCGGTCGGCACTGGAACACGGCCTCCCGCTGCCCTGATCGGCTCGCGCAGCACCGAGTCCCGCAGCGGATTGACGCCTTGGTCGAACTCGAGCAACGCCACATCCGGCCCCGTCAGCCCGAACGGAGATCGGGTCGTCGACGCCAGGAGCTGCACGGTCGCGGCCAGCGCGATGCCGGATCCCCAGCAGTGCGGCGAGAAGGCCAGGTTGGCCGCGACGGTCATCGCCCGTACGGCGGACGCCTCGGTGAACCCGCCGCACTTGGCCACGTCGGGCTGCACGATGTCGAACCATCGTTGCTCGATCGGCTGCACGAACTGGAACCTGGTGAACAGCGCCTCGCCGGCCGACGTGGTAATGCTCAGGTCTCGCAGTTGCTGCCAGCCCGCGTAGTCGTTCGCCGGCAGCGGCTCCTCGACCCATTCCGGCCGGTATCCGGCGATCGCGTCGTACGAACGGCGCAGTGTGCCGAGGGTGTTGTTGCCGTTGTAGTCGACGATGACGCTACCGTCCGGTCCCACCGCCTCGCGGGCGACCTCGACCCGGGCGGCGTCTTCGCGAGGTGAGGTCCCGATCTTGAGCTTGACCCGGCCGAATCCCTGCTCGACATGCCGATCGAGCGTCTCGCGCAGAGCGCCCAGGTCGCGCTCCGGCGTGAGATAGCCCGTCGACGCGTACGCCGGGACGCTGTCGGTCACCTGTCCCCCGAGGAGGAACGCGATCGGCACGTCGAGTGTCCGGGCCCACGCATCCCAGACGGCGATGTCGAGGCCGCTCAACGCCGCGACCGCCAGGCCTGTCGAGGCGACATGGTACGCACGGTTGACAGGCTCGAGCAGGAACTCCTCGCGTGCGTGCAGCGGGCGGCCGATCAGTTCGTGGGCCATCGCGGCGAGCGTCGGCTGGACCTGGCGAGGTGGCCCGAAGCTCTCGCCCCAGCCGACGACACCGTCCGAGGTCGTGACCTTGACCGCTGTCCCGATGCGGTGCTGGACGAGCACCCTGGCCGTACCGTATCCCGCTCCGGGCAGGCGAGCCTCCAGCCCGAAACTCTCGACCCGCGCGACTGTCGGACTTGTCATGCCCGGCTCAGGCCGCGCCGGCGGACAGCTTCTCCGCCGAGCCCTGCTCATGGTTCTGCCAGCCCTCGTACCAGAACTCCGGGAACCGCTCAACGGCGGCGTCGAGGTCGATCGCAAGCTCGACGGCACGACCGTTCGCGGAGGTCGTCGCGTTCAGTCGCTCGAGCCGGCTCCGCAACTGGCCGATCAGCCGATCCCGCTCGTCGTCGTCACGCGTCACGGCGACCTCCTGCCAGACCGAGCGACCGGCCATGTAGCCGGAGGCGCCCGCCGAACAGCCGATCCGCAGTTGTTCGTCGAAGTCCTCGAATCCGACACCTCCGGACAGGAGAACCCACGGGACTCGCGTATTCGCCGTGACCTCGGCACACGCCTCGTGAGAGCGTTCGGCGCCACGCTCGTCGCCGAGGTATCCGGGGAACTCGAGCTTCAGCAGATCGGCTCCGAGGCGGTCGGCCTCGATCGCGGACTCGACGATCCCCTGCACGCGGCGCTCCCGCCACGGTGCGGACGACGTGTCCTCCCCGATCAGCGGGTACCAGATCGGCTCGACCACCATCGGCAGGCTGTACCGGGCGCTCTGCTCGACGAGTTGCGCCAGTACTCCGCGCTGGTGATCCGCCACCTCCGCGTCTGCGTCCGGGCGGAAGAACCACAGGAACTTGGCCACGTCGGCGCCGATGAGTTTTAGCTTCTCCATCGACCAGCCCGCACGCAGCCGGCTCCGCCGGGGACCCGGCGGGATGTCGTACCCCTCGTCCCCGATCTCGACGATGTAGCCGGTCGAGCTCGTCATCGCACCGCTCGCGACCAGGATCGGACCGCCGTACCGGACATCGGTCAGCACCCCGGAGACGCTCGGTTCGACCGCCCGGAGTACCCGGTCCTTCAGGGCGACGATGTCGCGAAAGGCCACCGCGTCGGGGTCTTCCGACAGCATCGTCTTGAGTACCCGTTGATGGTCGAGGGCACAGATCTCGAGAAACCCGTTACCGGACAACACACGCTGGAGCGAGCGAAGCTTCCCGGCGTCTTGGATCACGAAGGTCATCAACTTCTCTTTTCTCGTAGAATTCTGGTCAGCTGTTGGCTGCGTGCACCAGGAGATGGCCGCTGACGAAGGTGTCGCCCAGGCCGATGGTCGAATGGGGTCGCGTCAGATACGGGCTCGAGGCAACAGTTGTCCTCCAGCCGTCGCTGCTCGTCTCGGCAGGTATGCCCGACGCGAAGTCGCTCCGGGACGGAACGCGCCAGCGGCCCAGCGGGCGCCCACTCTCAGCGCGACACGCCGCCGCCAGGCAGCCGGCGATCAGCGCGAGCCGCTCGCGCTCCGGGTCGGAGGTGTGGACACTGAGCGCCCATCGGTCCGAGTGCACCACGACCCGCGACACGCCGTGGTGATCCGCGAAGCCCGCGGCTTCCCGGCCGATGTCTCGCCCTGGGCCGACCAGCGCCTGGAACTCGTCCTGACTCATTCCGATCGAGTGAATGTACGGCGCCACCGCGGCCAGTACCTCTCCCAGTTCGGCGACGCTCCGGTACTCGGCGAGCTCGAGATGAACGGTCGGCACTCCTGCCTCGCGCCATGCATCCAGTACACCTACAACACGGCTGAGCGCGGCCGATCGGCCGGAACCGAGCCCGTTGAGTCCGCTCACGAGCCCCACACCAGCGGAGATGGTCGGGCTCAGTACGTCGAAGTGCGGATCATGCTGCAGCGCCTTGCGCTGGAACACCACCGTGATGCGGCTCGAGCGATCGATCCGAACGCCCGCCGCCTCGGTTCCCGCGGTGAACTCCAGCGCATGATTGGCCGGCCGGGAAACATCGCCTGGCTCCGGCTGGAGGTCCCCGGCCGGACTGACCCCGCCCGGTGTCGCAAGCCGGATGTTGGGATCGACCACCGCCAGTTGCCTCGGTGATCGATCGGCCAGGCTGAGCAGCGGCCGAAGTCCTATCGAGGCCCAGCTCCAGCAGGCTTGTAGCGACGTACCGCCTGGCTGGTGTCGCGCAGGCTCACCGACCAGGTCGGTCAGGTGCCGCTCGCCCAGCGGATCGTCGATGAACAACTCGCGTCCAGCCCCGCGTGCAGCCGGCGTTGCAGCTCGCGCAGTCCCGCCGCGAACTCTGGCGGAAACTTGTCGGGTGCTGCGAGGAGTAGGGTGCTCAGCCCTTCCGGCCCGATGTGATGAACAGCGTCGATGGTGGAGGTGAATCCCGCGACGATCGGGCGTGCGGATGCGACCATCACCGGGAGCTGGTCGGCCACGTCCTGGTACTGATCGCGCCACGATGCCTGTGCGGTCACGCCTTCACACCGCCGGAGGTGAGGCCGGTGACGATCCTGCGCTGGAAGATCAGCACCAGTACGACGAGCGGAACCGTGACGACGATGGACGCCGCCGCCATGTCGCCGAGCGGTACGTAGTCGAGGTCGGTGAAGTTCACGATGCCCACCGAGACGGTCTGCCGGTCCTGCGTGCTCGTGAAGGCGAGTGCGAGCATCAGCTCGTTCCAGTTCCCGATGAACGCGATGATCGCGGCCGTCGCCATCCCCGGCGCTGCCAGCGGCAGGATGACGCTCCAGAGCGTACGGAGTTTGCCGGCGCCGTCGACAGCCGCGGCTTCGTCGATCTCGCGCGGGATGCTGCGCAGATGCGTGTGCAGGATGAACACCACGAGCGGGACACTCAGACCGATGTACGGAGCGATCAGGGCCAGATACGTGTTCAGCAGAGCGGTCTCGCCGAAGAACCGGTACAGCGGTGTGACGACCGCGATGTGCGGGAACATCGACATCGCCAGCAGGAGGCCGAGTACGAGCCCCTTGCCGGCGACCCGCAGCCGCGCCATCGCATACGCACCGAGCGTGCCGATCGCCAGCGTCAGAACGGTGGATATCGTTGTCACCAGCAACGAGTTCTGCAGGTAGGCCGCGAAGTTCCGGGGACCGAACACGTTGCGGTAGTGCTCAACGGTGAAGGGAATCGGAAGCCACGACGGCACCTTCTTGGTGAGGTTCACGTCCGGCTGGAACGAGGCGTTGAGCTGCCACAGGAACGGACCGATCGACCACGCGACGATGCCGACGACGAGCACCGTGAGCACTGCGGCTCGGGTACGACGGCGCGCGCGGCGGGACAGGTTCGGCAGTCGTACAGGGTTCGCCACCGTCGTCATCCGAGCCTCCTTGACTGACGAACCAGGAACGCGACGAAGATGCCGGCGATGAGCACCTCGGTGATGAAGGTGACGGTGATCGCCGCCGAGCCGTACCCGATCTGAAGACCGGAGAAGACCTGCTTGTAGGCGTACGTCGACAACGTCTCGGTGGATCCGGCCGGGCCGCCACCAGTCAAGGTGTAGGGCAGGTCGAAGATGCGGAACGCGTCGAGTGCTCGGATCAGCGCGGCCACGAGCATGGCCGGCGCGATCATCGGCAGGACGATCGAGGTCAGCCGGCGGAACGCCCCGGCACCGTCGACGATCGCGGACTCGCGGAGCTCGTCGGGGATCGTCTGCAGCGCCGCGAGGATCAGGATCGCCATGAACGGGGTGGTCTTCCAGACGTCCGCCGCCACGATGGTTGCCAGCGCGGTCGAGCCCTCCCCCAGGAAGTTCACATAGCTGTCGATCAGGCCGACGCGCTCCAGCACGTAGTTCACAACCCCGACCTGCCCGTCGAACAGGCGCTGGAACATCTTCGACGCCGCGACCGTCGGGATGGCCCACGGGATCAGTACCAGGGCTCGCACCAGGCCGCGGAGCGGGAACTTCTGGTGCAGTACCAGAGCGAAGGCGAGGCCGAACAAGGTCTCGAGTGCCGTGGACGCCACCGTGAACGTGATCGTCTGCCCCCAGGCTCCGCGGAAGTACGCATCCGACAGCAGCCGGGAGAAGTTCGCCAGGCCGACGAATCCGTTCTGCTTGCCGGACAGCACGGTGTCGTGGAACGAAAGCCAGAGCGTGTCCGCCAACGGGTACAGCGAAATGATCGCCGTCGCGACCACCGTCGGCAGCAGCAACGCCCACGCGAAGACGCCACCGCTCCGGGTCCGCCGGCGAGATCGCGTCGGGGCGGCCGTCAGGGGTACCGACTCTCTCAGCACCGTCATGAGGCGACGATGCGTTCGATCTCGGAGCGAGCGCGTTCGAGGTTCGTCTTCACATCGCCCTTGCTGATAGCGGTCGAGACCGCAGCCTGCAAGGCGAGCGACACCTGGGCGTAGTGCGGCGTCACCGGCCGCGGCACCCCAGCGCCACCAACCTGCCGGGTCACCGCGTCGGCTACCGATGTGCCCTTGATGCCGGCCTGCTCGTAGAACCCGGTCTGTGCCGAGGTGTACCCGAAGCCGTCGTAGAAGGTCTTCGCGGTCTGTGGCTTCGCGATCCACTTGAGGAAGTCGAGCGCACCGTCCTTGTTCTTCGACGACTCTGCGATGCCGAGCTGATATCCACCGAACGTGGAGCCGCTGAGGCCTGCCCTCAGTCCGGGAAGATTCGCCAGCCCGGTCTTCCCGGCGACCTGGGAGATCGAGGGGTCCTGCGTGCGCAGCCACGCCGACGACCACATCCGCATGAACGGTGCCGACCCGCCCCAGAACGACCGCCGGGTGGGCTCCTCGTCCCAGGACAGTACGTCGCGCGGCGAGATCTTGGTGCTGTTGATGGTGTCGTACATGAACTGCACCGCCTCGACCGCCGGGGCGTCGGCGATCGTCACGGTCTTGTGGTCCGGCCCGAACACCGAACCGCCACCCGCCGCGATGAACTCGACGGCGTTGGCGACCAGTGCCTCGGACTGCTTTCCCTGCCAGAGGAATCCCAGTTTGGCCGCGCCGGAACCGGTCAGCTGACGAGACTGCTCGACGAGCGCCGACCAGGTCGCCGGTGGTTTCAGCCCGGCGGCCTTGAGCAGATCGGTCCGGTAGTACAGCATGCCGGCCGCGATGACGAACGGCATGGCGACCAGCTTCTGCTCGTAAGTACAGGCCTCCACCACAGCGGGGAAGAACTGCTTGCGGTCGGTCGCACTGAACGAGCTGGACAGATCCATCGACCATCCCGCGGCAGCGAACTCCGCCACCCACACGATGTCGAGCATGAACGCGTCGATGCTGCCGTCGGCCCGGTCGAGCGTCTGCACAAGTTGCTGATGTACCTCGGTGCTGGACGACTGCGTCGGCAGCTCGCGCAGGTTGACCTGATAGCTGGACTGCGAGTCGTTGTACAACTGGACGAACTTGGCCAGCGTCGTCGTCTGGCTTGGCATCGACGTGGCCATGAAGTTCACGACCTTCCTGCCGTTGGCGGCCGTACCGCCTCCACCACCTTGGCTGCAACCCACCAGCGCCGGACCCGCCGCAACCGCTCCCGCCCCGAGACCGAGCAACTTCAGGTACTCACGCCGGCCGATACGTAGCCGGCTTCCGCCGTTCTCCATGGGACTCTGCCTCTCTCCACTTGCAACGTGTTTCATTGTTGCTGTAACGTTGCGCAACGGCAGTCAAACAGCAGCATCCCGCCTTCGTCAAGAGTTGAATCGAGAAGAGGTCACGCCCATGACGGTCACGGTTCGCGACATCGCCAGGGAGGCAGGCGTCTCGGCCGCCACCGTTTCGCGCGCCCTCGCGCGACCGGACAGCGTCGCGCCGGACACCCGCCAACGCGTCATCGAGGTCGCTGGCCGGCTCGGCTACGTGGCCGCACCGTCACGCCGATCCGACGGCCGTTCGGCCACTGCCTCGATCGGTCTCGTCGTACCGGATCTCGACAACCCGACGTTCGCGTCACTGCTCAAGAGCGCCGAGCAACGCTGCCGCGTCCGCGGGTACGCCGTACTCGTCGGCGATTGCGAGAAGGACGCCGAGATCGAAGCGGACCTGGTTCGCGATCTGTCCGGCCGCGTCGACGGGCTGGTCATCTGCTCTCCACGGAGCGAGCCCGGCACGATCGCCGCCTTCGCGGAACAGGTGCCCCTGCTCGTCGTCGACGGTCACGGGGAGGGACTGACGAGTGTCACCGTGGACTACACCGGCGGTATGGATCAGGTCGTCACCCACCTGACGGCGTTGGGGCATCGCCAACTGGCGTACGCCGGCGGCCGTACCTCGACGTGGTCCGAGCTGGAGCGACGAGAAGGACTTCGCCGCGCACTCGCCGAACGCGGCCTGCCGGAGTACGTCGATCTCGGCGCCTTCACCGCCGGCATCGCAGGCGGCTACGCGGCCGCCGACCAACTCCTCGCGACACCGGCGACCGCGATCGTCTGCATCAACACCCTGGTTGCGCTGGGCTTGATCAATCGGCTGAATCAGCGCGGCTTGTCGGTCCCCGGCGACATGAGCATCGTCGAGTTCGACACCGCCAACACCTCCCGGTTGGCATCGCCGTTACTGACCACGGTCGCTCCCCCGCCCGGCACGGTCGGCTGGACCGCCGCCGACGTCATGGTGCAGACAATCGAGAACCCGGCCGACACCGTCAATTCCCGCAAGATCCCGGTCGAACTCTCCATCCAGCAATCCACCGGCGCCCCACGTAGCTCCTAGTACTCCAGCCGTAGATCGTGATCTTGTGAACGGGGGGGGCGCCACTGATCTGGCGCGGCCACCATTGACCATCTCGACGAGACCGGCCGCGCCATCGGCGGCGTCCGTCCCTCTCTGCCTACTTGAGTCCACCGAGACGAAGGGCATCCTCGATCTCGCTGAGCTTCGCGGACGGCAGGACGCCCGCCTGCCCTATCAGGTCTTCTCTGGCCAGGGTGACCAGCCAAGTGCAAGGGATGAGGTCGGGACGTGGAAGTGCGACTCTCAGGACGCCTTCGAGAGGCAGTCCTTCGGGGGCACCTACTGCCACCTCGACTGCCACGCCGCTGAGATCGGTGCCCGCGGGAGCGACAACCTGCGTCGCCAAGAAGCCGGACGCCTCTTCTCCCGACAGCAGTACGACTGCCCGCTGCTCGTTGAAATCTGCCCACCAGACTTCGCCGCGTCGCATAAGTCCTCCTGACACGGGACGGCGCGCCTGCGGCGCCCCTTCGACCGCCGCCTACTCCAGGCAGAGATCGCAATGTTGGCGGAGCGGGCCGGGATGACCAAGGGCGGGGTCAACGTGGCTGGTCAGGGCCGACGATTAAGACGGCCGCGGCCACCGTTGATCATCGGTGTGTGAAGACTGAAGATCATGCCGTGGCCGCAGGTCACAGCCTAGACCCTGCTCGATGGCAAGAGGCGTTCGAATGCCTGATGGGCCGGATCGCGGGCCGGTTCAAGCGGGTCGAGCCCCGACGCCGGGTCCGGCGATTGGTGCTCGGGCTCCTGTCGGACCTGCCGCGCAAGAACTGCTGGACCATCGCCGAATGGGCCGGCGAGTCCACACCGAACGGCATGCAGCACCTGTTGGGGCGGGCCAAGTGGGACGCCGACGCCGTCGGTGACGACGTGCGAGGTTACGTGGTGGAGCATCTGCACGATGACCAGGCGGTGCCGGTGGTCGACGAGTCCGGCGACGTGAAGAAGGGCACCGGCACGGTCGGCGTGCAACGCCAGTACACCGGCACCGCAGGCAGAATCGAGAACACCCAAGTCGCCGTCTACCTGATCTACGCCGGTCAGCGCGGACACGCCGCAGTGGACCGGGAACTGTACGTTCCGCGCTCCTGGACCTCCGACCCCGAACGCTGCCGCACTGCGGGCCTTGCCGGGGAGACCGCCTTCGCCACCAAACCCGAACTGACCGAGCTGGTGCGGGTCGCTGGATCAAGGTTGCGAGTGGAGGAGTTCTTCCAGTCCGGAAAGGGCCTGGCTGGACTGGACGAGCACCAGGTCCGCCGCTATGCGTCCTGGTTGCGCTGGGTCACCCTCGCCATGCTCGCGCACGCCTTCCGCACTGTCGTCCGGCGGACGAACACGTCCGCAGCCCTGCACCGGACGGCCTCGCGCCGCTCACCTGTAACGAGATCCAGCGCCTGTTCATCACCCTCGTCGTCCAGCCCGTCCACACCGCTGCCTACCGACTCGCCTGGTCCACCTGGCGACGCCGCCGCCAGGCCCGATCCCAGACCAGCCACCACCAGCGACAAGACGCCCAAGCATGAAGATCACGATCGACAGCTGGAGTACTAGCCGGCTTCGACCACGTTGGTGAGCCGGCCTATGTGGTCAACCTCGACCTCGACGGTGTCGCCGGCGGCGAGGAAGCGTTGCGGGTTCTGGAAGCCTCCACAGCCCGCGGGCGTTCCGCTCAGGATGATGTCGCCCGGCATCAGGGTCAGATTGCTGCTGAGGTAGGCGACGAGTTCGGCGACGCCGAAGATCATGTCCGACGTGTTGCCGTCCTGGACCACGTTCCCGTTCACCCAGGTCCGGATCCTGGTGTTCGCCGGATCGATGCCGGACGCCGGGACGATGACAGGACCCAGCGGGCAGAAGGTGTCGAGCCCCTTGCCACGGACCCATTGGCCGTCCGCGGCCTGGAGATCACGGGCCGAGATGTCGTTCGCGGCGGTGTACCCGTAGACCGCCGCGAGAGCCTCAGCGGTGTCGACATTGCGTGTCCTGCGACCGATCACAACCGCCAGTTCGCCTTCCCAGTCGACCTGGCCGGACAGGGCTGGATCGGCGACGACGACGCCCTGGGGTCCGGTCACGCTGCCCGCGAGCTTGGGGAACAGATATGGCACGGACGGCACCGGCCAGTTCATCTCAGCGACCGTGCTGCGGTAGTTGAGACCGATGCCGAAGATCGTTCCGCCGTCGTACGGCGCGAGCAGCAGCGGGTCTTGATCGCCGAGTGGTGGCCAGCCGGAGATGTCCGGTCCGGCCAGGACGTCCGCGAGCCGGCAGCCAGGAGGCCCTGCGTGCCATCGATCGCCGTCGTGAACGATCCAGCGTTGATGGCCGTCGAGATTGGTCCTGCCGATCTTCATGACTGCCTTCCGTCGAGGTCAGGTGGCGCGCTGGGGGCATACTCGATCTCCGGGTCGTACCCCAGCCGGCGCGAGATCGCCTCGGCGGTACTCGCCACGATCGGGCCGACGCGAGCCAGTTCGGGCACCATGCGATCGGCCGGTCCGGCGACCGAGATCGCTGCGATCGGGCGGCCGAGGTTGTCCCGGACCACCGCTCCACAGCACGCGCTGGAGACGTCGAGTTCACCGAGGTCCTGGGCCCAGCCACGCTCGGCGGTCCGGGCCAAGTCCGCCTCGAGCGCGGACCGATCGGCCACCGTCGCCTCGGTGTACCTGTGCAGCACGACGCGATCCAGTAGCGACGAGCGATGGTCGGCCGGCAGCGCCGCGAGGTACGCCTTGCCGACCGACGTGCAGTACATCGGTCGGCGAACACCGACATCGGCCGACACACCGACCGATCGCGGACCCCGCTCCCGGTAGATGAACACCATCTCCCGCCCACGCGGTACGCCGAGCGACACCGTCTCACGAGTCTGCTGCACCAGCATCCGCAGATACTCCGGAGCCGCCCGCGCGACGTCCGTCGAGTGCACCGCCGCCATCGCCAGCCGCGCCGCCGCCGGACCGAGGGCCCAGGTGTGCGTGATCCGCCCTTCCTCCAGATATCCACGCAGTCGCAGCCGCTCCATCAACCGGTACGTCGCGCTCCGCGAGATGCCGAGCGACGCCGAGATATCCGCGACCGTCGCCTCGGACGTCGTGGCCATGAAGTCGAGGATCGACAGGCACCGATCGAGCGCCGACACCGGACCATCTTTCCCGCCTGGCGGGACTGATGAATGTCCGTCATCCCGATCACCGACAACTTCCGCCACTGTCACGCTCCGATCGCCGTCGAGCATTTCCACGCTCCTCCGGGCCAACTACGGTCGAGGCTAACATCTGTCCCAGTCAGCATGATCCAGTCCCATTCAACGGGACTCTGGAGGATCCGTGAATCAGCCCCCACTCGCCGCCGAGACACTCGCTAAGCTCACCCGGGTAAGCACCGCGACGCTCGCGACCCAGCTCTTCAGACGTGGCCTCCGGCAACAGTTTCTCGTCGGCGTCCCGCCGCTGGGCGACGTCGAGGCGCGATGGGCCGGAGAAGCTTTCACCATGCGCTTCATCCCGAGCCGGGAGGACCTCGACACCCTCGAGAGCCTGCACACCGAGGACAACCTGCAGTGGCAGGCAGTCGAGCAGATCGGGCCCGGCCAGGTCCTGGTCGTCGACAGCCGGAACGACATCAGCGCCGCATCTGCCGGAGACATGCTCGTCACCCGCGCCTGGAAACGCGGTGCGGTCGCCTTCGTCACCGACGGCGCCGTACGCGACGGCTCGGTGCTGCGAGAGCTCGACATTCCGACGTACGCCCGTGCCATCACCGCGACCACCCGGCTCACCTCCTTCCACGTGGCGGATCTGCAGGTACCCATCGGATGCTCCGACGTAGCCGTCTACCCCGGCGACATCATGGTCGGAGATGCCGATGGCGTGATCGTCGTACCGCGCGGCCTGGCAGACGAGATCGCCGGCCCGGCGGTCGAGCAGGAAGAGATCGAGGACTACCTGCACACGCGCGTCCACACGGGTGAGTCCCTGCTCGGCATCTACCCCGCGACCGACCAGAGCCGCCGCGACTATGACGATTGGAAGGCATCCCGATGACACGCACCGGACTGGCCGCGCAGTACGAGCAGACCATCCGCACCTACTTCGACGGCTGCAACGAGGCCGACGTACCGAAGATGAAGTCCTGCTTCACCGACGACGCGGTCCACTACTTCCCGCCCAGCATGTACGGCGGCGCATGGCGCACCGCCGACCTGATCGCCCGCCGCTGGGCGGATTTCGTAGCCACCAAGGGATCCGCCTGGACGATCGACCGCCTCGTCGTCGAACCCGAAAGCCACCAGGCCGTCATCGAATGGACCCACTACAAGACCGCCGAGAACACGATCCTGCGCGGCGACGAGTGGTACCTCTTCGACGAACCCACCGGCCTCATCCGCGAGATCCGCGCGTACTACGCGGCACCACAACCGCAAGGCTCCGCGCTGACCGAACTACAGGACTTCGACTACAAAGGCCGCGGCTACCACCACACCAGCCCGGTGCCCCGGCCCCACCCCAGCCAGAAATGACGCCCCCGACTACCTGCCGAGACGAGTTGGATCGGTGCTGTGACTCAGATCATGAACTGACCAAATGACGAATCTGGTCAGTCACTCTAATCTGGGAGCATGGCGAACTCGGACGGCGGCGAAGGCCGGGCACTGGTGGTCGGGCTTGGCATCAGCGGGATCGCGACCGCGCTGCGGCTGCTCCAGGTCGGCTGGACGCCGGTCATCGTCGAGCGGGCGCCGGCGAGGAGGACCGGTGGGTACTTCGTCGCGCTGTTCGGCGGTGGCCGCCCACCGGCAGAACGCCTGGGCATTCTCGAGCGGCTCGACAACCGCCTGCCCCGTGGTGCCAGCTACGAGATCGACCGGGCCGGGAACCGGAAGGTCGGCCTTGGGTACGGCGACCTGCCCGGAAGCCCCTGGATGATGCTGCGTGGCGACATCGAGGAAGCCGCCTTCAGCGCGCTTCCCAGCGGGGTCGACATCCGCCACTCGACCGTACCGACCCGCATCGAGCAGGACGCGACCGGCGTGGACGTCACGCTGGCCAACACCGTCGACGGCACCACTGCCACCGAGCGATTCGACCTGGTCATCGGTGCGGACGGGCTACGCTCCACCGTGCGCTCGCTGGTGTTCGGGCCGCACGAGCGATATCTGCACCGGCTGAACTACATGGCCGTCGCCTACCAGCTCCCCCGGCCGCTCAGCGACCTCCATCCAGACGACGCCGCCGTACTCCTCGAGCCGAAGCGTTCGATGTGGATCTTTCCGTTCGCGGGCAGTGATCCGACAGTGCTGCTGAACTATCACACCCGCGATGTCGATGCCGAGTTCACTCAACCGCCCGTAGAGCGAGTGCGTGCTGCCTTCGGACCAGAACCGGCCGGCCGGTCGCTCGGTGAAGTACTGGACGCGCTGGAGACCGCCGACGACCTGTTGTTCGACTCCGTCGAGCAAGTGCATCTGGACACTTGGCATCGCGGGCGGGTCGTACTCGTCGGCGATTCGGCCTGGTGCGTCACCCTGTACGCCGGAATGGGCGTCTCGACAGCTATGTCCGGGGCCGACCTGCTGGGCACGATGCTGCAACGCCATCCCCAGGACGTGCCACATGCGCTGGCCGAGTGGGAACGTGCACTACGTCCCGCCCTGGAGGTCTTCCAGCGCAACGGGATCCAGCAACGTACCTTCTTCGTACCGGCCACCACGTCCGAGCTCGCCGTCCGCAAACTCATGACCGCTGGAATGCGGGTTCCAGTGGTCTCGTCGTTGCTGCAACAGCTGCGGACCAGGGACAAGGCGGGAAGGCTCAAGGACCACGACATCGCCCTGGCCTGAGGAAGGAACGCGACCATGACCGCAATCACCGAACATGACACGGCCACGGCCACCCGGATTCTCGCGGCGGCCAGGGAACTGTTGCTCAAGCGCGGAGTCAAGGGCCTCACCGTCGCGGAGATCGCCCAACGATCCCACGTCGGCAAAGGCACGGCGTACCTGTACTGGGCCACCAAAGAGGACCTGCTGTTCGGATTGGTCGCCCGGGACTTCCTGGCCGTCCTGGACCACGAGATCGCGGCCCTCACCGCGGACCCGGACCTCGCCCGCCCACACCGACTCTGCCCACACCTCATCCACACTGCCCTCGACAACCCGTTCGTGCGCGCACTGCAGACCGGCGACACGGACCTCCTCGGCATCCTCGCCAAACACCGCCGCAGCAAAGAACTGCTCGACCTCCTCGGTCCCGCGGCACTGATGTACACCGTGCTGCCCGTCTGGCGCCGACATGGTCTCGCCCGGACCGACTGGTCCCTCGACGACCAGGCCTACGCCCTGCAAGCGCTGATGATCGGCTTCCTGGAAACCACCACGACCCGCATACCCGTCCTGCACAACGTCAACGTCGACGAGCCGGACAAGGTCATGGCCGCCGCAGTGACCGCCCTACTCGGCCCCGACCAGGCCGACCCGGCCCAGCTACGCGCGACGGCGAACGAAGGCCTGACACTGCTGGCCGAACGACGCCAGTCCGTACTCGCCCTGATCGGCAGCCAGCACTCCAGGTAGCCTGCCGCGTAACGCGTAGGCGGCGGTACCTGACAAGGCTCAGGTCGGGCAGCGGATGATGCGCACCCTCGATCAGGAGGGCGACGACCTCGGCGGAAGAGCCTGACTCGCGTCTTGTCGAGGTCGCGGCGGTCAGAAGCGGTAGAGGTCGAACTGGATCATGCCGGACAGGTTCTCGAGTCTTGGGATGCGAAGCGGCTCAGGTACGGCGCCGTAGGCAGGAAACCGGCCAAGGGTGCCGGCAGCCGTCTCGTCGCCGTTGAGGCGCCGACCAGGCTGGATGTGGTCTCCGTTCCAGTGCAGTTCCTGCGCTGAACGGACGCCGACCTTGCCGTCCAGAGCAGAGAAGCTGACGGTGAAGCCCCGGCCGAGGATGACGAACCGCCCGGGGTCCTGCTCGATGACGATGCCGTACGCCGGCTCGAGGGCGGACCTCTTGTCCAACTCAACGCTAAGCACGTAGTCGCCCAGCTGAACGCGGGGCGAGGGGGCAGCGTCGTCGAGGAGGAATCCTCGCCGCTTCGCGCCGGGCCGTTCGCGGATAAGCTGGTGGGCCATACGAAGCATGGCATTCGCATCGGCGAGGCGCCCGTGGTCCGGTGTGTGTGGTGACAGCGAATCCGCACCGAACGGCGAAACACCGACGGCGCCGTACTCGCCGACCGCGAGAAACATCTGCGCGACACCATCAGCCGTACGGTGCATCTCCGGTATGAACAATCCGGCAGAGGCGTCGGCGTATCGCTCGCAGACAGCTCGTACGTCGCCGAAGTAGAAGTCCGGGCACAGCAGGTCGATGGTAGGCGCAAATTCTCGCCAGATCGGTGCTACTCGAATGACTGGTCCACCGCTGGGATAGTCCCCCGGCCGTCCTCCGCCGGCGACGCCCGTCGGGCCGGGATTGACGGTGCTCCCGTCGAGCCATGCGTTCACTAGCAGTGGGACGTCGAGTCGAGCTCTACCGGTCCCCGCCACGCGTTCGACGTACGCGGCGTACGCGCAGGCCATGAAGAGCTCGTCCGTATTGTCACTGTCTCCGAACACGTCGGCCCACGTGCCCGCGGACTTCGAGCCTCGTGTGACCCAGTCGGCATGGACCGGCGTGCCTGGATGGCCGGCCACAGCCGCGATGACCGGCGGGGGAACCTGCGCCGAAAACACATCGTTCGCGAGCGGACTGTGGTCCCGGGATCCGCCGAGCAGACCGACCTCGTTCTCGACCTGCACCATAATCACGGTGTGCAGCGTGTCCTCGCGCGCCAAGTACGCCATGAGTTCGGCGAACGCGCGGCTGTCAGCGGTGACGGTTGCCTCGCCGAAGGGTGACAGGTGCTCGATGGGTCCGCCGGGCACTTCGGCGCGAGGGAAGCGCGCGGTGTCTTCCTTGACCCAGCCGGGTGCATAGCTGGACATCCCGTTCTTGTAGGAGCCGAACCACAGCGGAACCACCCGAAGGTCGTGCGCCCGGGCAGCCGACAGGATGGCGTCGACCTGGGCGAAGTCGAATTCGCCCTCGTCGGGTTCGAGGAGCTCCCAGGTGACGGGAACGAGGACCGTGTTCGCGCCGAGTCCTGCCACGGTGCGGAACGACTCCTCGATGGCGGCCGCACTGCCGGAGCTCGAATTGTGAACCTCTGCACCGACGACGAGGTACGGAAACCCGTCGACGAGAAGCTGTCCGTCCCGCAATGTTGTCAACGGAAAACCTTTCCAGTTGGAGCCGGGCGGTTCGTGCTGAAGTGGCCCGGCGTAAGAGTTGCCCTTTGCCCGTCCGGAAAGACCACTACCGCGACAGAGCAGGGTGGTACGTCGACCGTGAGCTGGAAGGTGTCTCCGTCGTCCTGCCACTCAACCTCGATGGTGCCTTGCGGACTCTCGAAGCTGCCCCGCGCCCACGGGATGTCCGGATGCGGCACCGGCGCGACCACGAACGACTCCCAGCCGACCGACCCCTCGGCCTGCCGCAGACCGACGACATGGGTGTGCAGGAAGTGCACGACGGCGCCCTTGCTGTAGTGGTTGAGCGAAGCGTGTGGATTCCCGTCGTCGTCGATACCCTCCCACTCCTCCCAGATCGTGGTCGCGCCGCGGTCGAGCATCGCGAGCCAGGACGGCGGCGTGCGCTGGAACAACAGCCGGTACGCCACGTCGGCGTACCCGTGGTCCGCCAGCACCGGGAGCAGCTCACCGGTGGACAGGAAGCCGGTGCCGAGATGGTTGCCCGCGGCCCGGAGCAGCTCGACGAGTCGTCGTACCGCGCCCGCCCGCAGCTCGTCCGGCACCAGCCCGAACGCCAGCGCCCGCACGTACCCCGCCTGCGTGTCGCTCCTCATCCACCCGGACTCGTCGAGGAACTCGGTGCGCCAGGCCGCTTGTACCTGCTTCGCGACCTCGCCGTAGCGGGCAGCCTCAGCGGACCGCCCCAGAACCTCCGCGATCCGTGCGAGCGTGGCACACGAGCGATAGAGGTACGCCGTACCGACCTCGCCCTTGTCCGACTCCCGCGCACCGCCCGGCTCACACCATTCGCCCCAGTGGTAGGTGCCGTCCCAGATGAACCGCTCATGCGGGCGAAGACCCGTCCGGGACGGGTCGTGGTGGGTGCGGGCCGCTTCGAGGGCCCAGTCCACCCAGCGCACCATCGCGTCCCAGTTCTCCGCCAGGACCTCCCGGTCGCCGTACGTCTCGTACAGCACCAGCGGGACGGCGACGATCGCGTCCCCCCAACCGGCCGACCCGGTCGTCCTCGCCAGCCGCTCCCCAGGGTCCATCAACTTGGTACGCCGTCCATCTGGGGAGAAGTTGGCGATCCGGCCGTCCGGCAACTGGTCGTCACGCACGGATCGCAGCCACTTCCGGCTGAACCCGTGCACGTCGTACAACCGCGCCGCGGTGGTCGCGAACACCTGGTAGTCGCCGGTCCACCCGAGCCGTTCCCGCGTTGGACAGTCCGTCGGTACGTCGACCGCGTTGCCCCGGAAGCTCCACACGGCCGCGTCGTGCAGCCGGTTGAGGTCCGCGTTGCCGCACTCGAACGTCGCAGTCGGTTCGAGGTCGGAGTGCACCACCTGCATGGTCACGCTCGCGGGATCGATGCCGGCACCCTCGCGTCGCAGCCGCGCGTACTGGAACCCGTGCACGGTATGGCGCGGCTCGAACACGGCGCCGTCGCCATCGGACACCACCTCGTCGCGTTGCACGAACACGATCGGCGGGCTGCCGGTCAGGAACATATCGAGATGCGCCGTGGTCAGGTCACCGTCGGTGCCGGCGAACTCGCCGTAGTCGATGATCGTGCGAGTTCCGGCCGGGCCGAGGTCGGCGAGCGAGATCCAGCCGGAGGCGTTCTGACCGAAATCCGCGATCCAGCTCCCGGTCGCCACCTCCCGCAGCGACACGGGCGGACGGGACTCGATCCGGCGGACCGGCGGCGCGGGCGACCAGTCGATGCCGGGAGCAACCACCTGGTCGACCAGCACCGGGACAGCGTCCTCGGCATGTTGCCCGAGGTCGAGCACTTGGCCGTCCATCAGGTCGGCGCGGGTGATCATCGACCGGGAGCTGGTCCAGTCCGCGCCGCTGCGGATCACCGAGCGCGTGCTGTCGTCGTACCAGAGGTGGAGCTCCAGCCTGGCGGCGGTCGTCGTACCCCAGCCGGACGGCAGCCGGAAGCCGCCGGTCTTGCCGCGGTACCACCCGTCCGACAGCAGAACCTCGAGCCGGTTGCTACCCTGCCGAAGCGAGTCCGTGACGTCCATCGCCTGCGCGTAGAGCGTACGGTCGTACGACGTCGAGCCGGGCGTCAGCTCCGCCGAACCAGCGCGCCGGCCGTTGACGAACACCTCGTAGACGCCGAGTGCGGTGGCATAGAGACGAGCAGACCTCACACCCGTGGGCAGCTCGAACCTGGCCGAAAGAGAGTAGGCGGGCCGCATCCCGTAGCCCTCGTCGGCACCCTCGACCGGCGAGATCCATCGGGCGGTCCAGTCCTCGTCGAGCAGCCCGACCTCGAAACAGTTCGGCTCAGACCAGTCCGAGAAGCCCCGGTCGCCTCGCACCCGGACGCGCCACGTGACTCGCTCACAGCTCCGGAGCGGCGCCCACGGCCAAGGGACGAACAGATGGCTGCCCGACGTTCGAGTTACCCGATCGAGCACCGTGCCGTCAACGGTCGCTTCCAGTTCGTACCCCGGCTGACCGGTGGCCGTCCGCGGAAGTCGCCAGGAGAGTCTCGGCGACGCGCCCGACACGATGAACTGGTCGCCGCCGCTGTCGATCCGCAGTCGGTCCGGAGCTCGACACATGAATTCCTCACTCTGTTGGACAGGCATGACTCGACCCGGCGCCGGCCGAGCCGCGTGCGGCTGGTGATGTGGACGTCAGCGCGGGAGCCGATGCGCTCGACGCGGACTACGCGCTGCGCTGGCACGGATGATCAACTGGTGCGGCAGGATGGTCGCCGGCGCTGCGGTTTCGCCGTTGACTTGCAGCATGAGCTGCGCGACGGCCTGTCGTCCGTACTCGGCGTCGTCCACCCTCACGGTTGTCAGCGGCGGGCGGAAGTGGTCCGATCCCGGAGCATCGTCGAAGCCGACGACGCTGACGTCTTCCGGAACCCGCCGCCCGGATTCGGTCAGCGCGTGTACGACTCCCAAAGCCATCTCATCGTTGGCGGCGAAGATCGCTGTCACCGAGGGGTCCAGGGCGAGCTGCCGACCAGCCTCGTACCCGGATCCGGCGGTCCAGTCGCCGGCCAACGACTGGGGCACCTCTGCTCCGGCGCGGCGCAACGCGCTCTCCCAGCCGGCGAGGCGAAGCTGGCTGGAGATCCAGTTGAGCGGACCGGCGACATGGTGAACCGTCGCGTGCCCGAGAGACAACAGATGATCCACGACATCACCTGCCGCCCGCCTCGCGTCGGCATGAACCGCAGGACCGTCGTACTCGGGAACCTCACTGGTGGACACCATCGGCAGCGAGGTGTCGAGCGCGCGCAACGTCTTCGCAGCGGAGACCCACGGGGCCATGAAGATCACGCCGTCGCAGCCGGCCCGGGCGAGCCGGTCGATCCCGCCCTGCACAGTGGCCCGGTCGAAGGTCGCGAACGTCGCCACGCTGACGCCGAGACCGAGCTCGGCAGCCGCCTGCTCGACGCCGATCATGATCGAGATCGCGCCCAGGCCCATCTGCCGGTCGGTCAACTGATGCGTGAGCAGCCCGACGCTGAGCCCGCGCCCGACCGACAACGCCCGCGCGATCGGGTCCGGCCGGTACCCGAGCGACTTGATCGCACGCCGTACCCGGGCCGCGGTCCGTGCGTTCACGTTCGCGCCCCCGCGGGCGACCCGGGACGCAGTCTGGCGGGACACTCCCGCCGCCTTGGCGACATCGGTGAGCGTCGCCCGGACAACGGGCACCCGTTTCTCGGTCAAGTCTTCCCCGCCTTCTCTCCGGACCACGGCAGCCTACTTGACCGCACCGCTACTGATGCCCTGGACGACTTGCCGTTGTGCGAACACGTAGAACACCACCACCGGCAATACCGAGATCGCGGTCGCGGCCAGCAGAATGTTCTGCACCGGAGTCTCCGCGGAAACGAAGTTCATCAATCCTCGCTGCACCGGCATCAGCGTGTCGTCGTCGAACAGCACCAATGCCAGCAGGTATTCGTTCCACACCGAAAGCCCCTGGATGACCGCGACGGCGATCAGGCCTGGTCGCGCCAGCGGAAGAATCACCCGGGCGAACGTGTTCAGCGCCGAGCTGCCGTCGATCGCGGCCGCTTCCTCCAGGTCCTTCGGGAGGTTCGCGAAGAATCCGCGCATGATCAACGTCGAGATCGGGATCCCGGCGGAAATCAGAATCAGCACGTACCCGATCCGGCTGTTCGTCAGCCCGAGTGTGACCATCAGTTTGTACTGCGCGATGAACGCGGCTGGTGCGGGGATGATCATCACCGCCAGCAGCCCGAACGTGACCGCCGACTTGCCCCGGAACTCGATCCGCGCCAGGACGTAGCCGGCCATGCTGGACACGAGCAGGATGCCGGCGACCGCTGACACCGTGTAGATCGCGCTGTTCGGCAGGTAGGTGCCGAGGTCTCCGTCGGTCCACGCCGTCACGTAGTTCGACCACTGCGGCTTCGCCGGCAACAGGTCCTTGCCCCGATACAGCTCGCTGCTCGTCTGCAACGACCCGATCAGCAACCAGACCATCGGGAACAGCGCCCCGACCGCGGCCACCACCAGCAACCCGTATAGCCCGCCCCGACCGGCCAGACGCTTCATTTCCGCCTCCGGGACAACCACAGTTGCAGCATCGCCAGCAGGACCAGCGCACCACCGAAGATGACCGACATCGCCGCCGCCGATCCGAAACGCTGGTTCGTGAACGCTTCCTGATAGATCCGCAGGGTCGGCACCATCGTGTGGTTGCCGGGTCCGCCGTTGGTCAGCACCTGCACGGTGCCGAACACCTGCAACGCACCGAGCAGGGTCAGCAGCGACACGATCGCCGTCACCGGCAGCAGTTCGGGCCACGTCACGTACCGGAACTTCGCCCACCCGCGCGCACCGTCCAGGCTGGCCGCCTCGTACAGTTCCACCGGCACGTCCTGGAGCCCGGCGAGGTACAGGATGAACCCGAAACCCCAGTGGTACCAGAGAAAGACCGCCGCGACCGTCGGCAGTGCGGTACCAGGATCCTCGAGCCAGTTGTGTTGCAGCCCGGACGCTCCGACGGCGCCGAGCAGGCGATTCAGGATCCCCGCGTTCGGAGCGAGCAGCCACGAGAACATCATGCCGATGACCACGACCGAGAACACGCCTGGCAGGTAGAACGCCGTACGGAAGAACGCCTTGCCACGACGCACCCGGTTGACCGCGACCGCCATCCCCAGCGAGATCGCGTTGCCGAGGACGAAGCCGACGACGCCGAAGATCAGCACGTTGCGAAGCGACGACCAGAACACCGTGTCGTGCAGGACGAACCGGTAGTTGGACAACCCCACGAACGGCGTCGACGTGCTGACGCCGTCCCACTGCTGGAAACTCAGCACGATCGCCTGCACGAACGGCACCAGCGTGAAGACCGCCAGCAGGGCGATCGCCGGGAGCAGGAAGCACCACGCCATCAGTTCCCGGCGCCTGGCTATCGGGCTGCGCCGGACGCGGGGCCGCGACGCGGCGACCCCTTCGAGCGGATGGGTCGTCACTTGGTCCTCTTCTGCGCCGTCTCCAGGTCGTCGAGCACCTGGTCGACGGTCTTCTCCTTCAGGACAAGGCTCTGCACCCCGCTGACCAACGCGGTCCGGGCGTCGGTGTTCAGCGGTGACGGAGTGATCTCGATCGCGTTCACCAGGGACGCAAAGCCGGCGACCTGCGAAGGCAGGTCGGCAGCGGTGACCTTCGGGTTCGCCGGGATCAGCCCGACCATGTCGACGAACACCTTCGCCTGCTCCGGCTCGGTCAGCCACTGCACGAACTTCACCGCGGCGTCGACGTTCTTCCCCTTCGGATTGATGCACGCGCCCTTGCCGACACCGCCGTACACCCGCGGCTTCCGCATCCCGTCGGCCGCCTTCGGAATACCCATCGAGACGTAGTCCGTGAAGTCCGGCGCGGTCGCCCGCGCGACCCCGATCGCGACCGAGGCGTCGAAGATCGCCGGCGTGTCCTGGACGTTGAAGAAGCCCTTCTCCACCGTCGGGTTGTCGCCGTCGCCGCCCGGCAGCGCCTTGTTCACGATGACGCCGGCGTCCCTCAGGTCCGCCAGCAACTGCAGGCCCTTGCGCCAGCCGTCCGCCTTCCAACTCGCCTTGCCGGCCAGCGTGGCGTCGATCTCGGCGTCGGTCAGCCAGTTCGACGCATGGCTCAGCAGGAACCGGTCCGCCAGCGACGCGGCCATCAGGAACGCGCCGTTGCCGGTCTTTCCGGAGACCTTCTTCAGTTGCTCGATCCACGCGGCGGTCGTGGCCGGCGGAGCCTTCGGGTCGATGCCGGCCGACTCGAACGTCTTCGTGTTCAGCATCAGGCCCATGGTCTGGATCTCCCAGTGCGCCGAGTAGATGCCGGCGTCCAGGCCGTTGACCGTGCCGGCCTTCAGCGTGGTCAGGTCCAGAGCGATCGGCGAGAAGTTGTCCTTCCAGTCGCCGGTCAGTTTCGGCTGCAGATTCATCGCCCAGCCGGCCTTGTAGTACGGGATCATCTCGGGCAGCGTGAGCGTCGAGTAGACGTCCGGCATGTCGCCCGACTGCGACTTCGCCTGCAGTTTCGCCGGGAAGTTCGTCGGCCCCGGGCTGTCGACGGTCACCCGTACGCCGGTCTGTTTGTGGTAGGTCTCGACCAGCTTGTCCAGCGCCTTGGCCTGTCCGCGGGACTGGTTCATGAACGTCAGCGATGTTGACCCGGCACTTTTCGCCGAATCCTTGCCGCAGCCGGCCAGAACCGGACCGGAGAACACAGCGCCGGCCGACACCGCGGTCAACCCGAGCAATCGCCGACGCGTCAGTCGATTTCCTACCCCTGGTTTGGGCATTGGCTTTCCCTTCCTCGCCGAACGGCATAGACGGAGAATCCGACCGCGATCCCCCAAATCGCCGGAAACATCCTGCGCGACACTGCCTCCACGGACCCGAAGCGGTCCCGGCAGCGATGCTGTTACCGGTAACATCTTGTTACCGGTAACAATCGCTGTCAACACCACAGGATGACCGGATCCGATCGCCCCGGCTGACGCAGTACCGAGCGCCGGGGCCCCGGATCGCGCGCTCAACCGAACCGCTTCCGCGCGAGCAATTCATCTGGGATGGCACCTACCACTGGTGCGAATGGTGCGAGCCCACACCCAAGGGACCGGACGGACGCCACGCCGATGTCGCCTGTGAGATGCCGACACGCTCCACCTCACCGTCGACGTACGGCTCGGCTCAACCGCCGAAGTCAGGTTCCCCAATGGCGAGACCACCCGACTTACGCCGGCGCCGTACACCGACGGGAGTACGGGAAGTACTCCAGGTAGGTGACGATCGACCGGTGCATGCGGGTCAGACTTGATACCAGGCGCTTGTGACAGACTGTCGAGCATCATCGCCAAGGACGGGATCATGAACTTTCGCGGTTTGCTCCCCTCCCGCCCAGGTGGACCGGCCGATCCGGACAGGTGGGTCGATTTGGGACCGCCGCGTTTTCCGGTGGCCGGCAAGGTGGTTCTGGCGGCTGTTGTACCGCTGGCGATGCTCGGGTGGGTGCGGCATGAGCCCCTGTCCGGGGGCCGGGCTGTCGCGGTCGTCGCGATCGCTGTGGTGGTGGGTGCCGCGTTGGGGACGTTGGCGAGGTGGCCGATTCCGGCTCTGGCGATAGCTCTGGGTGGCGGCGCCGCCGTGATCGGGATCGACCAGGCGAGTCCGGTCATGTTTCTGGCGACCGAGGTCGCGCTGTTCGGCGTCGCATCGTTGCGGACGCACGGCGTGGCGCTGGTCGCGGGGAGCGCGACGGCCGTCGTCCTGTTCGGTTTGTCCTGGGCCGACACCGGCGGGCCGGTGACAGATGCTCGGGTGATCATGAGTGTCGTGGCGACGGCGCTCGCGTTCGCGTCTGGGCGCGCTGTGCGTGGTCATTGGGCGCTGGTCGCGGCGCTGGCGGATCGCGCACGGCGCGCTGACGAGATGCGTGAGCAGGAAGCCCGGGCCCGGGTTGCCGAGGAACGGGTGCGGATCGCGCGCGAGTTGCATGACGTCGTCGCTCACCAGATCGCGGTGATCAATCTTCACGCCGGTCTCGCCCGCAAGGCGCAAGGCCGGGACGCGGATGTCACGGAGACCTCGCTCGTGCACGTGCAGGACGCTGCGCGCAACGTCCTCGACGACTTGGGTACGGTACTGCGGGTGTTGCGCTCCAGCACCCCCGACAGTCCCGACGGCCCCGAACTCGCCCCGACATCCGGACTCGACCGCCTGGACGGCCTGCTCGCGAACGTGACCGCGACCGGTTTCGAGGTACGGCTGCGCCGGGTCGGACGCCCGCGGGCAATGGACGCGGCCTGCGATCTGGCGGCCTTCCGGATCATCCAGGAGTCTCTGACGAACGCGACGAAGCACGGCGCGGGTCAGGCCGACCTCAGCCTCGTCCATGACGCGACGACCTTGACGATCGAGGTTCGCAATCCGGTCAGGCTCGACCCTACGGTTCCTGACGGCACCCGGCCCGGGCAGTCCGGCCCGGCCGATCGAGCAGTCGGCACCGGTCAGGGACTGATCGGCATGCGGGAACGGGCCAACGCGGTGGGCGGAAGCCTGTCGACGGACCTCGGGGACGACGGCGTCTACCGGGTCGATGCCGTGATCCCGCACCACCCGTCCTCAGCCCCCGTTCCCGTGCCCGGGGCCCGTACGGCGGCCGGTACGGGAGCGAAGCGTTGCGGCGGTACGGCGTGATCCGGGTTCTGCTGGTCGACGATCAGCCCCTCATCCGGGTCGGCCTGCGTGGAATTCTCGAACTGGAGGACGACATCGAGGTGGTGGGCGAGGCCTCGTCCGGCCGGAAGGCGCTGGACCTGCTGGCCAATCTGCTGCCCGGTACGCCGGTCGACGTCGTACTGATGGACATCCGGATGCCCGAACTCGACGGGATCGAGACCACGACCGCGATCTGCGCCGATCCGCGGTACGCCGACGTTCACTTGCTGGTCCTGACGACCTTCGAGACCGACGAGTACGTCGTGGCAGCGCTGCGGGCCGGCGCCAGCGGGTTCCTCGGCAAGGGCGCCGAGCCCGAGGCCTTGGTGAACGCCGTCCGGGTGATCGCCGCCGGTGAGTCGCTGCTGTCTGCGACGGCGACGCGCTCGTTGATCGAGCGCTTCCTGGCCAAGCCGTCCGCGACATCCCAGGCACCTGTACCGACAACCCAGGCGACACAGACAACCGCGCCGGGTCCGCCCGGTCTGGCCGCGCTGACTGACCGAGAGCGCGAGACGCTGATTCTGGTGGCCGAGGGGAAGTCGAACGAGGAGATCGCCGGGCACTTCGTCATCTCGCCGCACACGGTCAAGACGCATGTCAGCCGGACGATGACGAAGCTCGATGCCCACGACCGCGCCCAGCTCGTCGTGATCGCCTACACCGCCGGTCTACTCCTGCAGCAGTAGCCCGAGGCGGGCCGAAGTACTCCGCGAAGTACTGCTGTCGGGCGACGACTGCGGCGCGCGCTCCCGGCAGGGTTGTGGCCATGAACAGAGCCATGAACAGGGCACCGTGGGGCCGGCGATGATCACCGTCGCGAACATCACGAAGTCGTACGGCAAGAAGGTTGCCGTCGACAACCTCAGCTTCACCGTCGAGCCCGGTGTGGTCACCGGGTTCCTGGGACCGAACGGCGCCGGGAAGTCCACGACCATGCGGATGATCGTCGGTCTCGACCGCCCCGACAGCGGCACGGTGACCGTCATGGGACGGCCCTACGCCGACCACGTCGCGCCACTCCACCAGGTCGGCGCCCTGCTGGAGGCGCGGGCCATCCACCCCGGCCGGTCGGCGTACAACCATCTCCTCACCCTTGCCGCCACCACCGGGATTCCCCGCCGTCGTGTCGACGAGGTCCTCTCGCTGGTCGGGCTGTCGAGCGTCGCCGGCAAGCGCGCCGGGGCGTTCTCGCTCGGAATGGGTCAGCGTCTCGGGATCGCCGCCGCCCTGCTCGGCGATCCGGAGGTGGTGATGCTCGACGAGCCAGTCAACGGACTCGACCCCGAAGGGATCCAGTGGATCCGCGGACTGCTCAAATCGCTCGCCGACGAAGGCCGGACCGTGTTCATCTCCTCGCACCTGATCTCCGAGATCGCGCTGGTCGCCGAGCACCTGATCGTCGTCGGCAAGGGCAAGCTGATCGCCGATACGACCGTCGCCGAGATGCAGCGCGCCGCCTCCGGACTCGTGGTCAAGGTCCGCTCCCCCAAGGCCGCCGAACTGACCGACCTCCTGCTCGACGACGACGTCGCCGTCGAATCCGGACCTGCCGGCGGCGAACTGACCATCACCGGCCTCGAGGCCGCCGCCATCGGTGATCGCGCGCTCGCCGCCGGACTCCCGATCCACGCCCTGATCCCGATCGAGGTCTCGCTCGAGCAGGCCTTCATGCAAATGACCCACGACGCGGTCGAGTACCAACAGGCCCCGGCCACCGACCACCTGGAGGCTTCGCGATGAGCGCCGCACTCGACACCCCGATCCCTACCCGGCACGACGCGTCCGACCATGCCGGACTGCGCGACGCGGCAACGGTCAACACACTGCGCGTCACCTTCCCCCGGGTGGTGCGATCCGAATGGTACAAGTTCGCCAGCCTGCGATCCTCCTGGATCACCCTCGCCGTGGCCGTCGTCGTACTGATCGGCTTCGGCGTACTCGCGGCCCTCGTCACCACCGGCGACGTGACACCGTCCGGACCCAACGGACAGCCCGGCCCAGGCCCGGGAGGCTTCTCCACCGACCCGACCAGCCTCAGCCTGAGCGGCGCGATGCTCGCCCAGATAGTCCTCGGAATCCTCGGGGTCCTGCTGGTCTCCGGCGAATACTCCAGCGGCATGATCCGCGCCACCCTCGCCGCCGTACCCCACAGGCTACCCGTCTTGTGGGCCAAAGCCCTCGTCATCGGCGTGGTCAGCCTGCTCGTGTCGGCAGCCGCCGCGCTAGCCGCGTTCCTGGCCGCACAACAGATCCTCGGCGACGGCGCGAACGCCTCACTGACCGATCACGGCGTACTGCGAGCCGTCCTCGGATCCGGCGGATATCTCGCCGGTGTCGCCCTCCTCGGAGTCGCGCTCGGTGCCCTGCTGCGGCACGCCGCCGGAGCGATCGGTGCACTGTTCGGTTTGTTGCTGCTGGCACCTGCTCTGCTCGGCGCGATCCTGCCGTCCAGCTGGAAAGACGCCGTCGTGCCATACCTTCCGTCCAACGCCGCGTCCTCGTTCACCTCGGTCGTCCCACCCCACGGGATGCTCTCCGCCACAGCCGGCGCCGCCGTACTCGCCGGCTGGGTCGTCATCCTGCTCGCCGCCGCCGCCGTCCTGCTCCGCCGCCGCGACGCCTGACACCGCCCGCTGACGACCTTCCACACCTTAAGAGGAGATGACCATGCCGGAGTCCACAGCGGTCGCGGAGACTGCCAAGGCATCGCTGAACAAGCGCAGCTTCGTCCTGGTCTACGTCGCGTTGATGGTCGCGATGCTGCTGGGAGCACTCGACCAGACAATCTTCAGCACCGCGCTGCCGACCATCGTCGGTGAGCTCCACGGACTGCAACACATGGCCTGGGTGACCACGGCCTACATCCTGGCCGCCACCGTCGTCATGCCGCTGTACGGCAAACTCGGCGACCTCCTCGGACGCCGCACCGTGTTCCTCGCCGCCATCGGCCTGTTCACCGCGGGATCCGTGGTCGCCGCACTCGCCCAGTCCATGGGCATGCTCGTCACCGGACGAGCCATCCAGGGCCTCGGCGGAGGCGGCCTGATGATCCTGGCACAGGCCATCATCGCCGACCTCGTCCCCGCCCGTGACCGCGCACGCTACATGGCACCGATCGGAGTAGTCTTCGGCCTCTCCTCGGTCGTCGGCCCCATCCTCGGCAGATGGTTCACCGACCAGCACTCCTGGCGCTGGGCACTCTGGATGAACGTCCCACTGGGAATCCTCGCCATCGCCGTAGCCCTCATCGCCCTGCGACTACCCAAGCCCACCGGCGACGTCAACGTCGACTACTGGGGCTCAGCCCTCCTCATCATCGCCACCAGCTGCACCGTCCTGGTCGCCACCTGGGGCGGAACGCAGTACGCATGGACGAGCGCGACGATCATCGCGCTGGCCGTCGGCGCTGCCGTCTCCTGGCTCGCGTTCCTGCTGGTCGAGAGGCGAGCCGTCGAGCCGGTCATCCCGCCCAGGCTGTTCCGCAACCGAACCTTCGTCATCACCACACTCGTCGGGATGATCACTGCCGGCATCGGCATGTTCGCGATCATCGCCTACCTGCCCACCTATCTGCAGATGGTGTACGGCACCAGCGCCACCGAATCCGGCCTGCTGCTGCTCCCGATGATCGCCGGACTGATGCTCACCGCAACCATCTCCGGCACGATCATCAGCAAGACCGGACGGGTCAAGGCCCTCCTGGCCGTAGGCACCGCCGTCGTCGCGATCGCGGCCTGGCTGCTCTCCACCATCAACACCGCAACCTCGCTGTGGGTCCTGTGCTCCTTCATGGCCGTGGCCGGTGCCGGAATGGGCCTGCTCATGCAGACCCTCGTACTGGCAGCCCAGAACGAATTCCCGGCCCACGAGGTCGGCACCGTCACCTCCTCGAACAACTTCTTCCGCGAGATCGGCGCCAGCGTCGGCACGGCCGTCATCGGCTCGATCTTCGCGACCCGACTCGCCGACCACCTCGCCACCTCCGCCGCCGCAGGCGCCCTCGGCGCCGTCCACGACGTACACGCGATCACCCCAAGCATCGTCCGCCAACTCCCCGCCACCGTCCGCGACACCATCATCAACGCCTACGCCAACAGCCTCGTCCCACTCTTCGGCTACCTCATCCCACTCTTCCTAGCCGGCTGGGCACTCACCTTCTTCCTGAAGGACAAGCAACTGGCGTCGAACGCTGATACCGATCAGCCCGGCCGCCAGTCGGCGCGGGGCTGATCACAAACCCGACTTTGAGAAGCCACCGACCAAATCGCCCGGCGAAAAGTGGTCGGTGGGTTCTCAAAGTTGCAGGGCAGCAGGACGTGGGTGTCGGCCGGGCCGGGGGCCGCGGAAGCTGTCGTGCCGGCCGTGCGAGGGCGGAGACCGTACGACGTACCCCGTGAACTTCAGGCGCGGGACACTAACGCGCGACGCGGTGGTGCTCGATCTCGGACATGTGGGTCTCGGCCCAGTCGCGGAAGGCCGCGGGACCTCGCCCGGCGATCCCCTTTGTGGCCCGGCCGGTGACCGATGTGTCGGTCGTCCAGGGCGCCTACGACATCGCGATCACCGGAGCCGATCAGTTGCCGCCGAACCAGTCGGACGAGGAGTCGATGGTCGCAGCCGGCCTGCTGCAGGAGGTGACATGCACTCTCCAACAGCCAGCTGTGGAGCGAGCAGCTCCCGCGCGGCGGCTTCGCGACAACGGCTTACGAGGTCGTGGCGAGCCAGGCAACCAAGAACTCCGTCTTCCTGGTCGATCCTGAGCGGTTACGGCGCGAGCTCGAGGACCCAGGAGTCGACTGCCCGGCGACCCGGACCAACGGCAAGCGGGCGGACGACCGCGGCGAATTCCTCGCGATGCTCGACGCACGCGACGCCGCCTCGCCGGCCGAGATGGTCATCGTTCAGCCGCACCTGTCGGAAACCACCTACACCAAGCTGAACGCCGTACGCTCCTCGCCGGCGCCAACCGACGACGTACTGCGCCTGCTGCGGCTGGAGGACCTGCTCCAGTCCACCAAGAAGACGGCCGTCAGCCGCGGCGCCGACTTCACTGTCTTCACAGCAAGGGAGTGACTCAGCGGACTGCTCCAACCGCGAGCGCGGGTAGCGCAAGGGCGCAACAGGCCACGGCTGCGGTGATCAGGCGGTACTTGATGACAACGATGCGGCTCACGGCGTCCAAGGCAGTCAGTAGGCCGGCTTCAGCGTGTTGTTCGGTCCAGCGCAGCGCCTGTGGCAGCCGGCCGGACGACGCCGCAGTCCGGATGTCACCGAAGTGCGAGAGCCCTTGGACCTGTCGCCGACGGCGTCCACGCCGTGGGGCAAGCGCGGCCAGCAACAGGACGAATGCCGCCGCGGACAAGCAACAACCCACGGTCCACCAACGGTCGGGGCCTCCTTGCTGTGGGCGGATGCCCGCCAGCGCGGCCAACCCGACTCCCATTGCGGCGATCAGGATCGACGCTTTGCTGTCAGCGTTCACCGCCTCCGCACGGACCTCGGCCAGCAGCCGCTCCGCGGTCGCGGTCTCGGTACACGCTGGTATCCGTCGATGCCCCGCGAGGGATCTAGACCGCATGGATGATCACCACCACCCCGATACCTCCGACAAGGGCCGCACGATGACCGATCCTCCCCGCGGCCGTGTGTAACACGGATATCAGGATCCCGGCCACGCGGTACACGCCGACGGCAACGGCACAGACCAATTCGCCATAGGCGTGGGCGAAAGGCGCCGGTCGGCCGGAGGCCCGTCGCGTCATCACTGTCACGGCGTACTCCGGCAAGAGCAGCAGCGCCGCGAGGAGACCCACGACGTGTCCCAAGCCGGCCGGGAGACGCTCCAGGATCGGTACAGCGGCCCAGCGGAGCACGACGTACAGCAGGATCACCTCGGCAACGGCCCAAGCGATGCTATCCCTCATCGTCCTGTTCCTCAGTGGACGGAGTCTCGGCGCGAGGCAACTCCTCACGATACAAGGGCCGACGGCGGTCCTTGCCGTGCGCCGAGTCCGCGAGGCCCGCGCGGATCGCCTCCACTGCAAGCTGCGATGCCTCGTCGACCATGTGCTCCTCGAGCATGCCTTTGGCAATCAACTGCTCGAAGAGACGCACTTGGTTCCGACGTCCCTCGCGGTGGTCCTCGCGGATGCCCTCCAACGCGAGTGGGAGATCTGCCGGGTTGTGCGCGACCTGGAGGCCCCACCGATCGCTGTCGCTGCCTTCCAGGAGTCGCGCGAAGAACTGTGCGGTCGCTTCCGTGAGCTCCTGTCCCTGCAGAGCCTGCAAACGACTCAGCTCGTGTCTCACGATCTCTTGCACCTTCGTGTGCTCCAAGGCACGCAGGGCGGTGTGCTGCTGGATCGCCTCTGTGTCCAAGCTGAGCCTGACCTCGCAGCTTGGCGCGATGCCCTCGATCGGCTCCATCGCATCCAGCGCATCCTGAACGGCGCGCTCCGCGGCGGCGCTCTCCTCGATGGCATAGCGCCGGGTCTCCGCACGCATCCGGGCAAGCAGTCGCGGTTCGAGCAGTCGGCGGACGTCACGGACACCCCGCCGTACGACGACGGCCGGGTCAACGACGCGCCAGTCGACGTCCAGTACGGCGTTGAACTGGAACGCGTCGCCGTCGCTCGGCAACTCGTGCTCGTAGGTGAGGTGGTGATATCCGGTATCGATCTCGTACAGCTTCCGGAAGTTCTTGATCACCAGCTCGCCGCGGGTCGGGGGCCGTTCAGCGGAGTACGACGCTGTGCTGCCGGACGAGCTGATCATCACCAGGGCGCCGCCCGAGCGCCACGAAGGCCGGCTGAACACGAAGTCGAACCGCCGGAGATCTCGCTCGGCGAGAATCGGATCGTTCAAGGTCGCGGACTGATCGGGAGTGCTCATGACGCGGTCCTCTCGGTGTGACTGGCAATCAGGTGTTCACGCAGGCGCTCGGCGACCGGCAAAGTACGGTCGGTGTCCCGATCGACCGTCTTCCGCAGCAAGTACTCGAGCCGTTCGAAGGCCGTCTTGCTGTCGGCCAGGTCGACGAGCAGGCGCGACAGATGCCGTTCGAGGTCCTTGTTGTCTGCGGCAAGGGTGATCCATCGGCGGAGGTGCCGACGCGCGCTGTCACGGACCTCGGGATCGCCCAGTACGAGTCGCCACAAGCGCGCGTGCTGACGCCACGCATCGCTGCTCGTTGCAGCGAAGCCGAGGAGTCCCAGGGTTCCGCTCAGGGGCCAGCGGGCCGCGGCGTACGTAAATCCGCGCCGAGCGACGGCTCCCCAGGCGTCCCGTTGCCGTGCCGCCTCGTCGACGATGGTCAACGCGGCCAGGGTGTTCTCGCCGCCGAGAAGCGCGGCTACGCTCTCGGCAACGTTGTTCTGCTGGAACCAGTTGGAGCTCTTGACGGAGAGACGCGCGAGGCGCTTGAAGGCAAGCTCGAGCATGCGTCCCCCGATAGCCCCGTACACCCGGGCAGCGACCCATTGTCTCTTGTCGGAGGTGGTGTAGGTCCACTCGCTCGCGACCCGACGTACCGCGGATTCCCTCTGATCCACAGCTGTACAGAGCGCCCAGACCGCGATCTGACGCTGCAGAAGTCGATCGGAGTCCGCCCATTTGCTGATCAGCTCGGAGATGACGGGATCGAAGTCCGCACACGCAAGGAGGCCGGCCGTGACACCGACGCGAAGCCGCACCTTCTGGATCGGACTCGAGCCCAGCTCGAGCAGCCAGTCACACAGCGGCTCTCGAGCCGCGGGGTGATCGGTCCACACGCGCGCCAGCACAACCGCTGCGGTTGCCGGGTTGGTGAACGCGCAGAGCCTGTGAGGCGACAGTCCCCAGCGGCCGGCAACGCGCTCGTCGTACTCACGGGCTCGAGCTTGCGTCAGCCTTGCATCGCGAGTGCGCGAAAAGATCGGCAGCTGAGCAGGATGCTCAGGATCTTCGACGAGGTGCAGACGCTTGAACAAGTCGTCGGCAGGCACAGCGACCTCGGCGTACGACGACTTGTCGAAGACTGCGAGCGCGATGACGAAGGCCTGCTCGCGCAATGGGAGCTCGGATCCGCCGAACCACTTGTCGGCCTCACGTGACGCCGCACCCACTCCGTAGTCGGCGAGCTGCCCCGCATCAGCTCTTCCGTCGGCGTAAGCAGCCAACAGCACGGCGAACCCCGCGGCTTCTGCCGGAGGCGGCTGACCCGACAGAAACGTTTCGCACTCAGGCAACTCGAGAAGGTCGTCCGCGTCGGCCCGATCGCCCAGGTGCCGGCGGACGATCTCCTTCGCCTCGGGTCCCAGCCAGTCGATCACGTCGTCGATTTCGGCCATCGCTGTGTCCGGATCGACGGTGACGACCAGGTAGCCGCCTGCGTTCTCGAGCTTGCGGCGTACTGCGTGCAGATGCACCTGACGCAGCGGAGCGCCCAGTGAGGTGACCGGGCCGGCCAGGTGGTGGCCGCATCCCGGACGCAGGTGATCGACGATCTTGTCCGGCTCGGTCTCCGGATCGAGTGAGATCACCTCGGAGTTGTTGAGCTGCGTCAACAGCCGAAGGGCCGCGCTCCGTCGGCCCGTGCCCCGCGGCGCGCGCAGTACGACGACTCGCGCCACGGACAGCCGGTCGTAGATCTCGTCGTAGCAGCGGGATGCGACGAAGAGCCGGCGGTTGCGCTCCAGCTCTTCATCCGGAACCTCACCCGACCGTACGCCGGGACGCTGTACGACGACATCGCCGAAGACCAGCTTGTCCCGCCCCACCGCATCACCTGCGATCACCGAATCGGGACGTGATCCGAGGACGCGAAGCAGCGCGGTAAGCTCCGCGCCTGCGCGCCACGTCTCCGGCACATCTTCCGCGGGCAAGTCCTCCCCCGCACCGGTGTCCTTCGGACCCTCTTGGTTCGGATTCGACGGCTCAGCCATTCTGGTCGCCCCCGACGTACTTGTTGCCCCCGACAGCGTCACCGGCGACGTGCGTCGTACCCAGGAAGGAGATTCCCGCCGCGGGCGCAGCGGCCCCCCGACGGTGCGGCCCGAGGTTTGGGCTGCTCGGGAGATGCAGCACTCTCTTGGTGAATGCGTGAGCGGTCGTAGATCCAGCCGTCCCGGTGACCGTCCTTGCTCGATGCGTCCAGCGGGTGGAAGTGTTCCGGTACGAGACCGGGATGCTGGTGCCGGACAAGGCTCTGGTAGAGCAAGTCAGTGACGCACAGCAGCGACGGTTCAGCGATCTTTGCCAACTCGTCCTTCAGGTCGTCCGAGTCGCAGATCCGGAACGCGTCGATCACTGCTGCACCGATGGCACCACGTTCGTCGAGCGCGACCTCGCCGGAATGCACGACGCAGCGCATCCGCACCCGCGCGACCTCGCTGGCGCGACGGTTGTACTCACGCAGCTCAGCCGGAGTGACCGTAATGAGCGCTCGGAGCAACTGCGCCTTCGGCACCTTCGCGTCGATCAGCGCGAACACGCCGTCGCCACGGTCCTCCGTTGTGTACTCGGTCGGGTAGATCGAGGCCGCCGCAAACGTCTTCCGCAGTACCTCGTACAGGACACGACGCAGGACGGCCTGATCGCCATCCACCCTGCTGCTGAACCTCTCGACGTCGGTGACCAAGATCGTCCGGTTGATCGGATCGGCCATTGTTGCCTCCCTGTTCTTCGACAGGTTTCAGCCTGGCTTGCCGACCTCGTCCCCTGAAAGGACAGTGGTCACCGAGTGGATGTGACCGATTACCCAGCGATCCTCCGCAGGACGTCCGGCCGTACGACGAGGTGCAACCGGCGCCAGGTGGAGAGCACCTTCTCCTCGCGCAGCTTGCGCAACTCTCGCGTCACCGCCTCGCGTGTCGAGCCGATCGCACCGGCAAGCTCCTGATGCGTCAGCGGCACGACGATCGCGACACCCTCCTGCACCACCTGGCCGTGGAACTCGGCAAGCTCGAGCAGCAGGCGCGCGACCCGTTCCCGCACCTTGCAGGCAGCGAAATCCAGCCGCATCCGATCCGACGCCCGGAGCCGATCGTTGATCAAGGCAAGCAACTGCTTCATCGCTGCCGGCCGTTCGTCGAGGAACTGCGCGAAAGCCTCCGCCGCGATTGCGACCGCCGTGACGTCACTCACGGCTGACACCGTGGACGACCTACTCGAGCCGGCGAGCACCGCACTCTCACCGACGAGATCGCCAGGACCGCGCAACCTCAACAGGGCCTCATACCCATTGCGCGAGCTCTCGGTGATCTTGAACCAGCCGTCGCGCACCAGCAACACGTACGTCGACGGCTCCCCCTGCCGCATCACCACAGTCCTGATCGGGTATCGCACTTCAGCGCCCAGAGCGCCCAACTGCTCCCTCGCAGGAGTATCGAGTCGCGCCATGTACGGCACCTGATCGGCCAGCCCGCTCTCGCGGCGCTCCGATGCCCGCATTCGTACCCCCGTCCTCACACGCTGCGACGAATACATACTGTTCCAGACCGGATACTGCGAGAGAACCCGGATCGGCGTGGCGTGGAAGATGATCAGGTCGCCCGCGGCCCATACGTCGTCGGGTACCGAGACCGGATCAGACCGAGCGGTAGAGGTCGGCTTCGAAGCGGTAGGCGTCGCCGCGGTAGGTGTTGTAGCCGAGGAGGATCGGCGTACCGGCGCGGTCGTAGGCAACCTCCCGGCCGATGAGGACCGGGTTGCCGGACGGGATTGTGAGGAGGGCTGCGGTCTCGGCGGAGGCCGCGTCCGCCTGCACGGAGTAGGCGCTGCGGTAGACCGATACCGAGCACAGTTCCTCCAGTGCCTCGTACAGCGAGCGGTCGGTGAGGTCGGCGTTCAGGAGCGGTTCACCGATGGTCATCGGGATGATGTTGGTGTCGACACAGATCGGGGTCGAGTTCATCCCGCGCAGGCGGACCAGGACCAGGACCTCGCCGCCGGGCGGCATGGCCAGCTTCTCGGCTTCGTCGATGGTCGCGGACCGCGGTGCCCGCTCCAGTACGCCGGCTGTTGCGGTGAGTCCGCGGAGGCGGGCCATTTCGGTGAAGCTCTGCAGGGTGCTCGGCGGCTCGCCGACGGTCGGGCTGGGGACGAACCAGCCGCGCTGCGGGGAGCGGGCGATGCGGCCCTCACGTTCGAGGTCGCCGAGGGCGGCCCGTAGCGTACTGCGGCTCACATGGAGCTGGTCCGCGAGCAGCCGCTCCCCCGGCAGGCGTGATCCGGGCGCGTAGACACCACGGTTGATGGCATCGCTCAACTGACGGGCGACGCTGGTGGCGACGGTTGAGGTCCTCATCGCCATAACCATACCAGTTTCGGCTTTGGCTCAAAACTGGGCCTTATCTGGCATAACTGGTCTGACTATGGCTAGCGTTGAGAGCGTTCTCTCGGAGCGGGGGCATCCGACGAAATCGAAGGAGACAGGCATGAAGAAGCGGCACCTGATGGGCGCGGCTGCTGCCCTTCTCGCCACAGCCACAGTGCTGTCGGCGTGTGCGCCCGGCGGCTCCAGTTCCAGCTCCACGAAGTCCCCCAGCGGGATCTCGACCGACGTCTCTGGTGAAGCCGTCACGTTGAAGATGCTCGACTTCTGGCAGAACGAAGAGGGCAAGTGGATGGACTCCGTGGTCGCCGGGTTCGAGAAGGAACACCCGAACATCAAGATCCAGCGGACCACGCAGGACTGGGGCCAGGTGATGAACACCCTGAACCTGCGGCTCGCCGACCCCAACGGGCCCGACATCGCCCTGGTGAACAACGGCTGGCAGTCGATGGGCACGCTCGCGAAGGGCGGCCGGATCCTGAACCTCGACGCCTACGCCTCGGCGTACGGATGGAAGGACGCGATCCCGAGCACGATCCTGCGCCAGGAGCAGTTCACGTCTGACGGCAAGCAGATGGGCACGGGCTCGGTGTACGCCGTACCGGCGGCTCGGTCGTCGCTGATCGGCCTGTACTACAACAAGGCGATCCTCGACAAGCTCGGCATCGCAGTACCGAAGACACTCGCCGAGTTCGAGAAGGCGGCTGCCGCGGTCAAGGCGGGTGGTCAGATCCCCATCGCGTACGGGTCCCAGGACAAGGGTTCTTCGACGGCGATCCTGTTCGCGCTGCAGGACCTGTACGGCTCGGCCAAGGACATCGAGGACTTCGTCTACTCCAGCGGTTCGGTGCCGATCACCTCCACCGGCATCACGCAAGCCGCCACGGCGGTGAAGAAGTGGAGCGACGCCGGCTGGCTGACGCCGAATCACGAGGGCATTCCGTTCGCCGACTCGATGAACAACTTCCTGGCCGGCAAGGGCGCCTTCCAGTTCAACTACACCGGGTCGCTCGGGTTCTCGGCGGCGCAGAAGCAGACATTCGGGTACGTCCAGCTGCCGCAGGCGAACGGCGACAAGGTAGTCGGGACCGGCTCGACCGTCGGCAACCTGGCGATCTCCTCGAAGTCGAAGCATCCGGATGCGGCTGCGGCCTTCCTCGACTACCTGGCGAGCAAGGCGACAGCCCAGGCCAGCGTCGACCACGGGTATCTTCCGCTGCTGCACAACGACGTCAAGCAGGCGACACCCGGCCCCGAACTCGCGACCGAGATCACCGCGCAACAGAAGCTCACCGACGCCGACGGTTTCGTGCCGTACTTCGACTGGTCGACACCGACGATGCTTGACACGATCGGCGGCCAGGTGCAGCTGCTGCTGGCCGGCAAGTCGACGCCCGACCAACTCGCCGCGGCCGGGCAGAAGGACTACGACACCTTCCAGGCGCAGCGGGCGAAGGGCTGATCGGGGATGAGTTCCCGTCAGCTCCTCCAACGGCGGGCGGCTACGACAGCCGCCGTACCGGAGGATGCCATGGGCAACAGGAAGACCGCAGGCCGCTCTGGCCGAAGGAAGCCGCGGCTGTCGGTTCGGGCCCGCAAGCAGCGGTGGCTCGGCCTCGCCTTCGCGGCTCCCGCGCTGCTCGCGTACGGCTTCGTGGTCATCGTTCCGATCGTGCAGAGCGTGAGCTATTCGTTCTACAGCTGGGACGGCGTGTCAGCCGCGCGGTTCGTTGGGCTGGGCAACTACAAGTCGTTCTTCACCGATCCCGAGCTCGCACAGTCGCTGGCACATGTGCTCGTACTGGTGCTGTTCTTCGCCGGCCTGCCGATCCTGCTCGGCCTGCTCTCCGCCGCTCTTCTCGGTCGCGGCAAGATGCGGGGTGCCGGGATCTACCGCTGGGTGCTGTTCCTCCCACAGGTCCTGACCAGCGTCGTGGTCGCCGTGATCTGGAAGCGGATCTACGGACCGGACGGCCCGCTCAACGGAGCATTGCGAGCGGTGGGACTGGGTGACCTCGCCCACAACTGGCTCGGTGACTTCACCTGGGCGCTGCCAGCGCTCGGCGTGATCGGCACCTGGACAGCACTCGGCCTGTGCATGGTCCTGTTCGTCGCCGGCGTCGCCGCGATCCCCAACGAACTGTACGAGCAGGCCCGCCTCGACGGCGCCGGACCGGTCAAGGAGTTCCTGGCGATCACGCTGCCCGCCCTGCGCGGCCAACTGGCGGTCGCGCTCACCCTCACCGTCACCGGAGCACTGCGCGCCTTCGATCTCGTCTGGGTCACCACCCAGGGCGGCCCTGGTACGTCGACCATCACTCCGGCCTTGCTGCTCTACCGCAAAGCATTCCTGAACCCGGACGTGGGAATGGCGGCCGCGATCGGCATCGTGCTGGCGATCATCTGCCTCCTGGTAGCGCTCGTCATCACGCGGCTGTCGGAGGAGAAGGCATGATCTCGCGCACCGAACGCGTCCTCAACCACACCGTCCTGGCGTTCGTCTCGATCCTGGTGCTGTTCCCCGTGGTCTGGTTCCTGTTCACGGCACTGAGCCCGAACCGCGGCGGCCAGCTCGACTTCACCAACCTCGAGTGGGGGAACTTCAGCACCGCCTGGAAACTCGGCGGATTCGGCCACGCGATGCTCGCCTCAGCGGTCATCACGATCGGCGCGGTCACCGGACAGACGCTGCTGGCCATCCTGTCCGGGTTCGCCTTCGGCGTCCTCGGAGTCACGGGCCAGAAGATCATCTTCCCCGTCGTACTGCTCGGGCTGATGATCTCGGCCGAGGTCTTCATCGTCCCGCTCTACTACACGTTCCAGTCGCTGGGGCTGACGAACTCGTGGCTCGGCCTGATCATCATCCAGATCGGCATGGGTGTCCCGTTCGGCACGTTCTGGATGCGCGCGACGTTCCGCGCCGTGCCGGCGTCGCTGGTCGAGGCGGCCGAGATGGACGGCGCCCGCACCTGGCGCATCCTCTGGCAGATCCTGCTGCCGATCTCCCGGCCGGCCGTTCTGACGCTCGCGTTGCTGTCGTTCATGTGGACCTGGAACGACTTCTTCCTGTCCCTGATCTTCATCGCCGACCCGGCGATCCAGCCCGCCACGCTGGCACTCGGCGTCTTCCAAGGACGGCACAGCGTCGACGTGAACCTGCTCGCCGCCGGATCACTCATCGTCGCCCTGCCGGTCCTCGTGCTGTACGCCTTCTTCCAGCGGCACTTCATCCGCGGCGTGCTCAACGGCGCCCTCAAGGAATGACCGAACCCTCCCTCCCGAAAGCGAAGGATCTTTCCCTATGCACGTGCCGCCCGAAGTCCACGACAGCGCCGACCAGGTCGGCCTGCTCGCGGCCGAGGACATCGCCGCCGGCATCGAGTCGGCCGCGGAAGCGGCCCGCTCGTTCGTCCTCGGCTGCCCGAGCGGCCGCAGCCCACTGCGAACCTACGCCCACCTCGCCGACCTCGTTGCCCAGCGCAACCTCGACCTCAGCCACCTGATCATCGCCCTGATGGACGAGTACGTCGTACGAACGGCCGACGGATTCAAACTCGTCGATCCCGAGCTCCCGCACAGCTGCGTCGGCTTCGGACGCCGGCAGATCCTGGAACCGTTGAACGCGGCGGCCGGTCCGGGGCACCGCATCCAGGCCCAGAACCTGTGGTACCCCGATCCCGCAGCCGAACCAGGTGCGTACGACGACACGCTGGCCGCCGCCGGAGGGATCGACCTCTTCCTCCTCGCCTCCGGCGCCTCCGACGGCCACATCGCACTGAACCCGCCCGGAACCGCGACCGACAGCGTCACCCGCGTCGTCGAGCTCGGGGAGGACACCCGGCGCGACAACCTCGAGACGTTCCCCTCGTTCCGGCAGCTGGACGACGTACCTCGGTACGGCGTCACCGTGGGTACCGCCACCATCCGGGACCTGTCCCGCGCGGTCGTCATGGTCGTTACCGGAGCCCACAAGCAGGTCACGGTCCAGCGCGTCGCCTCGGCCGACTCGTACGAACCCGACTGGCCGGCCACCGTTCTCAGCGATTGTGCATCCCCCCGATTCCTGGCAGACCGGGCGGCAGCCACGCTGCTCTCCGCTGCTTCCTGACCCCAACGGTTACGAAAGGCACACTGTTTCTCATGGCACGCATCAAGCTCGCATACCTCGGCGGCGGCTCCTCCCGGGCCGCCGGCACGATGGCATCGCTGCTCTGGCACGGCGCGGAGTTCGCGGGCTCCGAGATCGTCCTGATCGATCTGGATCCCGACCACCTGGAGATCGTCCGGTCGATCACCGAACGGATGATCAAGGCCCAGGGCCTCGACCTCACCGTCACCGCCACCACCGACCGTCGCGCCGGACTGACCGACGTGGACGCCGTACTCTCCAGCTTCCGGCCCGGCGGCTTCGGCGCTCGCGCATTGGACGAGCGCATCCCGATCAAGCACGGCATCATCGGGCAGGAGACCCAAGGCCCCGGCGGCTTCTTCATGTCGCTGCGCTCGGTCAACGTCCTCAAGGGCGTCGTCGAGGACCTGAACGAGGTCGCCCCGAACGCGAAGATCTTCAACTACACCAACCCGGTCAACATCGTCTCCCAGGCCGTCACGCAGTACAGCGACGTACCCATCGTGTCGATGTGCGAAGGACCGATCGTCTTCCCGCCAGTCGTGATCAAGGCAGCCGGTCTCGACCCGGAGCGCGCCGAGGTGACGATGGCCGGGGTCAACCACAACTGCTGGAGTACCGAGGCCCTGTACGACGGCAAGGACATCATGCCGCTCCTCGAGAAGGCATGGGAGGAGCGCAAGGACCAACTCGACCCGAACTCCCGCCGCGCGCTGCAGCTCGCGGTGACGATGGGTTCGATCCCGTCCGACTACTTCAACTACTACTACTTCCGCGAGGAACTCCTTCGCGAGCAGCAGGGCGCGGCCAAGACCCGGTCCGAGATCATCATGGACTCCGTCCCCGGCTACTGGGACCACTACCGTGAACAGTCGACCGCAGACACACCTGAGCTCGACCCGAAGCGCTCGCGCGGCGGCATCCACGAGCTGGAGCTCGCGATCGACGTGATGAGTGCCCACTACAACGACACCGGCGCCCGGTTACCGGTCAACCTGCCGAATGCCGGTGGAGCGCTCGCCGGGTTCGACGAGAGCACCGTCGTCGAGGTCTGGTGCACCGTCGACAAGAACGGCTTCCACATCGAGCCACAGAAGGAACTGCCGCACTCGGTGCTCGGCATCACCCAGCAGCTCGCCGAGTTCCAGATCCTGGCCGCGAAGACCGGCTGGGCCGGCACTCGCAAGGACGGCATCCAGGCCCTGCTCGCCAACCCACTCGTCAACAACCTCAAGGTCGCCGAAGAGCTGTACGACGAGATGGCCGCCGCGCACGCCGCCTACCTCCCGGAGCGACTCCTGCCGTGACCGACCTCTTCCTCGGCGTCGACGCCGGAAACACCAAAACCATCGCTGCCGTCGCCGACCGGCACGGAAACGTCGTCGGCTGGGCACGCGGCGGGCTCGGCGACATCTACGGCGTCGACGACCCTGGAGAGGCAGTAGCCGCGGTACTGCGGCTCGTCGACGAGGCAGTCGGCTCCGCACAGGACGCAGTACCCGGTGGACGCCTTGCATCGGCAGCGTTCTGCCTGGCGGGCGTGGATTGGCCAGAAGACACCGCGCTCTGGACCGAGGTGCTCACGGGCCACCTCGGTCCGGACGTGCGCCTCTCGGTCAAGAACGACGGGTTCGCCCTGCTCCGCTGCGGGGACCCGGACGGAGTCGGAGTCGCCGTCTCGCTCGGCACCGGTGCCGCGATCGCCGGCCGAGGTCCGACCGGTACCGAGTTCGCCTTCTCGTTCTGGCTCCAGCACCCCCTCGGCGCAGCCGGCCTGGTCGACGATGCACTGCACGCGATCTTCCGCGCGCACACGGGCCTGACATCCGGTACCTCGTTGTCACAGGCGATCCCGGAGTACTACGAGGCGGCTTCGGTCGAGGACCTGCTGCACCGATTCACCCGCCGCGAAAGTGCCGAAGGCTCTCACCACGACAAGGCGAAGGCGGCCCGCGTTGTGTTGCGCGAAGCAGAACGCGGTGATCTCGTTGCCGTCGGCATCGTCGACCAGCACGCCGAGCGAATCGCCGCGTACGTCGAAGCCTGCGCCAACCAGGTAGCCCTCGACGAACCATTCGCCCTCACCCTCGGCGGCTCGGTCGCCGCCGACATAACCCTCCGCAAAGCCATCCTCCGAGAGCTCAGCCGCCAACTCCCCCACGTCGACGTCGCGGCCCAACCCGCCGAGCCGATCCTCGGCACCATCCTCGACGCCCTCGCCGAAGGTGGTGTCCCGCCCACCCCCGCCGTACGAGCCACCGTCCTCGATTCGCCGTCAGAGACTCTCAGTCGATGACATGTGCATGAACTGTCGCTGTGCCGCTGCATCCACCGAATCGTCGAGCGAGCCGCTGAGGGGCATCCCGCCACGATCATCCATCTGCAGGTCGCACCCGCAAAGGCCTGGCCCACAGGGTGAACTGGCTCAATCAGCGGACGATTCTCGCTGTGCGGGCGTTGCAGCCCGTCCTTGGAGCTCGACAACGCGGCGGTCGGCGCTGAAAGTTCGACTGCCTGCATGCGCGGGAAGAAGCGCGAGACATCAGCCAGGAAGGCGTCTGCTGCCCGCTCTCCTGCCTCCCTGTCCGCTAGAAGGACGATCGCTGTGTCGGTGGCGGCGTACCGCGCCAGGATGCGTGCCTGCTCGGCCGACAGCAGAGAGTCGCACAGCGGGATGCCGGCCCATCGTCCGACCGCGAGCCGGCCGATGCGGTCTGAGGCGTCATCGTGTGGAGGCTCCTGTCAGCTACGGATTCAATGTTTCTAGAACACCGGCCCGCGAGCCCGGCCGTAGACCTGACCACTCAGAGTGCAGCCGGCTTGCACAACCTGCAAACATGGGTCACGCTCGAACTCCCGCCGCAGTGGGATCGACGTGACCGTTGAGCATTTCTCCGCCTGGACCACGATGTCGTCCGTCGCGCAGGCAGCGGACGGCGGCGACTTCGGCGCCGTGCTGCGCACCGCCCATGTGGCCGCTGGGCTGACTGTGAAAGACGCGGCCCGCCTGGCAGGGATCTCCGCCTCGACGCTGAGCCGGATGGAGACGAAGCCTGGCCGGGTGTGGGACGTGCGAGACCTTCGCCTGCATGACGACGGGATGGCCTGGGCCACCGCGGATCGCGCGATCCAAGCCGCCCGAGCCGGCGACGACCGTCTCACGATTGCCGAGGCCCGGCGGTGGGCGGCCATCGTGATGCGGCGAACCCACCACCGCGACGGCGCGCAGCGGCTCATGCTCGACGCAGCGAACCAACTGCAGGCCGATACCGGCCTGGCCGACTCCGGCACCGCCGCCACCTACGGGCAACTACTTGCCACAGCCTCGTACACAGCCGCGCTACGCGATAACCGCGACAGCGCCTGGACGCTGCTCGGCGAGGCCGAGAACGCCGCACGTCGGACACGACTCACCAAGAACGACCGCTTCAACACACTCGAGCTTGCTGTCTACAAAATCAGCGTTTCGCGTTGCTCTCCAGCGGGTCTTCCTGCCGGGTCCGCCGCACCAGAGCGGCCACTGGCGCCAATACCTGAGCATTGTCGGCATCGCGTTCGATGCCTCCGGCACCTCATGCCGCCCGTCGGCGGGGCGGGCGGCGCGAGGTAGGTGGTCCGGCTGCTAGGCGCGGACGGCGATCAGCCGGTCGACGTACAGGTACTGGACGTCCGCGTTGTCGACCGGCGCGATCCAGAACCAGTGCAGCGCGTTCGGATCTGTGTCCCGCGTGTACGTACCGGGGATCGCGAGCTCATGGTACTGGCCGTCGCGCATCGACTCGACGGTCGGGAAGACCACGTTCCCGAACGGCGGCCAGACGCCCGCGGCGAGAGCCTGGTTCACGCCGGCCGCGGACGTAGCCGGGATCCGCGCCGCGACGTACAGCTTCCAGGTTCCCTCCGCCGGGAGCTTGTCGAGCGGGAACATGACCGCCCAGTCGGTGTTGCCGGTGGCAATCATCCGCGCGGTGCCGTGGTCGGAGGCGAGGTCGTCCGGGACGATCGCGGCGGTCTTGGTCGAGATCGTGAAGTCGTAGTCCTGGATCTCGAACCAGTCCCCCGCCGGCAGCCCCTGCGCGACCTGCGGTACCGGTGCCGGCACCCGCTCGACCACCGTGGTCGCCCGGTCGATCATCTGCTGCAGCGTACCGCCGGTCTCGGTGTACTGCGTCAGCCCGGACTGGATGATCTCGGTCCGGAACCGGGCCAGCCGGCGCTTGGTGTCGGGGTCCCAGCTGATCCCGTGCGCCTTGGCGTACCGGCCGAACTCGTCCCGCCGGACCAGGAGCTGGAAGTCGACCCCGAGCCGTACGCCGGCCAGGTGCGCGGACAGCACCCGGTCGTCCTGGACCAGCGCCTGAGCCTTGTCCAGCAGTACGTCGGCAGCAGTCAGCGAGTCGAAATTCAGGTACGGCGCGTTCTCCGGCACGAAGCAGGTGAGCCGGGTGTTGGTGGACGCGACCGCACCGACCATCAGCTTCATGTAGTCGTACAGCGGCGCCGCGGCGGGACCGTAGTACCCGTGGAGGAATTCGCGGATCAGCGCGTCCGGATCCTCCGCCGGGTTCCACATCAGCCGGGACAGCACCCAGAGCCGGAGATGGGCGAACTCGGCGCCACGGCCGTTCCACGCACCTTCGCCGAAGTACCCCTGGATCGACGGGATCCTGGCGAACTCGGGGAACGACTCGCACATCGCCCACCAGTTCGGGAACGGCTGCGGGTAGGCGTGGAAGTCGGTGAGGTAGTCCCAGATCACGATGTTCTTCGCGAGCCGGCCCCAGTCGCGGATCCCGGCGTCGACGTCGGCGTTGCCCGGGCCCATCAGCGACTTGCCGAAGTCGGCCAGGATCGGGGCGACCGTCATCACCACCGCGTCGTGCACCTTCATCCCGGTCGGCGGCGTGAAGCTCCACGTGTACGCCTCGGTCTCGAGCATCGCGTTCGGGATCTGCTTGGTCACCCGGGCGGCGATGTCGTTCAGCATGTCGACCAGCGGTGCCGAGTACGCGCCGCCGTGCAGGTCGATGAACGCCTTGCTGGCCGGATCCGGGCTCCACGGCTGGTCGTTCTGTGCGAACGAGGCGGTCGGCGCCTCCCCTGCGTCGATGCGCTGCTGGATCTTGACGATCAGCCGTTCCGCGGCCGTCGCCCGGGTGGTCGCGTCCATCATCTTGATCTGCCCGCCGTCCGCCCACTGCGACTCGGGAAGGATCGTCTTGAAGTAGTCGTCCTTGTCCTCCGGCCAGTACCGCGACCAGGTGTCAATCCCAGGCGTCCGCGGCAATGTCTCGAACTCGTCCTGGCCGCGCAGCCCGTTCAGCAGGTTGTGCTGCCGGTACGCCGCGTCCTTGCCGTCGGCCGAGGCCACCTCGCGGAACGGGAACCGCGGAACCTGATCGCCGTTCAGCGCGCCTGCCGCCAGCGCCAGCGTCGGCGACTTCGGGATGCTGGTGAAGTCCGGCGACCACCAGCGGACCCCGCACAACCGGTCGAGCACCCAGTAGACGCCGTACAGCGTGCCGCGTGGGATCGGCCCGGTGAGATAGATGGTCTGCCCAACGGTCCGGAGCGCGAACCCGTCGTCGCCGAGCGCCCGGTAGTCGAGCCGCAACCGGGCAGTCAGCGGATTCTCGCGTCCGAGCACGATCAGCCGACCGCTGCCACCCGGAGGCTGTGCGCCGACCACGATCGGCAGGTTCACTCCGGTGATCGCGCCGATCGTCTCGGACAGCTCCCGCGCGGCCTGCCGGGTCACCGGCCCTTCGTCCGGCCCGTGGTAGATCTTGTACTTCGGTGCCCCCTTGTGCACCAGCTCCAACGTAGGCGCAGCCGCCTGCGCGGTCCTCGGCACCATCGTCGCGGCCGTCGCGATTCCTCCAACGGCCAGCACGGTCCGGCGTGACACGTTCGACGTACTCATCACAAATCCTTCCTGATCGGGCGGAAACAGACGTTCACGAGGCCATCACGATCCAGCGCCACCAATGGTTGGTGCCATCGGCGTTGGCGCCTTGCCAGCCGTGTACGAGGTAGCGGTACGGCGTCACTGCGAGGTAGTCGACGAGTCCCGAGGAACTGCGCACCGCCGGGAGGGAGCTGAGTCCGGAGAACACGAGCTCGGCGTTCGCCCAGCCGCCCGCGGGGACGGACTGGCGACGGAACCAGAGATTGCCGTCGGTGGTGGTGACGAACAGCGTGAGCCGGCCGGCGCTGTCCAGCGTGACCGTCGGGTCTGAGGCGACGCCGGTGAGCAAGACGACTTCACCGGGGTACCAACCGCCGCCGGCAAGGCTCTGCCAGCGATGGGCCAGACCGCCGTCGGTCTTCCGGACGAACAAGGTCAGCTTGCGCTCGGAGTCCAGGCTCACCGCCGGGTCCCCGGCCGCCCCGTTGACCAGCACGGCCTGCGTCGGGTCCCAGCCACCACCGGCAACCGCCTGCCAGCGATGAACGATGTCCCCGTTCGTGGCCCGGACGAACAGCGTGAGCTTGCCGTTGGCATCCAACGCCGGGACCGGCTGCCCGGCGGCACCGGTGACGAGCTCGGCCGTGATCGGGTCCCACGGTCCGCCCGCCGCGCTCTGCCACCCGTGCCGGACAGTCGCTCCCGTCGTACGCGCGAACCACGTGAGCTTCTTGTTGGCGTCGGCGATCAGCACCGGGTCACCCACGAGCCCGGTGGTCAGGCGTTCAGGTGCGAGGTCCTCACGGCCGCTCCACAGCTCACCGTTCGACAGCCGGGCGGCGTACACGACCCGTCCGAGCGAGTCGAGCGCCAGCGCGGGATCGCCGGCCACACCGGTCAATGCATACGCCAACCGCCAGCCTGTCGGCTGCAGCGAGCCGTACAGGAGCCGGCCGTCGGCCGCGCGGATCGCGAAGTACGGCGTGCTCCCGGCCATCACGGTCACCGGGTCGCCACTCACCCCGGTGGCGATCGTTGTCGTGCGCAACATCCCGTCCACGGCGTACGCACCGAACTGCAGCTCGCCGGCCGTCGTACGGACCAGGAACCGGCCGTCGGGGAGCCACGCCGCCTTGCCGGTCGCGACACCTGCGGTTGGTACGACGCCCACGGCGACCGAGGGGTCGATCGCGGCGAAGTTGGCGTACGTCCCCGGGTTCGGCGAGGCCCACGTCTTCTGGGCCAAGGCCCGCAGCGGCATCCGGAGCCGGTCGAGGAGTTGCTCGTTGGTCTCGAGGGCGGCCTGCGGTCCCTGGGCACCGAGCCAGACCGCGATCATCCCGCCGGACACGTTGGTCGCGGGGACCGTGTAGCCCGGGAACTGGGTCGGCACGAACAGGTCGTACACCTTCTGCGGATCGACCGACCGAACCGCCATGTCGTAGTACAGCAGGTCCTCGCGGACGTTCAGCAGCTTGTTCGTCGCCGTGATGTCCGTCGGGGTGAGCCCCGCCGCGCGGGCAGGCTGGTACCAGAACTCGACCTGGATGTCGGAGTGCAGCGCGATCAGCGGGCTCCTCTCGATCGTGTCGTTCCAGACGCGCATCTTCTTGCCGCGGGCCTCGATCTGGTCGTCGAGCCAGTTCAGGTACCAGATGTAGCCGTCGCGCGCGGTCGCCGTCGGGCCGACCTTCTGCTTGGCGAACGTGTCGAGCTGCGGGTACTTCGACCACTGCCCGTCCGTCCATCCCGGATACGCGATGAACTCGTCACCGCTGACGTGGAAGTAGTCGCTGCCGGAGCGGGCGACGTACTGGTCCAAGAGCTGCTGCACCACGTTCGGCGCGGTGAAGTCCAGCTTGGAGTAGTCCAGCGATCGCCCTGTCGCCGGGCGTGCGCCGGTCGAGTCGAACAGCTCGAGCGTCGGATGCGCGTCCAGGATCGGGTCGGCGTGACCGGACAACGCCAGCGTCGGCGTGAACCGCACGTGGTACTTCGCGGCGAACGTCGTGATGTCGGTGATCTCGGCCGACGTCAGGCCGTACCCGCCGAGCAGCAGGCTCTGGAGCATGTCGAGCTTCGTGTACGACAGCTCCCGGATCAGGTTGTGCCACCACTGCGACGAGAACGTCCGCGGCACCGAGTCGATCCGGATCCCGCGTTCGGGGTATGCCGGCCAGTCCACCGCGATGCCTCCGGCAACGGTCGGCGAATGCCGGAGCAGCTGCAGCAGGGAGCGCGTCCCGTTGAACACGCCGTCGGCCGTCGTACCCGAGATCGCGACGAACCCGCCCGACTCCAGCTGATAGCCCTCGTTGTTGTGCACGGCAACAGCCGGGTCGAGGGTGAGGTAGATGTCACCCGGGTTCGCCGCAGACCGTACGCCGGTCACAACCGGCGGCATCGTACCGGTGGCGAGCCCGAGATCCGCGGCGAAGGTGTGCGCATCGGCGAACAACGGCATACCGGAGCCGGCGTTGACCACGATCCGCGAGGAGGCGGTGAACGTGGTGGCGACAGGCCCGGGCGACCACTGTTGCAGGGCGGGGACGGTCTGCGGCGGACCGGCCTGGGTCGTCGCCGTTGACGGGGTGGCGATCAGGAACGGCAGGAGGATCGCGAGGACGACCACGATTCCCTTGGGCGGATGCTTCATCTCAGACCTCCGGCGGTCAGTCCGGCCTGGATCGTGCGATGGGAGAAGATGTAGACGGCGAGAACGGGGACGACGGCGATGGTCAGGCCGGCGAACAATGCGCTCCAGTCGCTCTGGTAGCCCTGGTTCACCGCGAGCGCTGCCAGGCCCTGGGACAGCACGAACTGCTTCTCGTCGGGCATCAGCACGATCGGCAGCAGGTACTGGTTCCAGAGGCCGAGGAAGTTGAAGATCGCGACACTGACCAGTCCAGGCCGGGCCAGCGGGACCATGATCCGGACGAAGATGCCGATTTCGCCGGCGCCGTCGATCCGGGCGGCCTCGGCGTACTCGTGCGGCAGGTCGGCGAAGAACGGCGTCAGGAAGAAGATCGTGAACGGCAGCGCGTACGCCGCATAGATCAGGATCAGCCCGTACAGGGTCCCGACCAGGTGCAGGTTCGAGGCGACCAGGAACAGCGGCACCAGGGCGAGGAAGATCGGAAACGTCATGCTCGCCGCGAACCCGTAGTACACGATCTTCCGGCCCCGGAACTCGAACCGGCCGAGGATGTACGCCGCCATCGCGCCGAGGGTCATCGTGAGGACCAGCGCGCCGCAGACAACGATGACGGTGTTCATCGTGTAGCGGCCGATGCTCGCCTGCGACCAGGCCCGGCCGAAGTTGTCCCAGTGCAACTGGCTGGGCAGCGAGAACGGGTCGTCGATGATCTCCTTGTCGTTCTTGAACGCGCTGAGTGCCATCCAGAGCAGCGGCAGCCCGACAACGGTCGCCCAGGCCAGCAGCGGAATGTGGATCCCAGAACGCCTCACTGTGCGCTTCATCGGCCGACCTCACGCCGCCTGGACTGCAGGATCACCGCGAGCGTGAGCGTCATGAACAGCATCACCACACCCATCGCGCAGGCATAGCCGAACTGCCCGTCCGCGAACGCCCGCCGGTACAACGTCAGTCCGACCACCTCGGTCGCGTTGTCCGGCCCGCCCGGCCCGACCGTCATCAGCTGGACGATCGCGAACCCGTCCAAGGCGCCGATCGACACGTAGATCAGCCCGACCCGGACGGTGTCGCGCAACAACGGCAGCGTGACCTGGAAGAACGTCCGCCAACGCCCAGCCCCGTCGAGCGCGACAGCCTCGTAGATCTCCTGTGGGATCGCGCCCATCGCCGCGCTGAACAGCACCACGTAGAACCCGACCGAACTCCAGACCCCCACCGCCAATACGGCGGCGAGCGCGGTGTCCGGGCTCCCGAGCCAGGCGTGATGCGTGCCGAGCAACCCGTTCAGGAGCCCGGACCGCGGTGTGTAGACGAACTGCCAGAGCACCCCGATCACCGCGACCGGCAGCACCTGGGGGAAGAAGTACACGATCTTGTACGCCGAACTCCCCCGGACGCCGCGGCCCGCGCGGTCGATGTTGAGCATCGAGGCGAAGAACAGCCCGAGCCCGATCGTCAGCACCGGAAGGACGGCGAGCATCACCAGGTTGTGCTTCAGCCCGGTCCAGAACAGGTCGTCGTGGGCGACCCGGGTGTAGTTCTCGAAGCCGACGAAGTTCAGCCGGCGGGCGAAGCCGGTCCAGTCGGTCAGCGAGATGTAGATCGCCTGGACATAGGGCGAAAGCACGAACACGGCGTACAGGATGATCGGCAGCGTCAGGAAGCCGACGATCAGGCCGCGATGCCGTGGCAGGCTACCGGACCGGCCCCTGGACCGGCCCCTGGCCCGGCGGCCGGCCCGGCTCAGGGATCGGCTAGCGGTGGTACTTGACGACATTGGAGTCCTTGGCGATCTTGTCGGCGGCGGCCTGGGTCCGCTTCATGAACTCGGCGGCGTCGACCCGGCCGGTCAGCAGCTCCCCCATCGCGGACGAGCCCGCGGCATACAGGTCGCCGTACCAGCCGCCGAAACGGAAGCTGATCGTGTTCGCCCCGGCCGCCTCGACCGCCTTGCGGGCCGAGGTCAGCGCCGGGCTGTTCGTCACATTCGCGCCCGCGCCTTTCACCGTGGTCATCGAGCCGGTCAGCTCCGAGAACTTCGACGCCGCCGACCTGCTGAGCAGCAGCCGCAGGAATTCCAGGCCGCCCGCGGTGTTCTTCGCGTCCTTCGGGACTATGAAGCCCTCCGACGAGGAGGCGCTGATCGCGGTTGCCGGCAGCTTGTCCTGCGCGGTCACCGCCGGCGTCGGGCCGACGGCCATCCGGAAGCCCTTCGGCGTCGTCGACTTCATCTCGTTCTCGAGCCACGACCCGCACGGGATCAGGGCCGCCTTGCCGTCGACCCAGGCCTGCTGCGCCTCCGTGTGCGACAACCCCTCCGATCCTTGCAGGATGTAGCCGTTCTTCACCAGCTTCTCGATCGCACCGACCGCGTCCGCCACCGGCTGCGACTGCCAGGCGCCCGGCTCGAGGTTGTCGACGGCGGCCAGCGTCTCCGCGCCGCCGGTCTTGGCCATCATCTGCATCAGCGGCTCGAGGAAGTAGCCGGGGAACTTGCCCTGGTACGTGAACGGCGCGATGCCGGACGCCTTGATCTTCGCGCAGAGCGCGACCAGCTCGTCCCACGTCTTCGGGTACACCCAGCCGTTCTTCTCGAACAGGTCCTGGTTGTACCAGAAGCCGGTGACTGTGTACGCATAGTTGACCGAGGCAACGGTGTCGCCGAGCGTCCCGGACTCGACCACGCCCGGCAGCAAGGTGTCGCGGACCCGCACCTTTGGATCGTCGACCGATGGCGCATCGAGGAGGGCCTTCAAGTCCAGCAGCTGACCGCCCTTCTGCAGCGTGACGGCATTCAGCGCAGCAGCACCGCTGTTGTCGATCACGTCCGGCGGCGTACCCGAGACGAACCGGGGCTGCAACGTCTCCTGCAGCTTCTGCAGACCGGAGTGCTTCACCTGCGCACCGGGGAAGGCCTGCTTGTAGGTTTCCTCGACCTGCTTGGCGTAGTCGTCGCCGAAGCCGCCCTTGAAGATCACCACGTCCAGCCGGTCGGACGTCTTCACCCCGAACGGGTTCTTCGGATCGTCACCGGCGACGGCAGGGGCGGCCTTCGACCCCGAATCCCGGCCGCCGGACGGGACGGCGCAACCGGTGAGCAACAGGCCGGTACCACCGGCAAGACCGAGGAGCAGAGTACGACGATCGATCGGGGACATCACGTTTCTCCTTGTAGTGGGACAGATCAGGCGATGCGGCGCCCCGTTGTCGAGTACGACGTCCGCGATCTCGGCCGGCCGCCGGCCATGCGCGGCTTCACCTCCTGTCGATGTTGAGACAGAATCATTCATCTCAGGGGGTGAGTGTCAAGACCATGAGCGAAAATTTTCACTCACTGCGCTTGACGGACCGTCTCATCGGGCGCCACGATGACGACGTGAGCGTTCTGTCCCAGCTGGCCACCACCGCCGACGACCTCCCCGAGGGGATGCGCCGGATCGCGTCGTACATCGTGTCCGACCCGTCCGCCGCGGTCGGCTCGACGATCAACGAACTGGCCGATCTCAGCCACACGTCCCCGGCGACCGTGAACCGGTTCTGCCGCCGCCTCGGCTACACCGGGTACGCGGAACTGAAGGTCGCGATCGCGACCGACAACGGCCGCGCCGAACAGGCCAACTGGCAACAGGCGATCGGCTCCGAGGTCCAGCCCGGCGACTCCCTCGAACGCACCGCGGCCGTCATCGCCGGCGGCGACATGCTCGCTATCCAGCAGACCGTCGACCAACTCGACCTCAAGGCGATCGCCGCGGTCGTCGATGCGCTCACGGCAGCCCGGCGCATCCACCTGTACGGCGTCTCCGGCAGCTCCCTCGCCGCCGCCGAGATGCGGCACCGCCTGAACGTCATCGGCATGCCCGCCTGGTCGTGGTCCGACGTCCACGACGGCCTCGGCGCCGCCGCCTCCCTGGAACCGGGCGACGTCCTGGTCGCCTTCTCACACAGCGGCCGCACCCACGAGGCCGTCCAGGTTCTGCGAACCGCCGCGGCCGTCGGAGCCGTCACGGTCGCCATCACCAACTCCACCGACAGCCCCCTGGCCGGCGCCGCCGACCACTGCCTCCTCACCGCCGTCAACGAAGGCTCCCTGTTCCGCTCCCAAGCCCTCGCCGCCAGTCACTCCCAACTCTTCCTGGTCGACCTGATCTTCGTTGCCGTAGCCAACCAGAACTTCGACCGCTCGCTGGCCACCTTCGAGAAGGTCGCCCAAGCCGTCCAGCCGCACCTTGTGGATCACCGGCGCCGCTAACCCCACCCTGCCTCACTTGTGTGTACAGATTCGATGCCGAGCGAAGCCCCGGCCCCGTGAGCCCGGGCCTGGACGAGGATGTTGCCCAGGGCGGTTGCCTCGACCGGGCCGGCCACGACCGGAAGGCCGGACAGCTGGCCGGTCAGCCGGCACAGGAGGTCGTTCCGCGATCCGCCGCCGACAATGTGGATCGTCCGTGGCTGAGCGCCGGTCAGTCGGGCCAGCTCACGTGTGGTTGCCGCATAGGTGGCTGCGAGCGAGTCAAGGATGCAGCGGACCGTCCCGGCGGGTCCGTCCGGCGGTCGCCGACCGGTCGCCCGGACCAACGCGTCGATCCGCTCCGGCATCGCTCCCGGCGGGATCAGTTCGTTGCTGCCGACATCGATGATCGGCCCGCCGGCCGGCAACTCCCCCGCCGCGGTCAGCAGGGCCTGCGGATCGGGGTGCTGCCAACTGGCGAGTGACTGTTGCAACAACCACAGCCCGGCGAGGTTGCGGAGGAACAAGGTCCGGCCGTCCACCCCGATCTCATTGCTGACCCCGGCTCGCCTCGACGCCTCGGTGACAACCGGTCCGGGAAGTTCGAGGCCGACCAACGACCAGGTCCCACTCGAGACGAACACAACCGGCCCCGCCTCCACCGCAATTCCGGCAACCGCCGACGCGGTGTCGTGCGAACCGACCGTGGTCACCACGACATCCGGACGGAGCCCGGTGGCCCGAGCCACCTCGGGTCGAAGGCACCCGAGCACCTCCCCCGCCTGCCGCAGCGGCGGAAACATCTCCGGTCGGACGCCGATCGCCTCCAGCACCACCGATGACCAGTCGCGCGTCCGTACGTCGAGCAGTCCGGTCGTGGACGCCATCGTCAATTCGGTCCCCAGCACGCCTGTCAGCCGATACCCCAGCAAATCAGGCAGCAGCACGATCCGCGCCGCGTTGCGCCGGTCATCGGCGGCCAGCTGGTACACGGTGTTGAACGGCATCGGCTGCAACCCGTTCACGTCGTACAACCTCGCGACCCCACCGACCCGGTCGTGGACTGCATCGACAACTCCGGCTGCCCGGCGGTCCCGGTACGACACCGGATCAGCCAGCAGTACGCCGGAATCGTCCAGCAGGCCGTAATCCACACCCCAGGTGTCGATGCCGATCGACTCGACCTCCGGGTACCTCCGCGCAAGCTCTCGTAGCCCGGCGAACATCTCCGCGATGAGCTCCGCGTACGGCCACCGCAAGCGACCGTCACGCAACTCCACCCTGTTACCGAACCGATGAACCGTCCGCAGCGTCACCTCGCCGCCGTCGACCAGCCCAGCGATCACCCGGCCGCCGGACGCACCCAGGTCGATCGCGCCGAAGACCCTCATCCCGCTGCCGTCCGGAATCGGTGCTCGCCACTCCCGACCTCGTACGACGTCCCGTCCGGCAACTCGACCACCGCCTCGGTCTGCCCCGGTACGGCGACGTCGAGCGTGAACTGGCCGTCCGAGATCACCCACTCACTGCGGAGCTCGCCGTACCCGGTCCGGTACGACGCGGCCGCGGACGTCAGCGCACCACAAGGTCGCGGCCGGATCACGACCTGCCGGAACCCGGCATCGCCGGCGGCCTGCCGCAGCCCGGCCACGTGAGCGAAGAACCAGTCGTCGATCGCCCCGTTCATGAAGTGGTTCTGGCTGAAGCCGAACGTCGGGCCGTCCCACGTCTCGGTCAGCGACGTCGCCCCATGCCGCAGCATGTATCCGTATCCGGGCTGCTCGTCGACCTGCGTCAGCTGGTACAGCGTCTCGTGCCGGTCGTAGCTCGCCAGCACCTCGACCAGGGCCGCCATCGCGATCTCGCCCACGTCCAGGTAGTAGCCGTCGGCAATGATCCGGCGCTCCAGCCGATCGACCGCAGCCCGCTCCTCCGCGGCGGTGAGCACGCCCGAGTGAATCGCGACCGCGAGCTCCGCCACGGACTCGCTCCCCACCTCACCCGTCGGCGTCACGAAGCGCTGCCGCACATCGCCGACGACCGCGGCGCGTACGTCGTACCAGCGCCCGCCGTCGAGCCCGAGCACCCGCGCGGTGTCCGCAAGTACACCCAGCGCCCGGGCGAGCGTCGACGTTGCGACGAACGGCACGTACCGGAAGTGGCGGCCGTTCCAGTCCCCCAGTCCGTAGGTGACCAGCCCGTCCTCCCGTGCTGCCAGGAGGTGTTCGACGTACCTGACGGCGGTGTCGTGGTTGGCAGTCAGTAGCTCGAGGTCGCCGTACGTGCGGTACAGCTGCCAGGGCAGGAAGACGATCGCGAGGCCGAAGTTGACGTCGCCGCGCCAAGGGTCGGGGAACGGGTCCCACTCCGGCACGTACAGCGCCAGGTGGCCGCTCGGCTCCTGCGCTTCGCGGACGATCCGCAGCGTGTTCGCCAGGAGACTGCGTACGTCGTAGTTCCAGCGCAGGATCGGGTAGACCAGGTGCAGCTGCTCCAGGTACCCGAGCTTCTCGCGCTGCGGGCAGTCGGTGAACATCGAGTACATGTTCGACGTGATCGCGCGGCGGATGATCCGGTGCAGCTCGGTGACGTTCGCGTCGGACGAGGTGAACGTGCCGGCCGGATCGGCGGCGGCGGCGAGCACCAGGCCGCGGGCCGCGGGCGCGTCGGGCAGACCCGTGATCTCCAGGTAGCGCAGGCCGTTGTAGCAGAACCTTGGGTGCCAGGTCCGCGGAGTGTCGGCCGTTGCCACGGTGTGGAAGACGGGTCCCCAGCCCTGCGTCACGGGGTTGATCTCGCCCGAGGGTTCGAGCAGCTCGGCAGGGCGCAGGCGGACTTGTGCATTCGGTGGCAGGTCGAGTTCGACCCAGCCGGCGAAGTTCACTCCGAAGTCGACGACATGGACGCCGGGGCGCACCGTGGTCACGGATTGGGCGGAGAGGCGTTGGACCTCGCGGATCGGTGGGATGGTCTTGGCGGACAGCCTGAGTTCCGCGGGCACCTTCGCGGGTACCGCGGTCGGCCAGGACGCGATCGCCTGCAGGTCCGGCTCGTGGTGAGCGTCGTAGTCCTCGCCGCCGACCCAGTTGGCCGTCCGCGCCGGGCCGGTCGTGGCATGCCAGCGTCCGAGGCCGTTGGGTCCGGCGTCGTCGGTCCAATCGAGCGTCGCGCAGGCGGCGAGGTCGCCGTACGCCGTCTCGATCTTGGTCCACCGGTCCTCGGTCTTGCGGGATCGGTAGCAGCCGGGGCCGAGTTCGATCGTGATCACGTTCGGCCCGCGGACGAGCCGGCTGGTGACGTCGTACGTGCAGAACTCGGCACGGATCGCGTAGTCGGTGTAGCCCGGTTCGAGCGGGTCGCTGACGATCTCGCCGTTGATCGCGGCGACGAACACGCCGAGGCCGGCGACCCGCAGGGTGGCGTCCCGGGCCTGTCCGGTCACCTCGATCACGGTGCCGAGCACCGGCAGTGGGCCGTCGGGGTCCTGTTGCCAGGCCGCGCTGGTCATCCAGCCGGTACGCCGGTCCGGCGCGTTGGCGTCGTCGTCCATGGCGTCGAAGTCTAGGCACAATTGGAGCGATTCAACTAGCCTTCGAACACCAACGGAAGGAGTTCGGATGGTCGAGACGGATCGACTGTGGTCGATGGTGGCAGCCGCCGGCGGGATCGCGCCGGCCGAGCGGCGGGTTGTCGTGGACGAGCCGGTCGAGCTGCCGGACGGCGAGCCGGATCGCTGGCAGCACGGCTACAAACTGCGCGGCGTGATGACCGACTGCCGCGGGATCGACGACACGGCCGCACCCGGCGCGCTGCGACCGGGCACGCTGCGGCTGCGCGACGCCGACGGCCCGCTCGCGGACGGCATCGACTACCTCGTCGACGAACACTGGGCGGCGCTCACCCGGAAACGCCCACTGCGGAGCGCCGTTGCCGAGTACGAGTACTCGCTGCTGCGCGTCGACGTCCTGCTCGCCGACGGGCGGATCCTCCGGGGCCAGAGCCACCTGAGCAATCCGCAGCCCCCAGGCATCCCGGACGACAGCGAGACCCTGGCCACGATCTTCGTGCCGTACGCCGGCGACGAGCCGGTCCTGATTCCGGTGACGAACGTCCCACGTACGCCGCTCTCGGCGCCGCAGTCCGACTGCCTGCCCGCGGTCCGGAAGGCGATCGGTGAGGGGCGCCCGGTGCGCATCACCTGCTGGGGCGACAGCGTCACAGCCGGCGGATCGGCGTCGAGCAAGCGGACGGCGTACCCCTCGCAACTGCTCGACCTCCTGCACACCGCGGGCATCGCGGCCGAGGTCCGAACGGTCGCGATCGGCGGCAGCCAATCGCAGGAGTGGCTGTCCGACGGCGGTTCGCCGAACGGCGCCGATTGGCGGAAAGTCGCCGCCACGGAGCCCGACCTGATCACGCTCGAGTTCGTCAACGACGCCGAGCTCGACCCGTCCAGGTGGCCGTCGCTGTACGGCGAGATCCTCGCCCGGTGCCGCGCGGCCGGCGCCGACCTGCTGCTGCTCGAACCACATTTCACCCGCCCGGACTGGATGCACATCGACCGCATCGACGCCGCCGACCCCCGCCCGTACGTCGCCTTCCTGCGCGCTTTCGCCGCCCGGGAGTCCGTCGCGCTCGCCGCCGTCTCCGACCGCTGGCACCGCCTGTACGCGGAGGGCGTCGCCTACCCCACGCTGCTCCGCAACGGCATCAACCATCCCGACGACCGCGGGCACCGCATCTACGCCGAAGAAGCCGCCGCCGTACTCGGCGTACAACCCAGCTGACCCCGACCGGTCCCGGTCAGAGCCGTTGTCCCGGCCGGACGGCCGTGCTATACCTCTCCGAATTGGAGCGGTTCAATTCCCGAGGGAGCCCCGAATGACTGTGCTGCGAAAGATGGCCGTCGCGGCCGCGCTCACCGCCGTACTCACGGCCGGCGCCGGCTGCGGGAAGAGCGGTGACAACAGCTCGGCCACGACCACGGACGGGAAAGTGAAGATCTCCGTCAACGGCCTGCCCGGGAACGACAACCCGGCCGGCCGCAAGGAGTTCCTGGCCCAGGTCGCCGCCTTCGAGGCGAAGAACCCGAACATCGACCTCCAGCCGGTCGAGTGGACCTGGGACGCCCGGACGTTCACCGCCCAGCTCGCCGGTGGCGACCTGCCGACCACCTTCCAGGCGCCGTTCACCGAGTCCGGCGGTCTGATCGCGAGGCACCAGATCAAGGACCTGACCAAGTGGGTCGAGGCGAGCCCGAAGCTGAAGTCGATCCTGCCGACGATGCTCGACGCGGTGAAGAGCACCGACGGCCACTACTACGCGATCCCGACGTTCGCCACCCAGAACGGCATCCTGATCCACCGCGGCCTGTTCACGAAGGCCGGCCTGAACCCGGACCAGCCGTTCACCTCCTGGGACGAGCTGGCTCAGGCGGCCCAGAAGATCACGCAGGCGACCGGCAAGGCGGGATACTGCCAGCTCACCAAGCAGAACCAGGGCGGCTGGATCCTCACCTCGATCATCGCTGCCATGGGCAACGAACTGGAGACCCGGGACGGCGACAAGTTCACCGCGAACATCGACAGCGCCGGCGCACACTCCGCACTGGAGTTCCTCCGCAAGGTGCGCTGGGACTACAACGCGGCAGGTTCCAACTTCCTGATCGACTTCACCGCGCTGGCGCCGGAGTTCGCCGCCGGCCGCTGCGGGATCATGGTCGGCCCGGACGGCTGGCTCGGCGAGTTCGTCACGAAGAACAAGATGAACCCGAAGGACTTCGGGATGTTCCCGCTGCCGCAGACCGCGAACGGCCTCGGCGGGCTCGGCGGCGGCACACTCTCGGTGCTCCGGGCGGACGCCACCGATGCTCAGGTGGACGCGGCCGTCAAGTGGCTCGAGTTCCGGTTCCTCGACCAGTACTACGATGCCAAGACCGCGGCCGACCTCGCCAAGGCGCAGGCCACCGACGGCAACCCGGTCCCGGGAACGTTCTACGCGATCGTCAACCAGCAGGCATACCAGCCGTACCTCGAGGCGATCAAGCCGTACATCAACGTCCCGGTCGCCAACGTGAAGACGTACGTCGATGCCTCCCAGAAGCTGCCGGTCGTCTCCGAGCCGCCGGTCGAGGCGCAGCAGATCTACGCACTGCTCGACACCGTGATCCAGGCGGTGCTGACCCGCAAGGACGCCGACATCGACGCCCTGCTGAAACAGGCCCAGCAACAAGCCACCACGATCCTCGCCACGGCGCAACGGTGAGCCGTACCGAAAACCGCTCGAGCGGGCTGCGCCACCAGGCGCCGCCCGCTCCGGCGCGACCACGCCGGATACGTGTCGACGCGTTGATCTTCGGATTGCCGACAATCCTGGTGTTTGCACTCTTCTCCTGGTGGCCGCTGCTGCGCGGCCTCGCGCTGAGCTTCCAGCACACCAACTTCCTGCAGACCACCTGGGTCGGCCTGGAGAACTTCAACCGGGTGCTGTCCGACCCGCTACTCGGCCAGGCCGTCACGAACACGGCGTACTTCGCCCTCCTGGCGGCCCTCTTTGGCTTCCCGGTCCCGCTGCTGGCGGCGACCCTGATCGCGGAGATGCGCCATTCCCGCCAGCTCGCGACGGTGCTCGTGTTCATCCCGGTCATCCTGCCGCCAGTGGTCGGCATCCTGCTCTGGCGCGAGTTCTACGACCCGGGCAAGGACGGGCTGTTCAACTCACTGCTCGGGGTCGCCGGCATCGGCCCGGTCGCTTGGCTTCAGGACTCGATCACCGCGATGCCGTCGCTGGTTCTGATGGCCACCTGGTCCGCGTTCGGCCAAGGCACGGTCATCTTCGTCGCCGCCCTGATGTCGATCCGCAGCGAGCTGTACGAGGCCGCGGAGATCGACGGCGCATCTCTACTCCGGCGCTTCTGGCACATCACGCTGCCGCAACTGCGCACCGTCGTACTGGTCCTGCTGCTGCTCCAGATCATCGGCACGCTGCAGGTCTTCACCGAACCCTTCCTGCTCACCGGCGGCGGCCCGGAGAACAAGACCATGACCGTGCTGCTCCTGATCTACAACTACGCCTTCGTGTACGGCGACTTCGGCGCCGCCACCGCGTTGAGCCTGCTGCTCGCCGTCGTGCTCGCGGCGGTGTCTGCCGGCTACCTGTTCGCGACCCGGAAATGGAGCCGGACATGAGCAGTCGGGACGCCGAGGAACGCAGCATCGTCTCCGCGGCCGACCTCCGCCGGACCCCGGTCAGGATCGGTCTCGCCGTGTCGATCCTGGCCGGGCTGGTGCTGGCGGCGATCGCCGGACTCGGACCACTGCTCTGGCTGGCGAAAGCTGCCGTGTCGACCACCGAGGACACCGTCACCCGGCCGCTCGCGCTGTGGCCGTCCGGGGTGCAGTGGCACAACGTCGCCGATGCCTGGACCAGCATCGGCATCGGACGCTCCACCCTCAACACGATCCTGATCGCGGCCGGGACGATGGTCACCTCGATCATCGTCTCCACCACAGGCGGCTACGTACTCGCCGTACTGCGGCCGCGGTGGGCGCCTGTCCTGCAAGGGCTGATCCTCGCGACGCTGTTCGTGCCCGGGACGATCACGCTCGTCCCGCTCTACCTCACGGTCAAGCAGCTCGGGTTCACCGGCAACTATCTCGGGGTCTGGCTGCCCGCGGCGGCGAGCGCGTTCAACGTGCTGATCGTGAAGCAGTTCTTCGACCGGATCCCGGCCGAGTTGTACGAAGCGGCCCGGATCGACGGTGCCGGGTCGTTCGGCGTGTTCATCTGGATCCTGCTGCCGATGGCCCGGCCGATCCTCGGAGTCGTCCTGATGCTGACGTTCATCGCATCCTGGAAGGACTTCCTCTGGCCGCTGCTGGTGCTCACCAAGCCGGAGACGCAACCGCTCAGCGTGGCGTTGTTCAAGATCTCGCTGACCGCCGAGAAGTCCTTGCTGCTGGCCGGAATGTTCTGCACGGTGGTCATCCCGCTGGTGCTGTTCCTGATCTTCCAGCGCCAGTTCCTCCGCAGCGCCGGCGCCGCCGGCGCGGTCAAGGGCTGACAGGGCCGGCGGCACCCAGGTGCCGCCGGCAACTACCGTCACCACCCAGCAGGGGCGCCGATCCGCTCCGCCGCCAGCCTCTCCGGCAGCCCCGAGTCCAGGTAGGCCCGCAGCGGGTCGGCCGGCCCACCGAGCAACTCCCGCGCCTGCCACAGGAACGGCCGTACGTCGGTCTGGAACGCACTGTCCACCAGCGTGTTCGCCCCGACCACGTCGCCCGTGTCCTGAGCCTTCCGTAGTTCGTCCCGATCGATCAGCAACGACTTCGCGTAGGCGATCTGACAGGCCTCGATACTGCGCAACATCGCCGGCAGCTTTTCCTCCACCATCGCGCACTGGTCGATCTTGAACAGCACATCGGCCGCCCCGGCCGCGATCCCCGGATCCGGATCGGCCAGCGCGTGGGTGATCTCGGCCATGATCAGGAACAGCTCGTACGGGTTCGTGGACCCGACCATCAGGTCGTCGTCGGCGTACCGCTTGCCGTTCAGGTCGAAGCCGCCGAGGCGCCGCTGCCCGAGCAGCGTGGCGACGATGTGCTCGATGTTCACGCCCAGAGCGTGGTGGCCGAGGTCGACGAGCACGTTCGCCCGGTCCCCCAGCTCCTGGCACAGCAACAGCGACTGGCCCCAGTCGGAGATGTCGGTGTGGTAGAACGCCGGCTCGAAGAGCTTGTACTCCAGGATCATCGACATGTCCGGGTCGAGCGCGTCGTACACCTGCTGCAGCGAATCCTGCAGCCAGGCGCGACGCCGGCGGAAGTCGCCCTGGCCCGGGTAGTTGGTGCCGTCGGCAACCCACATCGACAGCTGCTTGGAGCCGGTGGTGCGCATGATGCCGACACACTCGACCGACGTCGCGACGGCCTTCGCGCGGATCGCCGGATCGGGGTTGGTGAACGAACCGTGGTGGTAGTCGTCGTCCTGGAAGATGTTCGGGCTGATCGACCCGATCCGGACGCCCTGCTCCTCGGCGTACCGGCGGAGTTCGGCGTAGTCGGTGCGGTCCCACGGGATGTGCAGCGCGACCGTCGGCGTCACGCCGGTCAGCCGGTGGACGAGCGCGGCGTCGTCGACTTTCTCGTGCACGGTCCGCGGCGTACCGGGCGTGTTGAACACCTTGAACCGGGTGCCGGTGCTCACGTATCCCCAGCTCTGGGTCTCGATCGTGAAGCCGGCGATGCGTTCGACGAGCTCGTTCGGGCTGGCCGTCATGATCCCCACTCCTCCTGGTCGCTGCGCGCCGGGAGCGGCGCGCGTGGCGGCTCAATTGAACCGCTCCAATTCTATGCCGTACGGGGCCGCTGTGGGTTTGGCCGGTTCCGGTCGTTCAGGGAGTGGTCGAGCCGCGCACGACGAGCTCGGGCGCGAACCGGCGGGCCTCGTGGACGTGGCCGGTGTCGGTCACCTCGCTGAGCAGCAGCTCGAACGCGGTCCGCCCCATCTCGGCCATCGGCTGCCGGACGGTTGTCAGCGGGATGGCGAGGTACTGCGCGAGGTCGATGTCGTCGTACCCGCAGATCGCGACCTGGCCGGGCACGTCGATGCCCAGCTCCTGCAGGCCGAACATCAGGCCCATCGCGATCAGGTCGTTGCCGCAGAGCACCGCCAGCGGGCTCGAGAGGTCGCCCTTCGCGATGGTCGCCGCGACCTCCCGCCCGCTGGCAACATCGTCCGCGGCGACCAGGATCTCCTGGACGTGCACGCCTCGGCCGCGGCTGTCCCCCGCGAGGGTCTGCCGCAGGCCGGCCAGCCGGTCGCCGTGCTGGGTGGTGCGCGCGGGCCGGCCTGCGAAGGCCATCTGCCGGTACCCGCAGTCCAGGAAATGCGTACCGACCAGCCGGCCACCGTCGACATCGTCCACAGACACAGAGCACTCCTCGGGACCGCCGGGCGTGTCCAGCAACACCACCCGGGTGCCGATCCCGCGCAGGCTCGCTACGGACGTGGCGCGCATCGCCGTAGTTGTCAGTAGGACGCCTTGCGCGCGCTGCCGCATCAGCAGCCGCAGCGCGTTGTCCTCCCGCCCGGGCTCGGCACCGGTGCTGGTCAGTGTCACCACGTAGTCGCGCTCCAGTGCGATGTCCTCGACCGCCCGGGCCATCTCACCGAAGAACGGGTTGCTGGCGTCGTGGACGACCATCCCGACGAACCGGCCCATCCCGCCGGCCAGCACCCGTGCAGACTCGTTCGGAACGTACCCGAGCATGTCCATCGCGTTCTGCACCCGCAACCGGGTGGCCTCGGCAACGATCTCCGGGCGGTTGATCACGTTGCTCACGGTGGACCGGGCGACGCCGGCCAGCCGGGCGACGTCCTCGATGTTCGCTATCACACTGGACCCATCTGTCGGACCGATGCGGGTGAGCATCGTCTGGAGCGCGTCAATTGTACCGACCGGGCTCAGACTTTGATGGCGAACACCCGGTCGATCCACAGCGCCGGCACCTTCGACAGGTTCTGCAGGTAGAGCACGTGCTGCGAGTCCCGGCTGTACGTCCCGGGCAGCTCGATCTCGTGGTACCCGCCGCCTGCCAAGTCACCCGCGGACTTCACCACGTTGTTCCCGAACGGCGGATACACGCCGATGTCCGCGACCGGCGTACCGGCCGCCAAGGTCCCGGCGTCTGCGCGGACCGAGACGAACAGCCGCCAGTTCCCGTCGCCCAACTGGTCGAGCCAGAACTGCACGCCCCACTGCGAGTCGTTCGGATCCATCCGAAGCGCGCGATGGTTGGACGCCTTCAGATCGGTCGCGAGGCTCGTCATCCACGGCGCCGCGATCAGGATCCGGCTCTCCTGGAAGTCGGCCCACTGGTCCGCCGGCAGACCCGCGACCGCGGCCGGCGGCGTGATGTCGCCCGGCGGCACCGGGTTCACGTCGTACTCGTCGACAATCTTCCCGACATCACCACCGCCCTCGGCGTACCGGCTCATTCCCGTCAGTTGCAGGGCCCGCTTCGCGCGCGCCTTCCGGTTGACGAGGTCCAGGTCCCAGGTCTGGCCGGCTTTCGCCAGATCTTCGAGGTACGACGGTGCGCGCATGAAGATCACGTAGTCCAGTTGGAACCGGGCGACCGCGAGCCGGTCGAGCAGTTCCTGATTCCCCTGCACCGCGGCGGCCGCCTTGGCGAAATGCCCGTCGGCGGCCCGCACCACGTCGAGCGCGTAGATCCGGGACATGTACTGCGACCCCTCGGACAGCGGACCGTTCGCCTCCTTCGAGTCCCACAACGTCTGCAGGTACGCTTCGACGTGCTCGGCCGCGGCACCGTAGTACCCGTCGAGGTATTCGCGGACGGTACGCCGTACGTCCAACGACGGGTCCCAGGCGAGCCTCGACAGCACCCACGTCCGCATCGAGGCCATGTCGCCGCCGCGGGTGTTCCAGACGCCCTGGATGAAGAGGCCCTGCACCTGCGGCAGCTTCGCCACCTGGCGGAGCGACTCGAACCCGTCGTACCACTGCGGGAACGGCATCAGGTAGCTGGAGAACATCGTCTGGTAATCCCAGAGCACGACGTTCCTGGCGATCATGGTCCAGCCGAGCAGGTAGGTCCGCTGGTCCGCGTTCGCGTCGTCCATGATCGGCTTGCCGCGGTTGGCGTAGATCGGACAGAACGTGATCACCACGTTGTCCTCGACCGTCATCTGCGTGGGCGGCTGGATCGACCACTGGTACGCCTCGGTCTCCAGCCGCGCAGCCGGGATCACCTTGCGGACCCGGCGGGCCAGGTCGTTGACGAAGTCGAGCATCGCCGCGCAGCCCGCGCCACCGTGCGCGTCGATGAACGCCTTGCTGGCCGGGTCCGGGTGCCACGGGTTCGCGTCCCACTGGATGATCCCGAGGGAGGCGTTCTCACCGCGGGCGATCCGCTCGTTGATCAGCCGGATCACGGTCGCCGTCGCCTGGCTGCGCGCGTCCGGGTTCATGAACTGGATGTTGCCGTCCTGGATCAGTGTCTTGTCCGTCACCAGGTCGCGGAAGAACGCCGGCCGGTCCTCGGGCCAGTAGCCGGACCACACGTTCAGGTCGGCCGGCTGCGGCAGGTCGTACATGTCCCGACGGCCGTTCAGCCGCAGGTGGTGCCGGTTCTCGGCGCTGAACGCCTCGCCGTAATGGAGCTGCCGGAACCGGAACCGCGGCACGTAGTCGCGGTTCAGCGGATCGGTGTCGAGGTCGATCGTGCTCGTCGACGGCACGGTCTCGGTGTTCTCGGCGTACCAGTGCACCCCGAGCTGGGTCTCGGCGAACCAGTAGGCACCATGCAGGGTGCCGAGCGGGCCCGGGCCGGTGATCAGGACGTCCTTGCCGCGGACCCGGACGGCGAACCCGTCGTCGCCCAGCCTGCCGCGGTCGATCCGGCCGAACTTGTCGACAAGAGGATTGTCGACACCGACCACGATCAGGTCGTGGTACCCGGACCGGACGGTGTGCTCGTCGACCAACGGGATCGCCGCACCGGTAACCCGGTTCAGATAGTCGACCAGCTCCCGGGCGGCCCGCCGTACCATCGGCGCATCCTTGCTTCCGGCAAGTACGGCGTACGTCGAACGCCCGCGGTGCGCGAGGTGCAAGTGGTCCCGGCCGGCGTGCGCGAGCCCGGCGGGGAGGACGCCGGCGAACGCGGCGGCCATACCGCCGACCGCCCCGGTGCGCAGGACGGTACGGCGGGAGACGTGTTCGGACATGCGAGGGCTCCTGTCTCGTTGATCTGATGGTTGCTCAGCGCAGGTTCATGACGCTGTTGCCGATGCGCTCCTGGATCGCGAACAGATTCGGGACGTTCTCCTGGCTCTGGACATGACTGCCGGCGGCGCCGGTGTTGACCCAGAGGCCGAAGTTGAGCAGCGCCGTCAGCTTCGGATGGCGGTTCGCGGTCGCCAGGTACTCGTACTGCTTGCCGATCACCTGCTGCTCGGTGGTGAAGCCGTTCCAGGTGTCGGGGACGTTCGGCGGGAACATGTAGGTCCGGTCTGTCGGGTCCAGCGTCATCTCGTCGAGCCGGGTCGCGGCCGCCTCGATCGTCGCCGCGTCCATCGCGTACGCGTCCATCCCGAGCCAGTCGACCGCGGCCGGCACATGCGCCCAGGTGTTGATGTCGTACAACGTGTCGGTCATCAGGATCGGCCCGGCCGGGATGCTCCCCGCGGTGATACTCGCCTTGACGGCATTGGCGTGCCAGTCCATCTGCGCAGGGGTGACGCCATAGATGTACGGCTCGTCCTTGAGGTAGTAGCCGAAGATCTTGTCCTTGTACGGCTGCAGCATCGCCACGTAGTTGTTCCAGCGATTCAGGTTCGGCTCCGGGGCGGCCGTGTCCGGGTTGAAGAACTCGCTGCCGACGTAAACGATGCACGAATGCGGCGGGCAGCTGGCGAAGACGTCGGTCCGATAGGTCACCGGTTGACCGGCCGAGGTCGGTGACACGTTGATCCAGTGCAGGTTGGCGATCCCGGCCATGTCCGGGACATGGTTGCCTGCGGCATCGTCGTTCCGAGTGCCGTACGTGCCGTAGTACTTGAGGAACGGGAACGGCGACACTTTGCCGATCTGAAGATTGTCGACAATGCTGACTTCCTTGTACGGCGCGGTCGCGCTGCCGTTGCTGATGTACGCGCCGAGGTAGACGTACGACTTCCCGACCGGGGCGCCGAGAGCGAACGCGGTCCGCGTGCCGTTCACGTCGACGGCGACCGTGGGGTTCGCCGTACTCGCGGCCGTGATCCGGACCGAGACGGCGTAGCCGGCCGCTGCCCGGGTCGCGGAGAGCGTCGGGCCGAAGACCGCGCCGTCCTTGTAGAACGTGACGACGCCGTTGCGGGCGATCGTCATCCCGAGCCGGTTGGCCGCATCCGTGACGTAGCCGGTCGAGGAGCTCGAGCTGGACAGCATCAGCGAAACCCAGTCGCCCGGAGTGCCGAACAGGCCCGGGTCCGGATCGACCGTGGCGGCGAGGTCGATGGCGTCGTCGCCGTCCGGGATCGCCGGGACGTTGGTCCTGACCGCCGACGGCGCGACCCAGAACGAGAGCTTGCCGGGATACGCGTTGTTGTTGACCTGGGAGTAGTTCGACGGCGGCGGAGCGGTACTCGTCCAGTTGCCGGAGACCCGCGTGTAACCGGCGTTCGTCTGCGGGGTCTGACGTCCGGCCAGGTTGTCGTTGAGGCCGTAGCCGGGGTCGGTGTCGGCGGCGCCGTCGAACGAGTCGACGTACTGCGTGATCTTGCTGACCTGCAGATTGTCGACAGCGCTCACTTCGCCGTACGGCGGGGTGCTGCTGCCGCTGGTGAGGTACGCGCCGAGGTACACGTAGGCGCGCGGAAGCGGTGCGGCCAGGACGCCTGCTTTCGTTGCACCGTTGACGGTGACGCTCACTGCGGGCGTTGACGTCGACGCTCCCGTAACGGTGACGGTGACCCCGAATCCGGTCGACTGCCTCGTGGCGGTGATACCGGTCGCCCATTGCGTGACGCCGTTGCGGTAGAGCATGACCTCGCCGGTTCGCCGTACGGTCAGGCCGATCTCGATGTCGGAGGCGGTGACGTAGCCGGTCGACGTACTGGTGCTGGACAGCATCACCGAGGACCAGTCGGTGTCGGGGCCGGCCGAGTTCGCGTTCGGGTCGACGGTGGCGGAGACGGTGTACGAGTCGGTTGCGTCGGCGGCCGCCGGTGCGTCGAGGCGGACGGCGGAGTTGCCGATCCAGAAGGACAGGCGGCCCGGGTACGAGTTGTTGTTGACCTGCGAGTAGTAGCTGGGCGGCGTACCAGCTGGAGAGGTCCAGTTCCCGTGCACCCGGGTCAGCGTGACGCCCTTGCCAGGACCTGATTGGCGCGTGCCCAGGGAGTCGTTCATGCCGTACGTCGGGGATGCGTCGCGGGCGCCGTCGAACGAGTCGAGCAGGCCGGGTGGTGCGACAGCGTTGGCCGGTACGACAGGTGCCAGGCCGGTGAACAGCAGTACCGCCGCGACGGCGTGTGCGAGCTTCATCGAGTTCCTCCCGGGTCCAGGGCGGCAGAAGGGGTGGTGTCGAGCTCGTCGGAGATGCATCATTGGAGCGCTCCAATTGCGAGGAACCTACGCCCGGACTCGCGTACACGTCAACGGCCCGCGATGGCCGGAACCGGAGGACCTGTGAACCAGACACCCACCGACGCCCACCCCCAGCCGGAGACGGCGCTGTTCGACGCTGTGGCGACCGAGCCGCTGCCCGCGGAGCTGGTGGCAGAACTGGCGTCCTTGGCCCGGTGGATGGGCGACGGGAACAGGGAGCTCGCGGTACTCGGTGAGGGAAACGTATCCGCCCGGACCGGCGCGCACCGGATGCTGGTCAAGGCCAGTGGCACGTCGCTCGAGCACGCGACCTTCGTGGAGGTCCGCCTGCAGCCGCTGCTCGAACTGCTCGACGCACCGGACGCCGACGACACCGACGTCCAGCGCGCACTCCTCGACAGCCGGCTCGACCCCACGGCACCACAGCCGTCGGTCGAGTCCCTCCTGCATGCCGCAGCGCTCACCCACGGCGCGAACGTGGTCGCCCACTGCCACCCGCAGTCGGTCAACGCGATCGGCTGCTCCGACCGGGCCCAGGCACTCGTCGGCGGGGCCCTGTTCCCGGACCAGATCGTCGTCCTCGGACGCGAGCAGATCCTCCTGCCGTACGTCGATCCCGGGCTGGAGCTCGGCCGCCGGGCACGAACCGCGATCCTGGAGTTCCTCGACCGGCGAGACGAGCGCCCACGTGTGATCTACCTCGGCAACCACGGGATGGTCGCGCTGGCCGAGTCCTGCGGCGAAGCACGGCGGATCACCCAGATGGCCGACAAGACCGCCCGGATCCTGCGCGACTGCCTCGCGGTCGGGTCGCCGCGCTACCTGCCGGACCACCTGGCCGACCGGATCCACACCCGCCCCGACGAAGCACTCCGCCGGCAGGCACTGGCCGCCGCGCCGTACCCCGATGCCGACCAGGCCCAGGTCGTACCCGACCGCCAGGACGCCACAAAACCCGGCGCGATTCGTCGAGACGTGGGTAGGCTGTCCGATGGGCCGTGACTGGCGTCTGGATGGATCACCGTCGTGGAGCGGCCCCGTCATCTGACGTCGTGCCGCGCGCCTGGGCCTCTGGGAACTCTCTGGGAGGCACGACGTGATGCATGAATTCACTGCTCCGGCATTGTGGGCCGAAAGGCCCCGGCTGGTCGGGATTGTCAACGTCGCCGCTGACTCGTTCTCCGACGGCGGCAGGTTTCTGGCGACCGAAGACGCCTTGGCGCAGGCCTGGCGACTGCTGGACGCGGGCGCCGACATCATCGAACTCGGCGCTGCGGCCAGCCATCCAGGCGCCGAGCGAGTAAGCGTCGAAGAGGAAAAACGCCGGCTGGCCGACGTCCTGGACGAACTGGTGGCCGCCCGCGTACCTGTGTCGGTCGACTCGTTCACACCTCAGACACAGCTGTTCGCTGCCGCTCACGGTGCCACCTATCTCAACGACATCCAAGGGTTCCCCGACCCGGAACAGTACGCCGAGCTGCCCGACAGTGGCTGTTCGCACATCGTCGTGCACTCGGTCCAGCGCCGCGGTCCAGCTACCAAAGTGCGGATCGATGCGCCAACAGTGCGACAGGGGCTTGAACAGTTCTTCCGCGATCGCCTCGCAGCTCTTCAGGCCGCCGGCATCAACCGCGAGCGCTTGGTCGTAGATCCCGGACTCGGATACTTCCTCAGTAGTGCCCCGGAGCCGTCGGTCATGGTCCTGGGAGGGCTTGACGAGATAAGGGCCAGGTTCGGTCTCACCGTCGAGGAAGTCGTTTCTTCGCGCTCTCACAGGCAGAGACCTCGTCGACATCGGGCCGGCCACCCTCGCAGCAGAGTTGTACGCGGCCGGTCAAGGCGCGGACTTCATCCGCACCCACGACGTTGCTGCGATTTCGGACGCGCTCACGATCTTTACGGCGCTGGCCAAGGAACGGTAATCGCCGAGAGCGCGCAGCTGGTCGGAAGAAAGCCGTGGGCTGCGAGGTTGACCCCCGTATGACCACATCTGTCGACCGCGCCATCGCGGCGCTCCGTGCCAACCACGACACCCTCGCCGCACTGGTGCCGACCTTGTCCGAGGAACAACTGAGGAGCCGCAGCGGGGCGAAGGACTGGACCGTGGCGCAGGTGCTCTCGCACCTCGGAAGCGGTGCCGAGATCAGTCGGCAACCGATCGCGACCACCGCCGGCGAGCAGGTCGAGGCTGAGGACAACCAGTCGATCTGGGACCGGTGGAACGCCTCGTCCCCGGCCGACCAAGCGGCCGGGTTCCTCAAACACGACGCGGAGTACCTCGACACGGTCGAAGGGCTCAGCGCCGAGCAGCGCGATCGCCAGATCGACCTGCGTATCATGCCGGAACCGGTGCCGCTGATCGTCGCGCTCGCCCTGCGGCTCAACGAGGTCGCCAACCACGCCTGGGACGTGCGCGTCGGAATCAACCCGTCGGCGACTGTGGATTCGGACTCCGCCGAGCTGCTCCTCGAGCTCTTCGGTGGGCCGCTGGCCTTCCTGCTGGGTTTCTCCGCCAAGACCGACCAGCTCGAGCAGCAGGTCCGCCTGGCGATCCCGGGCGGCGGCATCGAGATCACCGACGCGGTCACCGTGACCGACGCGGTCGATGACCCGACAGCCACCTTCGAGGGTCCGAAAGAGGCCGTGGTGCGGCTGCTGACCGGGCGGCTCGGCGCCGAGCACGCCGCTGGCGTCACTGTGACCGGCAACGTCACGCTGGACGATCTCCGGAAGGTTTTCCCCGGCTACTAGTCGGGCGCACCAGCGCGAACGAGCGGCCTTCCCGGTCGGTCTGGATCTCGGCGTGCGCGTCATGGGGCGGCGATGTGAAGAACTGTCGGCGCGGAGAAACAGCCCGGCCCAGACAGGTTCGAGCCGTCCAGCAAAATTTCGGTGCCCTGGGCGACGATCTCGCCCACGACGCGAGTCAGCTTCCGCCGGCTCCTGAGATCGATGAGCGGCCCGACCTGGGAGGCCGGCTCCATCCCCGGCCCCACGGTCAACCTGCGCATCGCTTCGACGGTCCGCTGGGCGAAGGCGTCCGGCGTGACCATCAGCGTCGGGCCGACCGTGGCCACGTCGACCCGGTTGGCATCCGGAGCCCGTCCCGTTCTCGAGCGCGAAGCCCAGATCGAACACGTCGGTACGACCGCGGTGGGCACTGTTCGCGCTGTCCAGGCTGAAGCCGTACTGCGGCCAGAGCAGCGCGCGGTCCTCTTTCGGTCGCCGGTCGACGGACTGGCTGAGTGGGTCTGTGCCGTCACTCGGGGTATCCGAGCCCAGGCTCATGCTGACGACGTCCGTGCCCTGCGCCACGGCCCACTCCATGCCGACGATGACTCCCGACTCTGGGCCTTGGCCCGCGTTGCTCAGAACCCTGCCGAGGTACAGGTCCGCACCCACCGCCACCACGGCGAGGCCGGTGTCCTCACCTCGGCGGAGGCGAGGACACCCGGCATCCGGGCAGTCAGCTGGGTCGGACCCGGCTTCCTTCCTGTGGTTGCTCACACGGCTGGGTTCAGGCTGGCCGCCTGGCCGTCGTGCAGTGTTCCGTCGAGCGGGTCAGCCGTCGCTGTCGGAGCCCGGGATGTAGGCGCCCGGTACCTCGCCCGGCGTGTAGAGCTTGGTGTCACCCGGGTAGGGCTTGGCAAACCCGTGTGCCTCGTACCAAGAGAAGCGGTTCATCTGTTCGGGGTGGGCGGAGTCGACCTTGGCACTCGGCCCGGTGAACGGCTGAGCCAGCTTCCAGGCCTCCCACTTCGCCGCGACCGCCTGCTCGGCCGCCGGCACCTTGCCTGTGGGCGCGGGCGCGGCGTTCGGGTCCTGCGCCGCCGGCGTGTCCGCTCCACAGGACGGCAGGGTCGACAGACCCTGAGTCAGCGGGGTCCGGTTGGGCAGCGCAGTGAACGGCGTGTAGTCGGGCTTGTTGGTGAACGCCGTACGCATCGGGGTGGCGGCGCTGTCCTTCTGGTTCATCGGGTGGATCCCGAGAATCTGCTCGATCGTGCGGATCATCGTGATCTGGGTGTAGTAACGGCTGTCCACCGCGCCGTGCTGAGCCCAGGGGCTGATGATCTGGATCGGGGCACGGTGGCCGTCGACGTGGTCGACACCGGCTTGGGAGTCGTCCTCGACCACGAAGATCGCGGAGTCCTTCCAGTACTTGCTGTGCGAGATGGTGTCGACGACCTTGCCGACGGCGAGGTCGTTGTCCGCGACCTGAGCGGGGCCGGTCGTCGGACCACCGGTGTGGTCGTTGGGGAACCAGAACATGTTGAGGTTCGCCGGCCCGTTCCTCTCGAAGTCACGCTTCCAGATCTCGTACCGGTAGATGTCCGGAATGCTCAGGTCGCCGCCCGGGTAGCCGTGCACCGAGATGCTGCTGAGCGACGGGATGTCCACGTTCGAGTACATGGGATAGGCGGTGTTCTGCGCGGGGTTCGCCGCCATGGTCTTGGTGTCGCAGTACAGGTTCTGCCAGTTCGCACTGGACGGTTTGTTGTTCTGCTGCATCTGGTACTCGCCGAAGTCCCGTGCGGTTTTGCCCGCCGCCTCCGCACCGGTCCAGATGAAGCCGCTCTTCTGGTGGCCGAGGACGTCGTTGTACGAGTCGTAGCTGCGCTGGTACTCGCCGGCCGTGGACTCGGTGTACTCCGGGTTGTCGGCCTGCATCAGCCAACTGTGGCCCTCGGCGGAGTTCGTGCCGATGTCGTAGGTGTTGTCGTACAACCCGAACTGCTTGGCCAGCGCGTGCTGGTTCGGCGTCACGTTCTCGCCGTACTGCGTGAGCGCCGGGTTGCCGTTGCCCGCCGGGATGTCGCCGTACACCTGGTCGTAGGTGCGGTTCTCCTTGACGATCAGGAACACGTGCTTGATCGTCGACGGGGCACCAAGCTTCGCCGGGACCGGCACCGGATTGCGGTGGCCCTTGTCCGTGGCGACCTGCGCCGAGCCCTTGGTCCAGCCGTTCTGGTCGAAGACGGTCTTGGTGTACTTCCTGATCGCCTGGTCGTCCGGCAACTGGAACTTGGTCAGGCTCGACGTGGTGTCGTGCGTGCTGTGACCGGCGGCCGTGGTGTCCCGGCGGGCGTCGACACCGCGGGTGTTCGACACCACGACGTTGTCGCCGGCGGTGGTGATCGCCGACGGGAAGTAGTCCGTCGGCAGCAGGCCGATGTAGCTGACGGGCTCCAGCGGGCTCTTGTATCGGTAGACCGCGATCGCATTCGCGCGGCCGAGGGTCACCAGCAGGTGGCCATCGTCGGTAAGGTTCACCGCGGTGGGCTCGTAGCCCGCCGAGGCCTCCGGCCACGGCTGGGTGGCGATGGTCTGGACGACCTTGCCCTTCGACGCGTCGATCACCGACACGTTGTCGGTGGCTGTATTGGTGACGAACACCGCTCCGTTCTTGGCGTACACGGAGGTCGGATGCAGACCCACGACGATGCTTGCGGCAGCGGCCGTCGGGTTCGCCAAGTCGACGACGCTGACCGTGCCCGTGGTGGACGAGCCGGTGAACGGATCGGCCGGCACCGCGGTGCCGTAGGAGTTCATCGTGGTCTCAGCCGGAGCGGTCGAGTCGCTGATGTCCCAGCCGCTGAGCTGCAGGAGCGGGTCTCCGTAGTTCGCGGTGACACTCAGCCGGTAGTAGCGGTACGCCGTGGTGTTCGTGAACGTGTAGCTGTTGGTGCTGTACCGCGAATCGAAGCGCTGACCTGTCCGCTTGTCCAGGTCGGTCCAGCTGCCACCGTCGTTCGACCCCTGCAGGGTAAAGTCCTTGGGGTCGCGGCCCGGCGAGTCGTTCGCGGAGGTCAGCGAGTAGTGAACAACCGCTGCAGGCTTGGCCAGCTCGTAGGTCACCCAGCCGGTCAGCTGGGACGCCAGCCACTTGGTCGACGGATCCCGGTCCTTGAGGTTCACGGCGGCTTCATCCGGCGGGTTGCCGCCGCTCGCGGTGACCGCGCTGACCTGGTCCAGCAGGCTGCCGGGCATGGGCTTCGCCTGCCGGCCGCCCTCGTTGCTGACGTACACCTTGTCGCCGACCCTGGCCATGCCACGCGGGGCGATACCCACGGGCCAGCTCTGCTGGACGGCGCCTGTCGCGGCATCGAGAGCGATGACCCGATTCTGGCCGTTGACATCGACGTACACGGTCTTGCCGTCGTCCGAGAAGACCAGCCCGGCCGACAGTGCGTGCTTCGACCCCTGCGCCGCGATACCGATGTTCGTCGGGTCGGAGAGGCTGCCGTCGGGCTTCACAGTGAACCTGGTGTAGCCGTTCGTCCGGCCCAGCCACAGCTGCGAACCGTCCGGCGAGTACGTCGGCCCTTCCTGACCGACGTCGCCGCCGCTGATGCGTAGATCCGACTGCGCGTTGTTGCCGACGTACTGCTGCACCTTGTAGCTCTTGAGGTCCACGATCGCGAGCACCTGCCCGCCGTCGGTGAGCGAGGCGGCGAGATGGGTGCCGTCCGGGCTGACCGAGGACGACATGATCTTGCCGTAAGGGATGACCAGACGCTGCCCGATCGGCTTGATGTACTGGTCGTCGGACACGACCTGGCCCCGATCGGTCGTCTGACCGACCTGCTCGAAACCGAACTGACTGGTCTGCGCGAACGCGCTGGTTCCTGCGGCCGCGACGGCCAGCGCGGTTGTCGCGAGGAGCGGTATCCGTCCCTTCAGCCGGGAGCGACGAACCGCTCGGGCCCTCTCACGCCGTTGACGTGTTACTCGCATTGACTGATCCCTTCCGGGCGACTGATGGGGAAGCAGCTCGACTGCGCTGTCGACTGCCAGGAGGTGCAGTGTCAGCGGGGCTCGCATCGACCGTCGGTCCCGCCCAGCCGGGACCCCCGAGGGAGGCTAGGGACGGCACGTGTCGCACCTCCGGCAGGCGATCAAACGCAAGGGAAACCCGAGACAACCGGGCAGATCTGCGTCCTCAGGAGCCGGAGGTCGCGGCACATCCGGGATCGCCTTGATGCCTTTGCCAGCAAGGCTCGAAGACCCTCCACGTTGCCGAGGGCAAGATCTCAGGCAGTGACGTCGTTCGCTCCCGGTTCCCGGTCTACGTCACCCCTTCCATGAACGCGAACACGGCATGTCTGGGATCGGTCGGTGGTCAGTCGGACCGGCCGATGTTGATCTCGGCCGCCGAGGTCCACGGGTTGCCGTTCACTTCGCTGAGCGCGCGTAGCCGGATGTAGCGCGCGCATGACACCGCCGACCACACCGGTCGAGGTGCAGAAGGACCTGACGAAGCAGGCCGTCCACCTGGAGCAGGGGCGGAACAAGCTGATGATCCAGATCAAGCACACCTACACCGAGGACGTGAACTGGTCCCATCCGGAGTACGCGACAGTACGGCCGGGCGGCATGCGGACCCGCTCCCGCGCTCGTCGGCGATTGCATCTGCGCTGACTGTCCCATCCGTCGCGGACCACTCACAACCGGCGCGACGTCGAGGCTAGGACGGCCCATCGTTCAGGCGCTTGAACCAGGGCAGCGACTCCAAGGGGGCATCGACCTCGAGGACCTCTGGCCCGGTGAGAATCGTCTGGTCGTCCCGTTGCCACTCGCCTGGCGGAACAGCGACGGTGCGGGTGCGCGCACCTTTTCGAGGACTGGCGCGACGAGGATGTCGTTACCGAGCATGAACTGGTCGGTGATCCGGGCGTAGCCCTGGTGCGGGAAGACGTACTCCATGCTGCGCAGGATCGGTTCACCGGTCGTCGCAGCGTGCTCGACCAAACCGCACAGGTAGGGGGCAAGTCGTTCACGGATGGATATCGCCTCCCGGACGATCGCGTTCTCCGACTCGGTGAGGACACGCCAGGGCGCGAGGGAGAACTGCATCATCGGGAACAGTGCAGCGGCCTGCGCCCACCGCACGAACCGTTCGGAGTCTGCCACGTAGCTGACCAGCTCGAACTGCGAGGCGAGTCCGCCGCCGATCATGTCCGGGCAGTTGAACGCGTAGCCGAGCAGGCCCTGAGCGATGCCCCAGGCAACGATCGATCCCAGCCCGAGCCGGCTCCAGGTCGGGTCGAGGTCGGTCTGTCGTTGGGCGAGTGGTTGGCCGGCGTGTTTCCAGCAGGCGCGGTATTCGTTGAGGGGGTAGTTGAGGCCGATGTCGGCCCAGGTTTGGGTGTGTTGGTTGGGGGTGGTGGGGGTGTGGGGCTGGTCGGTGTCGCGGTAGAAGCGGGGGTCGCCGGCGTCGAATTTGAACCCGTCGATGCGGTAGCGGGTTTGGAGGTTGGTGAGTTGGTGGTGGAGCCAGGTGGTGGTGTGGGGGTTGGTGAGGTCGAGGAGGGCGCTGTAGCCGTTCCACCAGCGGCGGATGGCGGTGGTGCCGGTGTGGTCGCGGAGGAGGAGCTGGTGGTGTTCGAGGGTGCGGAAGGTGGGGCTGTCGGGTGAGATGAAGGGGCAGGTCCAGAGCATGATGGTGAAGCCGAGGTCGTGGAGTTGGTTGATGAGGGTGTGGGGGTCGGGGAAGCGGGCGGGGTGGAAGTTCCAGACGCCGTAGTCTTCTTGCCAGTTGTCGTCGATCATGAGTACGCCGGGTGGGTAGCCGTTGTCGATGATGGCGTGGGCGTAGTCGAGGATGCGTTGCTGGGTCTGGTCGTAGACGAGTTCGATCCAGGTGTTGTACTGCGGGGTGGTGAACATGCGCGGGTCCGGGCTGGTCCCGGTGGCGGGGAAGTACGCGGTGCTCGCGGCCCGGAACGCGTCGCGCAGGGATGACCCGCCCGACCCCACCACCACCGGACCACCCGCCGATGTCACCCGCAACAAGTTTCCTTCAAAGGAGAAGCTGATCGGGTCGTCGCACCAGACGTGACGCCCCAGGCTCGACAGGAGCAGCGGGCTGCCCTGATTGTCGCCCAGCCAGATCGAGAGGTCACGGCCGAAGCGCGAGTCGTACGGCATGTCGTCGCCGTCGGCAACGGCACCTCCCCACCAAAGCTCGCCAGGCAACCGCTCGAGAGCAACAGAGTCGGACACGGCTACCCATCCAATCCCTATAGGAAAACGAGTTCCTGGAGACCTTATCCGATCATCGAACCGGCACGGAAGCGGTCGAACTCCTGCCGACCAGCTCGATCGGATCCTCGATCTCCCGGCTGAGCGGGTTGCCGCCGCTCAGCCGCTCGCCCAGCGCCTGCATCGCGGCTTCGCCGAGCTCGAACAGGGGCATCCGGACCGCGGTCAGCTGGATGTCGAGGAAGCCCAGAATCGGGTCGTCGTCGAGACAGATCATGCTCAGGTCGGACGGCACGGCGACACCACGGGTGCGAGTGGCGGCCAACGCTCCGAGGGCCTGGTTGAGGCTGGCCACGCCGACCGCGGTCGGTCGTTGTTTGGCAGCTCGGCGCAGCAGCCGTGCCATGGCATCGTGCCCGCCCTGCTCGTTGTAGGGCGCGTTGACGATCTGTACCTCCAGACCCCGTTCCTCGCCCAAGCGCTGCAAGGCGACCGAGCGACGGTGGGTGGTGTCGACGGTGGCTGGGCCGTCGATCAGGGTGATCCGGCGATGCCCGAGGGCGGTCAGGTGATCGACGAAGAGGCCGACCGCGCGTGTCTCGTCCATGGTGATGTTGCACGCCGCGTCCTTCACCGCCCGGTTGACGTGCACCGACGGTACCTGCGTGGGTGGCCAGGCGCTCGATCGCTCCGCGGGCTCAGAGCTTCCGAGCAGCAGCCCGTCGATCCGGCCCTCCTCCACCAGCCGCACGTACTCCTCGTCGTTGCCGCGGTCGTCGGGCACTTCCGCGACGAGCACGGCAAGATTCCAGCGAACGGCCTCGGCGAGCACCCCACGGACGATCTCAGCCCACACGGGGTTACGCAGCGACGGCATGACCATGCCGACAGCGCCAGTGGACGCTCCCCTGAGTGCGCGGGCCTGGGCGTTCCCGCGGTAGCCCATCTGGCGAGCCGTCTGCTCGATGCGCTCCCGCGTGTCCGGACGGATGGAAAGAGTCGGGTCCTGTCGCAGCGTCCGCGACACGACGGACGGATGGACACCAACTTTGGCAGCGATGTCGATCAGTCTTGGTGTCTGCTTGGCGTCCATAGTGATATCCCATCCCATTCCACTCCGTCCGGCGCCCGATTCTACGGGCGGTCGGCCATCACGGGCAGAACTGCCGGGTCGGCTGCCCGCTGATCGTGATCCGTGCGCACTTGCCCGGCAGGCCGTGAAAAGCCTGTGCGCCGAAGTTGGCGGTCACCGTCGCCGCGCCGGCGCCGAAGGTTGACTGCTGGACATCGGTCCCCTGGCCCAGGTAGCGGAAGCCGGTGACCGGGAGATTGAACGTTGCCTCGTGCAATGGCTGGAACGCCCGCTGCAGCCGGGCGATCTCCGCACCGCGCTGAGTGATGACACCGGCGTCAAGCACGAAGTTGAGGGGATTGGCGGACACCATGGCCAGCAAGGCCCGGTCCTGCTGTACGCCGTTGACCTTGTAATAGGACAGCTCCCATCGATCCAGGTTCACGATCGAGTCGTGCAGGACGGCGGAGTACAACGGCGCACGGTACTTCGGGTCCCACATGGCCGTCCGGAGCGCGTCGGGCATGGTCGCAGGCTTGAAGAAGAACGCCGGCCGCTCTGCAGGGGACCAACTGCCCCACTCCGGCGTGTGGGTGAACGGCCAGTAGCTGTTCATGTTGACGGACGCGGATCCGTGGCTGAACGCGACCACCGAGTTCGACCAGCCGCCGGCCTTCTCGGAGCCGAGCACCAGGTGATAACGCTCCGACAACCAGCCCATCCGCTCCAGTCTGTTCTCCCGGTCCTGCTTCTCGTTCATCGGGTGCGCGGCACTGTAGTCGGTGAAGAACTCGCCGGCCGCGTCCACGTCCATGAAGTACGCGTTCGGATGGTCAGCGGTCATCGCCGCGATCCGGTCGGCGAGGTAATGATGGTTGGGTTCGGCCTGCGCCAGCGCCTGCGAACTCAGGTAGCAGCCTCGCCCGCCGAAGCCACTGACAACAGTGCCGTCGGCGTTCCGGACGCAGGCCTGATCCCAGACGGGTGACGGCCAGGCCGACGTGGGTGCGTCGGCGCTTTCCGGCGGCTGCGCGTTGTCCCACGTATCGTACGGTCCGGCGAGGTAGCCGTCGCGTTTCGCTGCCTGAATCGCATCCGCCGGCATCGGGTGAGCATCGGCGTCCCAGCTGAGCAGCATTCTGCTGACTCCGGCCGCCTTGAGCTTGTCGATCGCTGCGGCCGTGCGACCGCCGCCCCACAGGTAGGCGTGGAACGCACCGCGGAGCTTGTTGATCTCGGGGCTGGTCTGGGCCTTCTCCTGCAGCGTGCGCAGTTGGTGGTGCTGGATCAGCCATTGCCGGTAATCCTTGGCGGCGGCGATCGGAGAGCCCCCGGTCAGGGCGAAGGCGACCATGAAGTCCCGCGTCTCCTGGCGGGCCGAGAAGTCGTGCACGGCCGTGGTCTGCAGACGCCCGTTACGGCTGGCGAACCACAAGCTGGTGTCGATGTCCGTCGGAGACAGGTAGCTCACTCCCCCGCGGCCAGTGCTGTAGCCCCAGAACGGCAGGTTCAGATCACCGACCAACGGCATGTCGACGCCGTCCAGTCCGGCGCCACCGCTGCCCCAGACGCCAGTGCTGTTCCAGAGCGGGTCGCCGACCGGAACGGACAGCCCTTCGCCGCGTGGGATCTGCAAGGTGCGGACAGCGGGATCGGTGCCGGTGACGGGCCAGGACAATGACTGGTCGACGTTCGACCGGATGACGATCTCGAGCCGGCCGGCCCTGCTGACCGCCTCGACAGCCAGGTGCTTGGCCGGCAGGGTCCAGCTGGCTCGGTTGCCACCCTGCTGAACATCTTCGGCCGGTCCGAGATCCTCCACAGCCGGCCCCGACACAGTCAGAGGAGTGCCTTGGCTGGTGATCGCCGCGATCGCCAACGTACTCGTGGCCACGGACACGCGACCACCGGCGATCTGCAGGCTGACCGCGTCGCTGCCTTTGGGAGCCGGACCGGCGCCAGCAGCCGGACCGGTCAGGCTTGCGACGAGGAGCGACGTGACGACAAGTGCACTGATTCGGGACGGCTTCATGCTGACCTCTCACTCGGCGAGGAAGATCGTGTTGCTCTGCCGGACGCAATGGCTACCGCGGCCGGATCACCGGCCGGACAGTCCTCGGCTTCGGTCATCAGGCGGTGCAGGAGCGTCGCACGTAGTTCTTCACACACCTCCGACCGAGCAGGATCGTCGATCAGGTTCACGAACTCACCGGGGTCGACTTCCAGGTCGTACAGCGCGTTGGCGCCGCTCGAACGCTCGATCAACTTGTACTCGCGATTCCGGACTGCCCATTGAGCACGGGGCGGACCGCCCTCCGACGCGGCGGTGTACAGCTCGGTGAGCGAGGCGGTTCGCCAACCCGCCTGGGCAGCCGACGCGCCTTCGAGCAGCGGCCGGAGGCTCATGCCCGGCAGCCGTCGCGGCTGCTCCAGCCCCAACGCGTCGAGCCACGTCGGCATGAGGTCCGTCAGTTCGACCGGAGCGTCGCTGAAAGCGCCGGGGACACCGACACCCGGCCACCGCACGAGCAGCGGGACCCGAACGGCAGAGTCGTACAGGCTGTACTTCGAGAAGCATCGGTCTCGCTCGCCCAGCATCTCGCCGTGATCACTAAGGAAGCACACCACGGTGTCATCCGTGAGTCCGGTCTCGTCGAGTGCGTCAAGGACCTTGCCGAGGCAGTCATCGACAAAGGTGACACTGGCCAGATACCGGGCGATGCTGAGCCGGTGCTCGTGCTCGGTCATGGTGCTCCAACCGTGGTCGGAGCGGAGAAAGCGCAAGTACCAGTCCTGCTCCTCGACACGTGACGGCGGAGACGGCGGCAGGGGCATGGCTGCCGGGTCGTACAGGTCGGCGTACTCCTTGGCGACCACACTCTCCGGGTGCGGCCGATCCAGGCTCACGACCAGACAGAACGGCCGCTCGGTACGGCGCCGATCCCGCAGATAGGTCACCGCTTGATCCGCAAGCCACGCATCCGGAAGTCGCTCGCCACGGATCGAGGTGACCTCGCCGACATACCCGGCGCGGTTCTCGCCGCCGCGACCGAAGCGGTCCGGCCAGCGCCGGATCTCCTCGACCTCCTCGGTGGTCGCGAAATCCGTGTACAGCCTGTCGCACGGGCCGTCGGTACCCGGTCCGTCGTACGAGGCCCGGAACGCGAAGCCGCGGCGGTCAGGCACGTGCTCGGGCGGGGCCGAATGCGGCTTCCAGTGCATCTTCCCGATCGCGGCCGTGTCGTAGCCGAGGCCCGAACAGATCGTCCCGACCGATGGATACAGCGGCTGGTTGGGCCAGTAGTGCATGTTGGTGAGTACGCCGGTCTGGCGGGCGCCCATCCCGGTGATGAAGGAGTGCCGGCTCGGCACGCACGGTGCGACGGTACAGACCGCCTGGGTGAAGCGGGTTCCCTCGGCGGCCAACCGGTCGAGGTTCGGGGTCCGGACTGCGGTTGCGTCGCTGAGCCACGACGGGTGCCGGTCCGCTCCGGCGCAACCGAGCGCGTCCCATCGGTGCTGGTCGTCGACGAGTATCAGCAGATTCCGCCGCCGATCCGCTCCGGTCATGAGTAGAGCCTGGCCGCAGCATCGCTGAACTCCTCGAGCCTGTCCCGATTCAGCTCGACGCCCAGTCCTGGCTTCGCGGGTGGCTGAATCGCGCCGTCGACGATGCTCACTTCGTCGGTGACCAGCTCCTTGCGCAGCCGCGACTCGCAGACATCCGGGTGCAGGAACTCGAAGTACGGCATATGCGGCGTCACAGTGGCCAACTGCGCGGCGGCTGCCAGCGAGATCCCTGTCTTCCAGACGTGTGGCACGACCAGCCGGCCGGCCGACGCAGCCAGTTCACAGACGGCGAGAGCTTCCGTGAGTCCACCGACTCGACCGATGTCGGGCTGGACGACGTCGAGGTTGCCTCGATGAATCAGGTCCGCGAACTCGTGCCGGGTCGCCTGCCACTCACCGGCCGCGACCTTGATGTTGCTGCCGGCCACCAGCTTGGCATACCCGTCGAGGTCGTCGATCCACAAGGGTGTCTCGACGAAGAACAAGTCGAGCTCCGACCAGGCATCCATGCTCCGCTGGGCGCGGTCGACGGAGTCGAAGGCATACTGGACGTCGACCATCAAGGCGATGTCGGGGCCGATGGCCGAACGGACCGCCGTGAGCAGCTCGGTCATCTTCTCGTCGTCGGCCAGCAGACCCATGTTGGCGTAGGGCCCGGAGAAGGTCGCTTCGGCTTTGACGGCCTGAAAGCCCAGTGATACCGCAGTTCTGGCCCAGCCGACCATCGAGGCGACGTAACCGTCGAAGTCACCGATCTCGGGTTCGAGCGAGGCGTACGCCCGGATCGGGTCGGTGCGTTGCTCGCCGAGCAGTTGCCAGACCGGTTTGCCCGCGGCCTTTCCGCGAATGTCCCACAGCGCCATGTCGATGGCGCCGAGGGCATGGATCAGCGCCCCACGGCGGCCGGCCATCGCCGTACCGAGGTAGGCCCGCTGCCAGACTGCTGCCGGGTCGAGAGGGTCCATGCCGAGTACGAGGTTGCGGAGTCCGAGATCCATCGTGTGAGTGCCGGGCGCCTCGATGCAGGCGCGGGCGATCCAGGGGTTGATGTCAGACTCACCGATGCCGACCAGGCCTTCGTCGGTGTGTACCTCGACCACGATGTCGTCCTGGGCCGAGCTGGTCGCGGCCGGGTCGTAGTCCGGGTCGACCAGAACATGGCAGTCGATACGACTGATTTTCATCCGATTCCTTCCAGGTGAACGAGAGAGCGAAGAGGGCTAGACCCGGCCGACTCCCGAGCTGATGCCACGCACCATCGCCTTCTGTGCGAACGCGAAGAACAGCAGGAGCGGGACGAACGAGATGAGTCCCGCGGCGGCGGTGACCTGCAGCGCCGGGGACGATTTGCCGACCAGTTGGGTCACTGCCAGCGTGGCTGGGAACTTGTCCGGGTCCTGGATCAGGACGAGGCTGAGCAGGAAGTCGCCCCACACGTAGGTCAGCACCAGCGAGACCAACGCGGCGATGCCCGGCAGGCTGAGTGGTACGACGATCCGGAGGAACTGCTGCATCAGGTTGGCGCCGTCGATGCTGGCCGACTCGAGCACCTCGGTCGGGAACCCACGGAGCATGAAGGCTGACATGAGGGCGATGCCGAACGGCAGCTGGACCACGCCCTGCACCACACCGAGCACGACGAGGTTGTTCCCGAGCCCGAACTGCACCAGGACACTGTTCAGCGGGATCACCCAAACCAGCGCCGGCAGGAAGTAGAACACGCCGACGAAGCCGAACAGCACACCCCGGCGCCGAACGCCACTGCGCAGTACCCAGAACGCGGCCATCGTGGACAGCAAGACGCTCAGAGACACGGCGATGACGGCCGTGACCAGTGAGTTGAGCATCGCCTGGCCGAGACTCGCCCGTTCCCAGGCCTCCCGGACGAAGTCCAGCGTGAAGGATCGCGGGAACAGACTGACCGGGTGGGCGTCGAAGTCCGCCTTGGTCTTCACCGAGGTGCTCAGCAGGTAGATCATCGGCAACACGAACACGCCGACGATCAGCACTGCGATCAGTAGCCGGATCGGACTCCACCGCAGGCGTGGTCCGAGGCCGGCCAACCGCGTTGAGGTCGCCCGGGCCGCCCCTCGGACCGCCTTGCCCAGCGCGGAGTACTTCATCCGCTCCACCACCGATGGACCGTGACTCGGACGCGCTGCCCGTCCGTCGCGGCCGGCCCAACGGCGAAGGACGACCACCACACCCGCGAGTACGGCGACGATCACGAGCAGCACGCCGGCCTCGGCCGACGCCTCCCCGTAGTGGAACACCTCGAACGCCCTGGACCACAGGTCGTACTCGGTCGACGCGCTCGCGTTGTTCGGCCCGCCCTTGGTCAAGACGTTGATCAGCGCGAAGTACCGCACGAACACATCGACGATGCCCATGAAGGTCAGGCCGAGCAGCACCGGCATGATCCCCGGAATCATGACGTGGCGCAGCCTCCCCCACCAGGAAGCGCCGTCTATTTCAGCGGCCTCGAACAACTCGGTCGGGATCGCCGACAGCGCGGCATGGAAGATCAGTACGTTGACGCCGAGCCCGCCCCACAGCGCAACCGCCAGGATGGTCGGCTTCACCAGACCTGGATCATCGAGCCAGCTCTGCGCCAGGACTCCCAGACCCACTCCGGAGGCGAAACGGTTGAGCAGTCCTTCGGGATTCAGGATGGACTGGAACAGCAGCCCGAGGATCGCCGACGAGAACACCAGCGGGAACAGATAGATGGTGCGGAACCAGGACGCCTTCGGGACCCGCTCGTACAGCATCAACGCGACCATCAACGGGATCAGGATCTGGAACGGGACCCCGAGGAGGTAGAAGAGGCTGTTGCGCAGGACCTGCCAGAACACCGGATCGGCGACCAGGGTCCGGAAGTTCTGCAGGCCGACGAACGCGCTGCTGAGCCCCGGGCGCCAGTCGGTGAAACCCCGGTACAGGCCCAGGAAGGTCGGATACGCCAGTAGCAACAGGATGCACGCCACCGGCGGAATCACGAACCAGGCATCGCCCCTCACAACGCGGACGCGCTTGGTCCCACGACCGGACGACTTCTCCGACCCGTCAGCCGACACGTTCCGGCCCCGGGCACTCCGCGGCCGACGCTCGCCCGTGTGTGATTCGATCGTTCGTTGACTCATCCGCGGTCACCCTTTGGTCTTGGTACGGACGACTTGCATCTTGCTGAGGAAGTCGTCCACCGCCAGCCTGCCGGTCACCACATCGGGCGTCATCCGGGCGTACGCCTGCGACTCGTCCGGATTCACCGGCCACGCACCGACCTGGAACTGCGGGTCCACCGCCCACGCGAGCAACTGCCGCAGTACCGGATCGGTCGAGGTCACCTTGACCTTGGTGTTGTTCGGCAACTGCTGGACTGTCTGCCAGGCAAGCTCCTGCTGATCCACGTCGGTGTAGAACGAGATGTACTGCCAGGCCAGATCCTTCTGCTTGCTGCTCGACATGATCGACATGCCCTGGGCGAGGCTCGCATCCATGTTGGGCTTCCCACCGGGCAGAGCCGGCTGCAGAAACACCCCGACGTTGTCCTTGCCGAGCGCCTTGCGCGCCTCGGCCAGTGGGACCGACGACCGCGCGTACAGCATCGCGCTCTTCCCGGACATGAAACTCTGCTCATGATCGCCTGGCGTGCCCTTGGACTCAGGATGGTCTCCCCAGCACTTGTGGTCGAACGTCTTCATCAACTCGACCGTTGCAGCCTTGTACTCCGGGCCGGTGTAGGGGATGCCCTGCCGGTTCCACTGCGAGATGTCGCCGATCAACTGGCCCGCGTACAACGCGTCGAGCCGGTTGAACCAGTTCGGCGCGCCGAACGAGACCTTCGACGGCACAATGCCCTTGCCGTTCAGGGCGTCACATGCCGTCAGGAAGGCCGCCTGCGTCGTCGGCACCTCGACGCCCGCCTGGGCGAACAGCTTCTTGTTGTAGACCCAGACTCCTTGATAGGTCCCCCATGGCAAGACGTGGATCTTGCCGTCCTTCGCCGAGGTCACGGTCTGCTCGAGCAGCGTCAGATCGGACTTCTGCTGGGCACTCAGGCGGTCGTTCAACGGTTCGGTGATCTGCCAGTTGGTATCGCCCCAGTCCCAGGCGATGTCCGGGGCGGCGTTGGCAGCGACGGCCGACGCGATCCGTTGCGGGTACCCGTCGTACCCGAAGCTCTTGTGCTCGATCTCGGCACCGGGATGCTTCGCCACGAACCGCTTGTCGATCTCCGCGAGCATGCCCCGCCACGCCTTGTCCTGCTCCGGCGACTCGCCATAGGTGGCGATCGGATCCCACACCACCAGCTTCGCCGCCCCACCGGACCCGGAGCTGTTACCCCCACACGCCGCTAGGGAGGCGGCCCCCAAGGTGACCGCAACGGCGAGCGCTAGCGTCGCCTTCCTGACTTTGATCATGACTTGATTCCTCCGACTACCGCCGTCGCGCTACATCGCTTTAGGAAAACGTGTGTCTAGGACGTTAGAGTGAGATCTGGCGGGTCGTCAATAGCCCGGAACATCGTCGTCCGCGGCGGATGCTTCGGCTCGTACCGCGCAGACCCGTGTGGCCGTCACCGCTGGTCCTCAGGCGATCGCGATACGTGCGAAGCGACTTGCCTCGCGCCTCAGTTCAGCGTTGAGGAACCTGCGCATGAGCTCTGCGCGGATCGGCTCGTACGACGGGTTGCCGAACTGGTTGCGGTGCTCCTGAGGATCCTCGACGAGGTCGAAGAGCTCACCCCACTGCTTGTCCCGGTAGACCGTGAGCTTGTAGCGGTCGTCGACGTACGTGCGAATATGTACCGCGGTCGGCTGATGGCGGTTCTCGACCAGGACATGATCGCGCGCCGCCGGCTGCTGCCCGGTCCAGACGGGGAGTTGGTCGACTCCTTGCATGTCGCCGGGGACTGCGAGGCCGGCCGCGGACAGGAATGTGGGCGCGAGGTCGACGAGGCTCTGCAGCGCCGCGCTCCGGGAACCGGCCGGAATGCGGCCCGGATATCGGGCGATCATCGGTATCCGCAGGAGATCCTCGTAGTGGAAGGCTCCCTTGGCGGTGAGCCCGTGCTGCCCGAGGAAGTGACCGTGATCCGTCGTGAAAACGACGAGCGTATTCTCGTTCACGCCCAACTCGTCGAGACGAGCCAGGATCCGGCCGACCGCATGGTCGACAAAGCTGATCATGCCGTAGTAGACAGCGATGTTCTTCCGCAGTTCCGACTCGTCCACGAGATGGCTGCTGAAGCCGTGGTTGAAGTGCGGTGTTTCCTGCCACTCACTGAAGTCCGGGTCCGCCTCCTGGGTCTTCGCGAACCATGGAGGCATCAGGTCCAACTCCCCTGGCTCTAGTCTGCCAGGTTCGAGATCGGCCGGGTCGTACATGGAAGCCCACGGCTCCGGCACCAGGTACGGCGGGTGCGGGTCCTGAAAACTCGCCCACGTGAAGAAGGGCCTGCCGGCCAGCGCTGCGCGGTCGATGGCAGCGACGGTGCGCTCCGCCACGAAGGTCGTGTAGTGAAACTCCTCCGGCAAGTCCCAGCAGTGTTCGCGCGGAGGCCCTCCTCCGTCTCCCTGGAAGTACTGCCGCCAGTCAGCGAGCCCGTTCGCTTCCATCCACAAGGCGTAGTGCTGACCGGCCCAGGCTTCATCGGCGTGGTTGCGGGCCAGTTCGATGTGCTCGAACCCGTAGTACGGTCCGCTGAATCCCTTCCAGAAGTCAAGGTCGCGCAGCGTTGGCGGTGCCTCGAGGGATGTCTGATCGGCAAGTGAGCGAAGTGGCTGGAAGTGCGCTTTGCCGATCAGGGACGTGGCGTAACCGTTGTCGCCGAGGAGCTGCCCGATCGTCTGTCGCTCCTCATCGAGCTTGGTGCCGATGGTCCAGCATCCATGGGTCGACGGGTACTGACCCGTGATCAAGGACGACCTGGACGGCGAGCACAGAGGGTTCGGGCAGTAGGCGCGATCGAACAACATGCCCTCGACAGCCAGACGATCGAGGTTGGGCGTCTTCAGGGCGGGCGTGCGGCACCCGAGCGCCTGGAAGTGCTGTTGATCGGTCGTGATCAGCAAGATGTTCGGAGTCTCGCTCAAGGTGTCTCCAATCGGAGGATAACGTGTTCCTAAAGGAACTGTACAGATTCAAGACACCTCCCGGAAGTTCCCGTGCGCCGGAACACCTTAAGGAAAACGAGTTCCTAGTTCCCCACTCTTGACACCGATCACGCCGACGGTGTTCCCTCGGGAATCCAACAGGCATCTGCGCCATCCTTCATCTCCGACCAGCCACGTGGCAGAGAGCGGGGGTCCAATGGGAGCCGGCAAGGCTGACCCAGCCGTCAGCGCATTCACAGCGACACCACCAGCCGTGCAGACTGCACAGTATCCGCGGCGCCCTCGGCTCGAACGACTACGCCGAGACTGGCCGCTGATCGTGATGGTCCTGCCGTTGCTCACACTGCTCACGGTCTTCGTCTACGTGCCGTTGATAGGAAATGTGGTCGCGTTCCAGGACTACGACCCCTTCTTCGGAGTGGCTCAGTCGGCATTCGTCGGGCTGCGGAACTTCTCCCAGATGTTCGGCGACTCCGAGTTCTGGCACGCGGTGACGAACACGTTGATCCTCACCTCGGTCCAACTGGTCCTGTACTTCCCGGTCCCGATCGCTCTCGCGTTGTTGCTGAACAGCGTCATCGGTCAACGGGTGAAACGGCTGATGCAGGCCATCGTCTACCTGCCCCACTTCCTGTCCTGGGTCGTCATCGTCACCTTGTTCCAGAACATGCTCGGCGGCGCCGGGCTGCTCAACCAGCAACTTCGCCGCCATGGCACATCCACGATCGACGTACTCACGAGCCCGGGTTTCTTCAAGTTCCTGGTGTCGTTCCAGCTCGTCTGGAAGGAAGCCGGCTGGGACACGGTGATCTTCCTAGCCGCTATCGCTGCCGTGAACATCGACCTCTACGAGGCGATCGCGGTGGATGGCGGTGGACGGCTTCGCCGGTTGTGGCACGTCACCCTGCCCGGCATCAGGCCCGTGATCATCCTGCTGTTGATCCTGCGCTTGGGTGACGCCTTGAGCGTCGGCTTCGAGCAGATGCTGCTGCAGCGCGCCGCAGTCGGGGCACGCGCGGCCGAGGTCCTCGACACTTTCGTGTATTTCCAGGGCGTGATCGGAGGCCAGTGGGGCTATGCGGCAGCCGCCGGGATCTTCAAGGGTGCTGTGGGGCTCGTCCTGTTGCTGATAGCAAACAAACTCGCGCACGCGTTCGGGCAGGAAGGGCTGTACAGACGATGACGATGCTTCCCTTACGCCGGCCAGCGCCGCGTCGTGCCTCCGCACGACCCGTGTGGACGGAGCGACCTACCCCCGGTGGCCTGGTCGCCAAAACCGTGACACTTCTCGCCGTGGCTGTCGTCGTGCTGTTCCCGGTGTATGTCGTCGTCGTCACCAGTCTGGCGCGGCAAAGCGATGTGAACGACGCCGGCGGACTCGTCGTGATCCTGCGTCACATCGACTTCGGGGCATATCAGCAGATCCTCGCTGGTGGTGTCGTCACCCGATCCTTGCTCGTCAGTCTGGGCGTGACCACCGTGGGGACGCTGCTGTCAACGTCGGTGGTCGTTCTCGCCGCCTACGGGCTCTCCTGGCCCGGAACCTTCGCGCACCGGTTCCTGCTGAGCGCCGTACTGCTCACGTTTCTCTTCAGCCCAGGACTAATTCCGCTGTACCTTACGGTCCGCGGACTGAACCTGCTGGACACCTATGCGGTCCTGGTGCTGGTCACGGGCGTTCCGCTGATGGCCTTCAACCTGGTGATCCTGCGCTCGTTCTTCATGAGCATTCCGCAGGAGTTGTTCGACTCGGCACGCATCGACGGAGCGAGCGAGTTGCGCATCCTCACCGCGATCGCGATGCGCTTGTCGAAGGGTGTCATCGCCGTGATCGCGCTGTTCTTCGGCGTGTCCTACTGGAACAACTTCTTCAATGCGCTGCTCTTCCTCAACAGCCCGGAGAAGTGGCCGCTCCAGTTGGTACTGCGGACCTATGTCCTCCAGGGCGCGGGCCTGCCGGGCTCGCAATTCGCCCAAGGAGCGGTTCACGGCGCGGCGCCTGCGCCGACGCTCGCGACCCAGATGGCTGTTGTCGTCCTCGCCATCGTCCCGGTCCTGCTCGTCTACCCGTTCGTCCAACGACACTTCATCCAGGGCGTCATCATCGGCGCAGTCAAGGGGTAGTCCCAATGACAGACCAGACACATCCGCAGATCAGGCGCCGTGTCGTCCTCAGCGCCGCGGTACTGCTCAGCGGCACAGCGTGCAGCGGCGGCAAGACCTCCAAACTGGGTCAAGGCGCCGGACAGCCTCCCAAGGCGCTGCCACCGGTGTCCGTTCCCGACATGCACGCAAGCGCAGATCCGAACGTCCCGCCGGCATACCTGCGCTATCCCGCCGCCCCCTTCAAGTCGGTCAAGGCCAAGCCGGGCGACGGCAGCACCGTCGACACGTTCCAGGTTCTCTTCTACCCACCACCACAGGCACGGGGACAGAACCCCCTGTGGCAGCAGCTGGAAACTCGGCTGGGCGTCCGCATCAACCCCAACCTGGTGACCAGTGACCTCTACGACCAGAAGATGGCGACGCTGGCCGCATCCGGGCATCTCCCCGACCTCATGTTCCTCAACCGGAACGACTCCGCATCAGCCGGCCGGCTGATTCAGAACGGCGCGATCCTCGACCTTTCGCCGTACCTGTCGGGCGACGCAGTCAACGACTACCCCAACCTCGGCCGCCTACCCACCCAGGCCTGGACGAGCTCCATGGTCAACGGCGGCATCTACGTCGTACCCCGTCCCCTCGATCCCGTGACCGGATCGGTCGGGCTCTATCGCAAGGACTGGGCACGAGCCCTGGGAGTCGACGATCCGAAGAACGCAGATGACGTCTACGCCATGCTCACAGCTTTCGCGAAACGCCATCCAGCCGGCAACGCCACCGTGTCTTGGGCTCTCGGCGCCTGGCAGCAGCAGATGTTCAACCAGATGTTCGGTGCTCCGCACGGATGGCGCAGGAATGACGACGGCACCCTCACCAAGGACCTCGAAACCAAGGAGTTCGAGAATGCGCTCGACTTCATGCGCCGGCTGTGGTCAGGAGGCGTTTACCACCCCGACACTGCCACTCTGAACAACCAGTACCAAAAGCTCCGCACCCTGTTCGTGGGCTCGCAACAGATCGGCATGTTCCTCGAGGGCTACATCTCGCAGTTCGACACCACCGGTGCGCGAGGACTGCTTCAACAGACCAATCCGAAGGCGGATGCACGGCCGTTCGTGCCTCCCGGACACGACGGCGGCAAGGCGACCAGCTACGCCTCGTCCGGCTATTTCGGTGGCATGGGTATCCCCAACAGCCTCAAGAACGACAGCGCACGCGTCCGCATGCTGCTCCGGCTCCTCGACTACTACGCCGCCCCGTTCGGCAGCGAGGAATACCTGTTCATGAACTACGGCCAGGACGGCCGGCATTACAAACGGGACGAGCACGGAAATCCGCGGACCACCGACAAGTGGTCGGAGGTGCTCGCGCTCACCTACATGTGCCAGCCCATGGACGCCACGCTGTACTTCCCATCACAGATCCAGGATGCACTGATCGCACAGCAGGGGATCCAGACGGCGATGCCCGTGCAGCCTGATCCGACGCGGCAACTGTATTCCCGAGCTGCGCTCACCCAGGCGGGGACCCTGAACCAGCTCAACGAGGACTACCTCGCCGACATCGTCACAGGCAGGAAGCCGCTCACCGCGATCGACGAGTGGCGCGACCAATGGCGATCGCGTGGCGGGGACACAATCCGCAAGGAGTACGAATCGGCGCTCCGCTCGTTGCCGGGCGGCGGGCGCTGACAGGCCCACAGCTACGGTGGCACCAATCGTCAGTCCTGACGGTCGTTCGATCCTCGCCCGGCCGCGGCGAGGATCTCGGGGTCGAACGGCTGACTGACGCAACGTGCCGAGGCGCCGCCGTCGACGACGATCTCCTGGCCCGTGACGAATGACGCGTCGTCGGACAGCAGGAAGGCAACCACCGATGCGATCTCCTCCGGTTCGGCGATTCGCCCGCGCAGGTGCAACGCATCGTCGCGAGCTCGGGCAACCTGAGGATCGGCGGCCGCATCCCAGTCGGCCTGCGTCATCGGCGTACGGACGCCACCGGGCAGTACCGCGTTGACTCGAAGCCCGATCGGTGCGTAGTCGACGGCCAACTGCCGGGTCAGCGAGTTGATCGCGCCCTTCGTGGCGGCGTACGCGAAGGCACCGGGGAAGCCGCGGGTTGCCTGGATCGAGCTGATCGAGCAGATCGAGCCCGGCGTTCCGGAGACCATGAAGCGACGCACGGCTTCCGCACATCCCCACATGGTTCCGATCAGGTTGACGTCGAGCTGTCGCCGGAGCGGTTCTTCCGTGAGGCGATGTGCCGGTTCGTCGATCTCGATGCCGGCGTTGTTGACCCATCCCCGCAGGGCGCCGAGCCGCTCGGCGCAGTCTGCGGCGCGCTGGCTGGTCACCCGGTCCGAGATATCGCCAACGAGCGTTGCGAGACTGTCCCCGGCGGCGCAATCCGCGCTCAGCCGCCGGAGACCGGAATCGTCCACGTCGACGGCGACGACCGTCCAGCCCGCTCCCATGAGTCTTCGGGCGATGGCGTAGCCGATACCACTGCCGGCGCCGGTGACAACGCAGACGCTCCCGTCAGCCGGCATCTCGCACCACCAGGCATGCCAGCTGGTACGGCGCCACCTTGATGGTGATCTCGTCGTCGGTGTGGCTGGTCACCGAGTCACCGAGGAGATCGCCTTCCAGTCGCAACCCCGCCAGCGGAACCGACTCGGTGACGGCCTCGCTGGTCGGGTTGATCAGGAACCACGCCTGCCGGTCTGCCACCACTCGCCGTCGGCGAAGAAGCCGGCCGACCCGATCAGGCTCGACTCCTGCAGCGGCCAGCATCTTGCCGAAGAAGTCGTCGGTGGGCTGGTGGACGTGCGCGGTCGAGGACAGGCCTGTCACCGTCCCGAGCAGGATCGCAGTGCCGTCGCCGTATCTGTTCCGCACGCCAACGACCTCCTGGTCGGCCATCAGGATCGGTGTGGATGTGGTCGGCTGCAGGGTTTGCACGTAGACGTTGGCCCGTACGGAGTTTCCTGCCAGGTCGGCGCCCGCTTCGCAGACGAGGGCCGCGCGGATTTCCCCGGCACCGCGTGGCGGCGGCGTCCACCGGCGGTCGTCCGGTTCATCGACAAGGCTGAACCCGGTCTGGGTGGCGCCGAAGAGCTTCTCGGCGCCGTCGAACATCTGGGAGGGCGTCGCGAAGCCACGATTGTCGTGTCTGCCGGGCGATGCCTCGCTGATGAGTGTCCCACCGGCGGCAACGTACTTGGTCAGCACCTCGGCCTCACGTGTACCGATCGCTGGCGAGAAGGGCAGGATGACCACCGTGTACCGGCTGAGGTCGGATGCCTCGCTCAGTGTGATCTCCACGAAGTCGACCGGAACCCCGAGCTTCCAGAGCCGAGCGTAGTGACCCCGGAGGTTGTGCTGCAGGATCTCCAGTGCGTTCGTCCGGCTGCCGGACATGAACTGGTAGGTATCCTCGCTCACCACGACGGCCACCTGTGCGGGCGGCGGTTCGGATTCGACGAAGAGCCCCGGATCGCGGTTGATGGCACGGGCGATGCGGCCGGCTTCCTCGATCCGCTCGCTGGAACCCTCGGTGCGGTCCATCAGGCCGAATCCGTTGCCCTCGTGCCAGAAGTGCTCGGCGCGGTGGTTCCAGAAACTGATGCCATGCATGCCGACCGCCAGCCCCGCGAGCAACCACCGTCGGATGTCATCGGCCGATGGTGTGCGTCCTAGGTGCAGGAACGTGCTGATCGGGCCGCCCTGGAACTCGGCACCCCAGAATGCACGCCCACGCCCGGTCGCGGATCGGACGAGATCGTTGCGGAAGAACATCGCGTGCCACAACTCGTACAGGCGCGTGAGATCCATCGACTCGCGCTGTGGCCAGGCGTCGTCCCACGAATCGAACGGGTCCCACGCCGGGTAGTTGCTGCTGCCGAAGAAGTCGCCTGCCGCCGCCCACCGCCATTCCTGTCCAGACGCAACGGTCGGGTGCCCGACATGGGCGAACACTGGCCGCGAACGCGGGTCGGAGGCCTTGAGCACGTCCGTCTTCCACTCGAGGACGCCGGCCAAATAGACGTTCTCCATGTAGTAACGCCAATCCAGCATCGCCGGCGACGCCCGGTACCGACGGGGTGGATCGACGTGGTTCCAGTCCGTGTACGCCGTGAACCAGGCCTCGTTCAGGGCTGCCAGGCTTTCATAGCGCTGCTGCAGCCAGCCTCGGTACGCCGCGATCGTGTGCGGGCAGTAGCAGTAACCGACGAACTCAGGATTCTTCGGCAGGTTGTTCCAGAAACCGACCTCCTGGAAGGTGTTCCAGGTCCACAGGTTGTCGAACTCACCGAGCCTCGCCGCCACGGCACCCATGAACGCCTCCCCCGCAGCCCGAACACCCGGGTGATTCCAGCACGGACCCGGCTTGGCATCGGCCGGCATGCAGTACTGCGTCGGATCGACGAACGGGACGTTGTTCGCATCCACCATGTACGCGTCGGGGTATTTCGCCCACATCCAGGCCGGTGCCTGTTCCATTGTGAGACCCAGGTAGACACCCAGCCCTTCCCGCTGCGCTGCTTCCATCAGCGTCACGATCCGCGCGAACTCGTACCGGCCTTCGGCAGGCTCGTCGATCGCCCACGACTCCTGGATCTTGATCATGTTGAACCCGAGGCGACTCAGCAGCGGCAAGTCGCTCTGCAAGGTTTCGAAGTCCTTGTGCGGCTCACGGTAGACGTGGGTTCCGAACGGGAAGACACCGTTCGGTGCGATCGGCTTGACGCTCATAGCAGCCCTTCGTCGTCGAGATTGATGGATGCGGATCAGAACCGAACCAGATCGACCGGAAGCCCCTGCGCTCCGGTAGCGACTCGGAACAGTGAACCCGCGGCGGCGACGCCGCCTTCGAGCCCAAACGCCGCAGTGGTGATGTACAGATCGGTCAGCCCTGGGCCGCCGAAAGCGCAGCTCGAAACCTGCCGCACCGGCAGGTCGACCGTTCTGAGCAACTCCCCGCTCGGACTGTAGCGCCGGACGGCGTGACCGCCCCAGAAGGCCACCCATACGCAGCCTTCGCTGTCGACTGCAAGTCCGTCTGGCAGCCCTTCGTCCCGCTCGGCCCTGTGGAACACCTGGGCTTCTCCCAGATCTCCAGTACGGCGGTCATAGGAATGAACGTAGACCGACCTCGCATAGCTGTCAGCCAGATAGAGCCGCCTTCCGTCCGGGCTCCAGCCGATCCCGTTCGGTAGGAACATGCCTGTGCGTATTTGCCTGTTGCCGGGCTGCGCACCAGATCTCGCCGCCACCGACTCCACCCGTCCGAGGCCGCCGGTGCTCTCCGAGCCGAACCCGACCAGGAGCCGGCCATCCTGGTCGCACCCGGAGTCGTTCACAACACAGTCGGCTCGCCCGGCCTCAAGCGGCATGAGCAGCTCGCCGACGCTCGGTGTGTCGTCGTGCGCCCAACTCAGCGCGCGGACACCACAACGATCTGTGATCACGTATCCGCCGTCGGCACGGAGGGCGATTGACGATGCGGGTTCGCTCAGCCGGTGCGTACCGACATGGCCGGTTCGCGGGTCGAGCGAATGCAGCAGCGGCCGTTCGGCATCGACCCAGACAAGCCGGCTATGGCGGTGATCCCACCGGGGGGACTCACCGACGACGTCTTTCGTCGCCGCCACGCATTCGACCTGCATCAGACTCCGTTCGGTCCGCCGAGCGTTACTAGTGGCAGGAAACACGATTTCCTAAAGGGATGTCAAGGCTTGGAAGCGGAACTCGGAGATGGCAGGATCGACGCATGGAGCTCAGATCAGAACCTGGTGAGATGTGGTGGAGCGGTGCCGTCGCCGACGGCGACGACATGCCGTACGGCGGCTTCGTTTTCGATCGCGACCTGCAGACGTCGATCGGGCACACCCAAGCCAATCCGGTGCTGCTGTCCAGCCACGGCCGCTACATCTGGGGCGAGTCGGGTTTCAGGATCCGCTTCGAGGACTTCGCGGTTCACGCCGACGCATCGGCGGGTGGTCCGGTGGTGGTGGGGTCGGGCGGGTCATCCCTGCGCGACGCGTTCCGGGCCGCGAGCACCGCGTACTTCCCCGCCACCGGGACCAGCCCGGACCCGCGCATGTTCACCACCCCGCAGTACAACACCTGGATCGAACTCGTCTACGACCAGACCCAGCAACGCATCCTCGACTACGCCCACGCCATCATCGACAACGGCTACCCACCCGGCGTACTCATGATCGACGACAACTGGCAAGAAGACTACGGCGTCTGGAACTTCCACCCCGCCCGCTTCCCCGACCCCCACACCCTCATCAACCAACTCCACGACCTCGGCTTCACCATCATGCTCTGGACCTGCCCCTTCATCTCACCCGACAGCCCCACCTTCCGCACCCTCGAACACCACCAGCTCCTCCTCCGCGACCACACCGGCACCACCGCCATCCGCCGCTGGTGGAACGGCTACAGCGCCCTCCTCGACCTCACCAACCCCCACACCACCACCTGGCTCCACCACCAACTCACCAACCTCCAAACCCGCTACCGCATCGACGGGTTCAAATTCGACGCCGGCGACCCCCGCTTCTACCGCGACACCGACCAGCCCCACACCCCCACCACCCCCAACCAACACACCCAAACCTGGGCCGACATCGGCCTCAACTACCCCCTCAACGAATACCGCGCCTGCTGGAAACACGCCGGCCAACCACTCGCCCAACGACTCAAGGACACCGTGCCCACGTGGGGTCGTGGCGGACTCGGCTCACTGATCCCGCACGGTATCGCGCAGGGACTGGCGGGCTATCCCTTCAACTGTCCCGACATGATCGGCGGCGGCCTCGCGGAAGACTTCGAGGATGCCGCTTTCACCTTCGACGAAGAGCTGTTCGTCAGGTGGGCACAGGCCGCTGCCCTGTTCCCGATGATGCAGTTCTCCCTCGCACCATGGCGCGTCCTCCGGCCGGAGTACGCAACGATCTGCCGGTCTGCTGTGCAAGCCAGGCACGAACTGGCCGAACACATCACCCGACTCGTCGAGCACGCTGCGACGACCGGTGAACCGATCCTGCGCAGCATGGAGTACGTCTTCCCGCACCAGGGCTACGCCCGCATCACCGACCAGTTCATGCTCGGCGACGACATCCTCGTCGCACCAGTCCTGACAAAAACGGCGAACCAGCGGACTGTGGTATTCCCCGAAGGAACGTGGACCGGCGACGACGGAACCACCGTGAAGGGGCCGCAGGCAACACTGATCGACGCACCGCTGGAACGCCTTCCGGTCTATCGGCGCGGCTGAAGACCTCGTCGCGAGGACAGCTCCCGCCAACTCTCCTCGATGATCATGGAATCTGAGCTGAACCGTGGCTCGAACCGAGTCGCCCGCAACGTTGAGCCCGACTCCGCCGATGCTCCTGGCGGAGCTTAGAACCCGGGCATACGCGGAGGCGCACGGACGATCGTTCGACTGGCGGTCGCCCACGATGCGTGGCGTTGCCTTCTGGCCCCACAGGCGGTAGCGACTCCGACTACCACGGACCAGGTCTCCGCCGTGCTGGCCATCACCCACCATCAGGAAGTCCCGGTCACGTTCCGCTCCGGCGGCACAAGCCTCAGCGGCCAGGCGAGCACCACCGGCCGGCTCGTGGTCCGCCAGATCGCGGACCTCACCACCGGCAAGAAGAAGACCGGCGGGCAGGAAGCACCGCACGACCGGCGGGTGCTGTTTTCTGAACTGAGCATGAGGCCGCCTGACGCCAAGCGGGAGCTGGCGGCGTCGGTTTGCAGTCCGTCGACGTTGCGCAGCGACGCGTTCGATCTGTTGCGATGGTTCCACTTTCTGCAGCGTCAGTTCACGCCGTGGGAGCGCCCGTTCAGGTCTTGGCAGCGGCAGGCCGGGTGGAGATCGACGGCGGAGCACCAGCCCTGTGGCCGGGCCAGAACCGTGTGGACGGCTGTGAGGCGAGGACTCGACCGAACCGTACTGCAGCTGATCAATCTGCGCGACTACCATTCCGACCGATGGCGCGATGACATGCGACCTACCCCGGACCCACGCCCCAGCACCGCCGAGACTGTCAAGCGCTACGTCCCTGCGAGCGCACCGGCGACCTCCGTACTGCGCGTTGCATCTCCTGACCACGCTATCTGGCTGGACGCCGCCGCCGCGCCGCCCGCACGCGAGGCCTTCATCCGGATCGAAGCCGGGGACAACTCGTTCTTCTCCCAGGTCAGCACTGAGCCCCACGCAGGATCTCGGCGGCGGCCGCGACGTCTGCTGCGCCGACTACCTCGCTTTCACCGACGTCGACTTTGGCGCCGGCACAACGGAGGCACAGGGTACGCGTCGCCACAGCCAGGACTGCCCGCACCATCGAACTACGGACAGACCCCTTCGACGGCCCCATGGTCGGGCGCATCGACCTACCTAACACCGGCAGCCGGCAATCGTGGACGACCTTGCATACCCAGGTCGAGGTTGCCGGAAGGCACCGCCTCTTCATCCTGTTTGCGCGGCAACGTCAGCCGCGTCATCAACCCGAGCTGGTTGACCTTCACCCCGTGACAAGGAGGTCCGCGTCTGTGCGCTTCGAAAAGCATTCGTGGATGATCCGGCGTCCTTCGCGGAGGACCTGTCCGCTCACCGTGCCGCCGACCGAGAGCAGGTGCAGCCCAGCCGGTTCCTGTGCGGTCAGGGCCAGGACAGCTAATGCCCGAACGGTCTCGCGATCACCAAGGCCGGCGCGACGCTCTCGATCGACGACGTCCTACTGCGGTTACTGGTCAGCAATGACGTACGGCAGGAACAGGAAGGGGCCTCCGGCAACATGAAGTTCGACGAGAGACATTCGTGGCTTAGCTATTCCACCGTCACCCTCGAGCCTCGCGACATCATCAGCCCTCGGCACCCCCGGGCGCTGTGCCTATCAGACGATGCCCACGCAGTATCTCGTCTCCGGCGAAACCGTGGTCATCGACGTCACCGGAATCGGCCGCCGGAGTCACGAGCGTCGCGGCACAATCCGGTCCGCGCTCAACCGGGCCGTAGCGCCGAACCGCGGTGTGGTGACACCGGCCTGGGAGTTGATCAGGTGCGGTAGCCGAGCAGCCTCGAGCATTCCTCGGCGGCGTGGCAGAGCAGGGGAACCAGCTCGCGGATCCTGTCTCGGGGAAATCGACCGGCAGGCCCGTTGATCGACAGCGCGGCCACTACCTCTCCGGTTGTGTCGCGCAGGGGCGCGGCGATACCGCGAACGTCGTCAGAGTTCTCGTTCACGCTGGTGGCATATCCATTACGTCGTACGACAGTGAGATGCCGACGCAGCTCGTCCGGGTCGGTGATGGTTCGACGGGCGGTTCGGTCGAAGCTGAGTTGGCGGATCAGGGTCTCCGCCTGGGCAGGCGGCGCGAATGCGAGGAGCACCTTGCCGATCGCGGTGGCGTTCAAATTGCTGTTACGACTGGTCTCGGGTGGTCGCAGGATCACTGCGTGTCCCGCCGTGACGGCGCCGTCGACGTAGGCGATGTGTACATGGCTCCGGCCATCGATGACGCCGATCGTGGCCTGTTCTCGCGCCCTTTCGGCAAGGATCCGCAGTCGTGGTTCCAGCGCGTCGCTGATCCGTTGATGGTCAGGGTCGCGGCCCCCGGCCAGTACCTGGGCCGCGGGTCCGATGCGATATCCCCGAGATTGTGGGTCTCGCTCGATCAGGTCGTGCCGTTGGAGAGTGGCCAGCAGCCGCAGCGCCGTCGACGGGAGCAGTTCGGCGGTGCTCGCAAGCTCCGACAGACTGCTGCCAGGGCTGCGGTACACCGCCCAAAGGAGGCCGAGGGCCCGATCCACCGATTGAACTCGTGATTGCACCATGCGCAAAGTCCTTGTTTGTTGTGCAAACTCATTCTTAGAGTTCTTTATGTGACGAGTCAATCCCAACGACCGAACGTGATCTGGTTCCTGGTTGATCAGATGCGGGGTCAGGCCACGGGTTTCAGCGGCGATTCAAACGTCCACACGCCGAATCTCGATCGGCTCGCTGCCGAGGGACACGCGTTCAGTCGGGCGGTTGCGGGCGCGCCCCTGTGTTGTCCGGCCCGCGGATCGATGATGACCGGGCGGTACCCGCTGTACTCCGGCGTCGCCGGGCACGATCATCCGATGCCGGCGTCGACCGCGACGATCGCCGGCGAGCTGACCGGCGCCGGCTACCGCACCGGATACTTCGGCAAGTGGCATCTCGACGGAACCCGTCCCGAGCTGGATGAACAGAGCGGGGGCTATCCGAGTCCGCGACTGCGGATGATCCCGCCCGAGCGCCGCGGCGGATTCGAGGACTGGTGGGCGTACGAGAACAACAACCGTCCGTTCGACTGCCTCCTGCACACCGATGCCGGCAAGGTTCCCGAGGGCGTTCCGGTACTCACCGCCACCGCCGGAATGGAGCAGTTCCGCGCCCCCGGCTACGAGACCGACGCGCTGACGGACCTGGCCATCGACTGGATCCGCCGCCGGTCGAGCGAGGCCGACCCGTTCTTCGCGGTGCTGTCCGTGCAGCCTCCCCATGACCCGTACGTCGCACCCGCCGAGGACATGGCCCGGCACAACGCCGGCGAGGTACGGCTACGCCCCAACGTTCCCGGCATTGCCGCTGTGGAAGAGCGTGCGCGGCGAGAGCTTTCCGGCTACTACGCGGCGATCGAGCGTGTAGACCTCAATGTCGGCCGGCTGCGGGACGAGCTTGATCGTCTCGGCATCCGCGACAACACCTATATCGTCTTCCTCAGTGACCACGGCGACATGCACGGCTCGCACGGCCAGTGGCGGAAGACGGCGCCCTGGGAGGAATCAATCCGGGTTCCGTTGATCATCGGCGGTCCAAGCCGGGAGCACCAGTTGGCGCACCGCCTTCACAGCCTGTTCAACCAAGTAGACCTTGCTCCGACGACGCTCGGGCTGTGCGGACTGCCGACGCCTGATTGGATGCAGGGCAGGGACCTCAGTGGCCTCGTGACCGCTGAGGACGAGCCCGCCGACGAACCAGACAGCGCCTATATCGGCATTCCCGTCCCGACCGGCCACACCTCGAGCGTCGATCGCTCCTGGCGCGGTGTCGTCACCGAGGACGGCTGGAAATACGTGAGTCTGGAACAGCAGCCGTGGCTTCTGTTCAACCTGAACGACGACCCCTACGAGCTCGTCAATCACGGTCACGACCCGGGCTATCGGCGTCGCCGAGATGAACTGCACAGCCTGCTCCGTGACACCGAGCAGCGGCTGGCGCAGTTCTCTCGCCGGACCCCGCTGTCACCGATCCCGGCGGAGACGCCGGGCTGAAAGGACCGCGCCATGAAGGCATCGACTCTCCCACGGAGAGACTCCTGCACGGCTGCGCGCTGCTTGCCGGCGCGGCGCTCACACTGTGTGGTTGCTCCACCCCTGGCAGCTCGTCCCAGCCTCAATCATCGGCGACTTCCGCCGTCCCCGCTATCACCGGGCCCGTCACGGTGGACCAGGTGAAGTCGGAAGGAAACGTCACGCTCGACGTCTGGGCAGATCAGGGCGAGGTCGACCTGATGAAGAGCCTCGTGCCCGTTTACGAGAAGAAGTTCCCCAACGTCACGGTGAAGGTTCAGTTCAAGAGCTTCAACGACTTGACAGCCACCGTCCTGAACGCGATGAGCTCCTCGAGCCCGCCAGATGTCGCCCAAGGAAATCAGGGATGGCAGATCGATGGCTCGTTGGTGAAGAACAAGCTGATCCGGCCGCTGAACGACGTCGCAAGCGCGTATGGATACACCCAGGCCGTCGGAGCAGCGATCAGCCAGGTCAAGTGGTCGCCGGACGGCAAGGTGTTCGGCACCGGTGACATCTACGGGATGGCGCCGGACAACCAGATGGTCGGCATCTTCTACAACCGCGAGAAGCTCGCTCAGCTTCACTTGACGGTGCCCAAGACCTTCGCTGAGTTCCAGCATGCTCTGGCCGCGGCGAAGACGGCCGGTCAGACTCCGATCGTCCTGGGCAACTCTGACAAGGGCTCGGCCATGCAGGCCTTCTCGATTGTGCAGGGCGCCATGACCCCCGCGGCCGACACCGTCGCATGGATCACCGGCGAGAAGGGCAAGACATTCGACCTGCCCAGCAACAAGGCCGCCCTCGAGCTCTGGTCACAATGGGCGAACAACGGCTACCTCTCGGCCGGCTACAACGGCATGAGTCCCGACGACGCGGCGAAGAAGTTCGCCAACGGTGAGGGTCTCTTCTACATCGGCGGCAACTGGGCTGCCAGCGCCATCTCCGACGGGAAGACGTTCGGCTTCATTGCAGCACCGTCCGGCGCCGGCAACACGGCGACCTCCTGTGGCTCGTTCGGGCTGGACTGGCATGTGAGCAGTCGGACGAAGCATCCGTACGCCGCAATCGCCTTCGTCGGCCTGATCAATTCTCCCGGTAGCAGCAAGTACCTGGCCGCTGCGCGCCGGGTTCCCATCACTGCCGAGGGCGTCCAGGTGTCCGACCCCCTGTTCTCCGATCTGATGGCTGCCTCCAAGGAACAGCTCAGCCACAACGGCGCGCTGTACTACTTCGGCTGGGCCACCCCCACCATGCCCAGCACCTTCACCACCGATCTGCAGAAGGTCATGGGTGGCCAGCAGACCCCCGTCGAGATGATCAAGGACGTGCAGGGCAACTGGTCTCAATTCCAGGACTCGAGGAAGTGAGCTGATCGTGCATCGGCCACGGCGCAACGTTCTGGGCTCGCCCCACGGCGGCACCGGACAGACCTCTGCGATGCACTCAAGGACCCGTCGTACCCGGTATCACTGGCCGGCGTATCTCTATCTCGTTCCTGCGCTGGCCTTCTACGTCGTGTTTCTCATCCGCCCGATGGTCACCTCGGCCTGGATCTCACTCTTCAGTTGGGACGGAATCTCGCTCGCTGACTGGGTGGGGCTCAAGAACTATCGATCGGTGCTGGCCGACCCGCTCATCTGGGAAGCCGTCCGGCATTCACTCACCTTCATCGTGTTCTACGCACTGCTACCGATTACTCTCGCCCTCACGGTCGTCGGGATCGTCGCGCGGATTCGAGTTCGCGGACTGACCTTCTTCCGGGCGGTGCTGTTCATGCCGTACATCCTGTCCACCGTGGTGGTGGCGATTTCCTGGCGCTGGATCTATGACGAGAACGGCCCACTGAACGGAATCCTGCACACGATCGGTCTCGGATCACTGACACGGGCCTGGCTAGGCAGCTTCTCGACCGCGTTGACAGCCGTCGGATTGATCGGAACCTGGATCACCTTTGGTCTGGCCTTCGTGCTCTTCATCAGCGGTATCCAGAAGATCCCCACCGAACTCTACGAGGCAGCACGAGTGGATGGTGCGGGGCCTGTCCGGGAGTTCTTCGCGGTGACGCTGCCGGCCCCTGCGCGGGGAGGTCCGCGTCGCGCTGGTGCTGACCGTGATTGTCGCGCTGCGCAACTTCGATATCGTCTGGAACACCACAGCGGGCGGTCCGGGCACATCGACCACGGTGCCGTCGTACTACGTGTACGAGGGCGCATTCGTGACCCATCAGGTCGGAAGAGCCTCGGCGATCGCGGTGCTGATGACGATCTTCATCCTCTGCGTCGTCGCACTGGTGATGCGGCTGATGCGTGAACGCCCCGCCTCGGCGGACCGCCGCGGCATCCGGGCACCGCGTCGCAGGAAAGGATCAGCCTCGTGAGGCAGTCTCGGACAGAGCAACTCGCCGGTCACGCAGTCCTGGTGATCGGGTCCATCATCGCGCTGTACCCCTTCGCTTCGGTGCTTCTGTTGTCGCTCGCTCCTCAGTCGGAGCGCATCACAGGCTTCCAGATTCCCACGACGCTGACTTTCGCCAACTTCGCATCGGCATGGACGCAAGGTGGATTCGGACAGGCTTTGTTCTCATCGGCGATCGTCGCCGTCGGGGTGGTTCTCGGCTCCCTCGTGTGCTCGATCCTCGGCGGCTACGCTTTCGCCACGATGCGCTTCTGGGGACGCACCGTCCTGGCCGGGTTCCTCCTGATCGGACTGGTTCTCCCCTACGAAGGCTTGATCGTTCCGCTCTACTATCAGCTCGACAGCATGCACATGCTCAACACCTACTGGGCGTTGATCCTTCCCCATATCGCGACGTCGTCGTCACTGGGGATCTTCTGGATGCGGTCGGCGTACGAAAACATCCCGGCCTCGATGCTTGACGCGGCACTGATCGATGGTGCGAGTCGGCATGTCGCACTGCGGCGGGTGTATCTGCCCATGTCCATGCCGGCCGTCGGAACGCTCGCGACTCTGCTGTTCCTCTATTCATGGAATGAATTCCTGATGCCGCTGGTCTTCGTCCCGCAGAACACCCAGGTCCAGACCGCGCCCCTCGCGTTGTCGTTCTTTGCCGGCGCAACCCGGAACTTCAGCGCCTCCGTGACCGCCGCCGCCGCGGTGATCGTCGCACTGCCGGTTCTGATCCTGTATGTCTTCCTGCAACGACGCTTCATTGCCGGAGTCGCATCAGGGGCGGTCAAGGAATAACGACCAGCATCACGCAATTGTCAGTGCGCTCTGTGACCTGGAACTGTGACGAGGTCGGCCGGTGTCGGGGAAGTCGAGACGAGTGTAGACCGGGGCGCCTGCAGGACGCGGCCCGCGTATTCGACGAGACGTCCCTTGAACGCGATGGGTGTGGCGTGGAAGAGGCAGCCTCCGGCGTAGGGCCCGGTAGAGTGCCAGCTGGGCGACCGGATCGAGTCGCTGCCCACTCAGACGCCGCACCACGCTCAGGACGAGCCGCGCCCGCAACCGGTGCCCGCCCTCCAGGATCGCCAAGCGCATGATCAGCCCTCCGCGTCCAGCGCCCGCAGCGCCGCATCCACGCGACGACAAGCAGCACCCAGTGCGGCCGCGAGCCCCACCGCAGGCTCCGTTCGAGCCGGCCCCTCGAACACGACGCAGCTCAGCCGGCAACGCCGCCCCGCGCTGCACAGCCCCACCACCACGAGTCCGTCTCAAACTCACCGTTCCCACCTGTCAACAGAACCAAGTTTCCCATCGCCAGAGCCACTCGAGCCACACATCGAGCTCGCTTGCAACACCACTACCTGTCCGAAGGCTCTCGCTGACCCACACACGGTGACGACTCTGGTTAGAGGATCAGAGGCGTGTCTGGTATCGATTTCAGACTTGGCGTAGGGTGGCTGGCAGGACCGAGTGGAGGGGACTATGGCGACCATCAGTGATGTGGCTCGGGCGGCCGGGGTGTCTCCGAGCACGGTGTCGCGGGTGCTCAACCAGCCGGAGGCGGTTGTCGTCGCGAAGCGCGATCGGGTCTTCGCGGCGATCGCGGAGCTGGACTACCGGCCGAGCTCGGCGGCCCGGAACCTGCGGCGGGGGTCCTTCGACACGCTGGCGTTGCTGGTCGGCGACATCTCACAGCCGTTCCACGGCGCGTTGGCGAAGTCCGTGCAACGAGCCGCCGACGAGCACGGGTACAGCCTGCTGCTCTGCGACCTGGACCACAGTCGCGACCGGCTGATCGGATTGCTGCACTCGCTGCCGAAGCGTGGCGTTGACGGCGTCATCATCGCTACTGCCGACAACTTGAACGTCCAGCCGGTGCGTGGTGCGCTCAGCGAGTTACTGGATCAGGGTGTCGCTGTCGTGTGCGGATCGCAGAACATCCGGTCGCTGGGCGTGCCCGCCCTCGTCACGGACCGCGTGGCGGTCGCACGCGACGCTACCGCCCACCTGCTCACGCAAGGCTTGTGGCCGATCGTCTTCCTTGGCGGTGGGCCGGGATCGGCGCTGACCCGCGATGCCCGCAAGGGGTACGAGCAGGCCTGTCGCACCGCTGGACGGTCGGACGACGAGCTGTGCGTCATCAACGGTGACTACCGGGCCGAGGCTGCGGAGCAGAGCGTCGGCACGCTGCTCGACAACGGTGTCCGGCCGGCCGGTATCGTCGCGGACAACACCCCGATGGCTCTGGGTGCGGCGCGGGCCTTGACCGAACGCGGACTGACGATCCCGGCCGACGTCGCGATCGTGTCCTGCGAGGACGTCCCGCTCGGCGCTTATCTGCAACCCCCTCTGAGCTCGGTGCGGACCGACCTGGAGGACTACGGCCGCCGCATCGTCGACGTCTTAATCTCGGCCATCGCCGGTCAGGACGTCCCGGCGAGGACGCTGGTCCCCCACCACCTTGTCGTCCGCGGATCATCCAGTTAGGGCCCAGCCCTGAGGGCCGAGGTGGCAACAAGCCGCCGCGCCTGCGGTCACGGCAGCATGCAGCGCCTGACCCGGCTCGGCTACCGCCGCGAGCCGAGCAGCCAATGTCCCGGCGAAAGCATCCCCGGCTCCGGTAGTGTCGACCGCCTGCACCTCCGGCGCCGGTACGTGGATCCCGAGCCAGCGGGCGCCGCGTGATCCGAGAGTTACGCACACCGTGCCCGGCACCGGGCCGAGCGCGGCCGCCTCGTGCTCGTTGACGATGACGACATCGGCCAGTTCCGCCAGTTCGCTCGCCGACAACGACCACGGCGACGCGTTCAGTACGGTTCGGACGCCAGCGGCCGCGGCCAGATCGATCGCACGTCGGACCACGTCGACCGGCAGTTCGAGCTGCAGCAGCAGGACGTCGGCCGATATCACCGCCCTCGCGTCGACGTCAGCGGCCGTGACGTGGCCGTTCGCACCGGGGCAGACGACGATGTTGTTCTCACCTTGTTCGTCGACCATCACGATCGCGCGCCCGGTCGCCTCGTCGGGAGTCACCAGCACCGCCGCGCAGTCCACTCCGCGCTCGGCCAGGCCCGCGAGGTAGCTGTTGCCATCGGCACCGACCCGGCCGACGAGCTGGGTCCGCGCACCCGCCCGGGCGGCGGCGAGGGCCTGGTTCGCGCCCTTCCCGCCCGGGAATGTCCGGGTCCACTCACCGGTGACTGTCTCGCCGGGCCGGGGATGTCGTCGTACCCGGGTCACCAGATCGAGGTTGAGCGACCCGACCACACAGACCGTGCCGTCCACTCACGCCTCGCCACGGCAGGCGACGTCGAGGAACAGCCGCCGGTAGCGCTCAGCGTCGACCTCGAGCGCTACGTCGACCCTTGTCGCCTGCGCGCGCCCGGCCAGGTCTGACTCGCCGGGACGGCTCCGTCGATCGACGATCGTCTGTCCTCGCGTGTCCTCGCCCTCGAGACTCACCCGGACGGGCAACGACGACGTGTTCAGGCCGGCCGGGTCCGCGACCGCGCAGACCGCACCGGCGTCTCCGATCGTCGCCGTACCAGGCGGAATCCGCTGCTCGGAGTGCACCTTGGCGACCTGCCCGGCGAGCAGCCGACCGACCAGACAGGTCCCCAGGTCTTCGCTGACCGCGAGCTTGGCCGCCTCCTCCCCGCTGATACCCACCTGGTAGAAGACGTCCAGCCCGTACATCGTCACCGGCAGGCCGGCACCGAAGACGATCGCCGCGGCCTCCGGATCGTGCCAGACGTTGAACTCGGCAACGGGTGTCGCGTTGCCGACCGATGCCGCACCACCCATCACCACGAGCCGCTCGAGCTTCGCCGCAGCCTCGGGGTACATCCGCAGCAGGAGGGCAACGTTGGTGAGTGGAGCCAAGGCGATCATGGTGACCGGCGTCGTGCTGTCGAGGAGTTGCAGTCGCATCAACTCCACCGCGTGGATCTCCACCGGTCGCCGGGGCGAAGGCGGCACTCCCAGATCGCCGAGCCCGTCCTCGCCGTGCACATGACTTGCGTCCCGGCTCGCCGCGAGCAGCGGGCGTTCCGCGCCGCGGGCGACCGGGATCCGTGTGCCGCCGGCCGCGTCCAACACCGTCAAGGTGTTGCGCACGACCTGGTCGACCGCGGTGTTGCCCGCAACGCAGGTCACCGCTCGCACGTCCAGCTCGGGATGGCGTACGGCGAGTGTCAGCGCGAGGGCGTCGTCGATGCCGGTGTCGACATCGAGCAGTACCGGCCGCATCACTCGGTCGCCTGAATCGCGTCGGCGACAGCCCCGGCGGAGTGCTCCTCGAGGAAGTCGATCGCCACCTCCGCCAGTACGTCGGCCGGCATCGGAAACGGACCCGTATACGCCCTCGACACCTGCGACACCGGATCACGCCCGACGTCGAGTCCCCAAAACGACAGCAATGTGGTTGCCATCGGCAACTCCGCGACGTCCACCGGGTCGCCGGCGACGGTCAGGTGCAGCCGCGCCGACCTGTCGTCGCGGCGGTCGAGATCGAAACCGACCTCGATCTCACCCGGCGGCAAGGGTGCAGACGTGGCCCGCCCTCGCCAGTCGAGGAAGTGATACTCGAACGACAGCACGCCGTCCTGCACGTAGAGAACGTAACCGCCGTACGAGCCGCCACTGGCCAGCACCACGCCGTCGGCCGCCCGGGTCAGCCGGGCCCGAACGCGCATCGACCGATCCAGGCCACAGAGGGTGCTGGTCGTCGGCAGGTGGCTCTGGCCCGCGTGCAGCCGCAGCGAGCGACGTGCCGCGATCCCCAGCGGCGGCCGGAACTTCAGCAGGTCCTTCAATCGTCGATCGTCCAGCGGGAGGACGTCGTTCGCCTTCGCCTCCCGCCACCACAGTTCCTGGAGATCCGCGAGTACGCCGGGTTCCCGGGCAGCGAGATCCCGGCACTCGCTGAAGTCGCTCGTCGTGTCGTACAGCCGCCACTTGTCCGAGCCGAACGGCGCCCCCGGCTCGTGGCATGTGACCGCCTTCCACCCGCGGTGCCAGATCGCCCGGTGCCCGAGCATCTCCCAGTACTGCGTATCGCGGCCGGCACCCACATCGTCGAAGGTCCCCACGATCGAGGCACCGTCGAACTCCAGATCGGCTGCGGTTCCCGCCAGCTCCAGCAGCGTCGGCGCGAGATCGACGACGTGCACGAATTGCCGGCGCACCTCACCGCGACCGGTCACACCTCGCGGCCAATGCACGACCAGCCCCGACCGTACGCCGCCCAGGTCGACGTACTGCTTGTAAAGCTGGAACGGTGTGTTTCCGGCATTCGCCCAGCCCTCCGGGTAGAACGATGGTCCGTCGGGGCCGGCGAGCCGGTCCAACTCGCTCAGCTCGGTCGCCACGGTACGCGTCACCCCGTTGTAGGCCGCCGCGACGTTGACGGCACCCTGCGCTCCGCCTTCCCGGCTCGCTCCGTTGTCGGCACAGACCACGATGACCGTGTCGTCGAGCAGCCCAAGCCGCTCCAACGCCGCAACGAACAGTCCCAGTTGGGCATCGGTGTGTTCCAGGAACCCCGCGAACGCCGCCTGCAGGTGTGTGAAGAGCTCGCGCCGGTCGTCGTCGAGCTCGTTCCACGCCGGGACGCCCGGTGCGCGTTCCGACAGCTCTGACCCTGGCGGTACGAGACCGAGCTCGACCTGCCGGTCGAACCGATCCGCACGCGTCTGGTCCCAGCCCTTCGCGAACGTCTCGACATACTTGTCGACGTACTCCCGAGGTGCCTGGAACGGAGCATGGGTCGCGCCGAACGCCAACTGAAGGTAGAACGGCTGCTCGGTCCGGAATGCAACGTGGTCGGTGACGAAGCGGATCGCCTGGTTCACCAGGTCCGCGCTGAGGTGGTACCCCTCGTCGGGCGGCGGTTCGATCGGCGCGTTGTCCTGGAAGAGCTCCGGCGCATACTGATCCGTGCAGCCACCGAGGAAACCGTAGAACCGGTCGAACCCCTTGCCCAGCGGCCAATTGTGGAACGGCCCCGCCGGGGTGATCTCGTGCAGCGGAGCGAGGTGCCACTTCCCGGCGAGATAGGTCCCGTACCCCTGCTCGCGCAGCAGTCGCGGCAGTGTCGGTACGTCGGCGTCGATGCGCCCGCGCGCGTTCGGGAATCCGGTGTCGGTGTCGGCGAGGAAGCGCATGCCGACACGGTGGTGATTTCGGCCGGTGAGCAGGCTGGCCCGGGTCGGTGAACACAGCGGCGTCACGTGGAAGTTCGTGTACCGCAGCCCGTCGGCCGCGAGCCGGTCGATCGTCGGCGTGGCGATCTCCGAGCCGTAGCAGCCGAAGTCGGACCACCCGGTGTCGTCCAGAACTACGGTGACGACGTTCGGCCGGCGGTTACCGGAGGCATCGTTGTCCGGCCACCATGGCTCAGAGTCGGCCACGGTGGTGCCGATCCGGCCCTGGAAGTCTGTGTTTGGGCGTGACATAGCGAACCTCGCCTTTCCGGAGGTTGTACTGGTGCAGAACTGATCAGCGGGCGAGCCACGGCGGGTGGGCGACGATGTCATGCCGCCCGTGGTCCCGCCACGCCTCCCGTTTGTTGTGTCGTGGCAGGTCGGCGACGCGCAGACCGCTCGTGCCGCGTTCGTCGTACCGCGCGAACCAGTCGTCGAGCCGCTTGGTCAGCTCCGCGACGGACGCCGCCCGGTCACCGGCGACGTCGACCGACTCGCGCGGATCGGCGACCAGGTCGAACAGCAGCGTCCGGCCGGCGCCCGGCTGCCACACCAGCTTCTCGGTCCGCGTACGGACCATCCGGGTGTCGCCGTACTCGGCAAACACCTCGTCGGGCCAGTCCGGCACATATCCGCCACGACACAGCTCCCGGAACGATCGACCTGGGTACTCGTGCCGCCGATCGCGTACGTCGGCCCCGGCATGGTCCAGCAGGAGCTCGAAGAGGTCGCAGTGGTTGACGAATTCGTCCCGTACCTGATCGCCCAGCAGCACGCCGGGCTGGCGGAGGATCATTGGCACCCGGATCGACTCGTCGAGCATGTTGTAGGGCACGGTCGCGTTGCCCTTGCCCCACAAGCCGTGGTGACCGGTCATCAGTCCGTGGTCGGATGTGTAGACCACCAAGGTGTCGTCGGTCAGACCCTGCATTTCGAGCTCGTCCAGGACCCGGCCGACTCCCTCGTCGATCTCGGACACCGCCGCGTAGTACTGCGCCAGCGCCGCGCGAGGCTGGTTCCGAGTGGTGAACAGGGCCTCGCCGGCCATCCGGCCGTAGGGATACACCGGGTCGTCAGGGATGTCGCCGAAGGTCGCCGTACGGTACTGGTCGACCAGCCGCTCGGGGCGGTCCTGCCACGGGCTGTGAGTCGCGAAGTGGCCGACGTACAGGAAGAACGGACGCTCGGTGTCCCGCTCCCGCAGGAACCGTACGGCGTCGTCGGTAACCACCTGACGGCCCGGGGTCGCGGTGAGGTAATCGTTCGGCGCCCAGTGGTCGAAGCCCGAGGCTGTTTCGTCCGTCCGGCCGAGATGCCACTTACCGACCATCGCGGTCTCGTACCCGCCGGCCTGCAGCTGCTCGCCGAGCAGGCGTTCGCCGGCCAGCCACGGCGTCGCGGCCACCTCGGGATCCTGCAACGCCAGGAAGTCGTGCACGCCGTGCTGGGACGGGAACAACCCGGTCCAGAACGATGCGCGGGCAGGCGAGCACACGGGACTGGGCGTGAACGCGTTCCGCATCCGTACGCCGGTCCGCGCGAGGTGATCGAGCGTCGGGGTCCGGATCTCGGAGTTGCCGGAGCATCCGAGCGCCCACTCCGCATGGTCGTCGCTCAGGAACACCACGATGTTCGGCCGGCTCATCTGGCCGCCATCAACCGGGTCGCCTGAGCCTGGAGCTGGGACTGCGCGGCATCAGGTGTGAGCGCTCCGCTCAGTATGCCGCCTTCGAGATCCTCCATCGAGTTGCGCAGCTTCTGCGGCAGGAAGGCGACGATGCCCTGGTCCCCCAACGCACCTTCCCAGTGCGCATCGGCAACCAGGCTCGCCGAGACCGCCGTCGCCGGGTGCTGCTTGAGGTACGCGGCGTACGCCGGAGCTGTCACCACGCTCCGCCGGATCGGCAGATTGCCGGTGCTCTTCGCCCAGGTGGACTGGGTGTCTGCCGACCCGAGGAACTTGATCAGCTGCCACGATGCCAGCTGCCGATCCGGATCGGACGCGAATGCGGCCAGTCCGGGGCCGTACAGTGCGGTGGTCGGCCGCGCGGTCGCCGTCGCTTGCGGCAACGCCGCGGCGTTCCAGGCGAACTTGTCGCCGATGGCCTTGCTCAGGAAGGGCGCCGTCCGGCTCGACCGGATGATGAAGGCCGCCTGCCCGGAGACGAACTCGTTCTGGTCGACCGTCTGGGCGTCGCCGGTGCTGGCGAGCCGGGTCGTGCCCGATCCCGTCAGCCGGCCAAGCAGGCCGAAGGCGTCCTTCCACTGCGCAGTGCCGAACGATGCCTTGCCATCGGCGGCGACCGGCGACGTTCCGTACGAGTACCCGATAGCGTTCAGCGTCGAGGCGTTCGCGTTCGCCGAGTAGCAGGTCCTGCCGAGCGCCTTCACCGCCGCACACACTCGTTCGAAGTCTGCCCAGGTCTTCGGAGGGGCGTTGAAGCCTGCCTTGGCGAGCAGATCGGCGTTGTAGTACAGCACTGCGACGTTCACCGCGAACGGGAAGCTCAGATAGGCGCCACCTTGTGTGCTGTACCGGTTGCGCTTCAGCTCGTTCGGCAGGATGTCGGCCAGATCCTGCTTGGACAACCCGGCCCCGGCCTTGTCGACGTACGGCGTCAGATCCACGACCCGCTTCGACTTCACGTACTCCAGGACGTTCGGCGGGTAGGCGACCGTGACGTCGGGCGGCGATCCGGCCTGTAGGGACGAGACGACCTTCTTGTTCAGGTCGTTGAAGCCACCGACGTACTGCGCCTGGACCGTCACGTTCGGGTTCGCGGCCTCGAACTTCTTCACCAGCCCGTCGATCGCAGCACCGTCGGCGCCCGTGTACACGTGCCAGAACGAGATCGTGGTCTTCTTGCTCAAGGTGTCCGGGATCGGGGCGTTGCTCCCGGCAGCCGGGGAGTTCGGTCCGCCGAACCCGCAGGCACCGGCCAGCAGCGCCGTACCCGCGACAACCAGGACAGTCAGGCAGCGACGGCGCGGAAGTACCTTCATTTGAGAGCTCCTTCTCCGATACCGCTGATGACCAGGCGCTGGGTGGTCGCGAACAGCACAAGCACCGGCACCACCGACAGCACTGTCGCCGCCATCAGCAGGTTGACGTACACGCCGCCTTCGGTCTGGAAGGCGGTCAGGCCCAACTGAAGGACACGCAACTCGGGGCGGGAGGTGACCAGCAGCGGCCACAGGAACGCGTTCCAGGTCCATACGAAACTCAGCACGAAAACCGTCAGCGAAGTCGCCCGAACCAGCGGGAACGCGACGGCGCGGAACAACCGGAGCTCCGAGCAACCATCCAGCCGCGCCGCCTCGAACAGCGACTCGGGCAGCGACCGGAAGGCCTGCCGGTACAGGAAGACGCTGAACGCGCCGACCAGCCAAGGCGCCACCAACGCGAGGTAGCTGTCGTACCAGCCGAGGTTCCGGATCGTCACGTAGTTCGGGATGAACGTCGCCTCGCCCGGGACCATCACGCTGGCCAGAACAAATCCGAGCAGGACCCCCCGACCGCGGAAGCGGCCACGAGCCAGCGCGTATCCGGCGAGCGACCCGATCACCACGTTGCCGACCGCGGTCAGGCCGGCCGTCAGCACGGTGTTGGCAACGTAGCGGACGAACGGCGCCTGCCGTAACGCGTCCGCGAAGTTCGAGAACGCGACGTGGTGCGGCCACAGAGTCGGCGGCGAGGCGAGCGCCTCCTGCAGCGGCTTCACCGCCGTGACCACCATCCAGTACAGCGGCACCATCAGGATCAGGCAGGTCACGACCAGCGCGAGGTGGGTGGGCAGCGTCTTCAGCCTGCGCGTCGGCTCACTCATAGTGGACTCGCCTCCGGGAGATCCAGAACTGGACCAGGGTCAGGACGGCGACCGTGATCGCCAGGAAGGTGCCGGTCGTCGCGCCCCGGCCGAGCTCGTTGTCCTCGTAGAACTGGCGGACCATCAGCATCGACAACGTCTCCGAGCTCCCTTGTGGTCCACCGCCGGTGAGCACGTAGATCAGATTGAACTCGCGGACCGCGAAGATCAGTGAGATCACCGCCAGGAACAAGATCGTCGGCGACAGCAACGGCACCACGACGCTGCGCAGCACCCGGAGCTCGCCGGCACCGTCGACCCGGGCAGCCTCACGGACGTCCTCGCCAATACCGGTCAGCCCGGACAGCAGCACGATCACTGTGAACCCGAGCATGTGCCAGATCTGCGCCACCATCGTGACCGTCAGTGCGACACTCGGGCCGCCGAGCAGCCCTGGCAGCTGGACACCGAGCGGATGCAGCACCAGATTGACCACACCGGTTCCGTCGACCAGCCACTGATGTGGCCCGACTCCGAACCAGGACAGGATCCAGTTGGCCAGGCTGCCCGGGTTCGATCCGAAGATGACGCCCCAGATCATCGCCGATGCGACCGTCGGGACGACGTACGGCGTGAACACGAGGACCCGGTAGACATGGAACCGGGCGAGTCTGTAGTGCAACGCGTACGCGATCGGCAGCCCCAGCAGGATCGTCACCGGGACGGTGCCGACGACGAAGAACAACGTCACCGTCAGCGAGTTGCGGAACTCGGCGCCGGTCAGCAGATCGACGTAGTTGCGCAGCCCGACGAACGACGCTCCGCCCAGCGACCAGTCGGTCAACGACATCGCGATGTTGAACAGGCTCGCCCAGATGTGGAACACGCCGAGAAGCACCAGCGCGGGAAGGGCGAACAGCAGACCGACCGCGCCCTGCCGCCGGCGGCGTCGCGACCGGTCGGGCACCTTCTCGACGGCGGCCTGTTCCGGCGATGTTGTGGGCGGGGACATGATCGACACCCTGCGCCTCCCTCGGCTGCTGACGACCTCGCCGTCAGCGGGATTTGAAATCGATACCAAATCGACCGTAGAGGCCGAATGTCCATCGGGTCAAGGGATCGGCGCAGTCCCTTGACTTCCTCGGCCAACGGAGTTGAAATCGATACCAAATCCATTGGCCGAAGGGTTACCGGATGTCACCCCGACATGTCGTTCTGCTGATCGCAGATCAGTTCCAGCACCAGCGGCTCGGCACCGCCGACCCGCTCGCGCGGACTCCGCACCTCGACCGGCTGGCCTCCGAGGGCGTGAACTACACCGGCATGTTCTGCTCCAACCCGCAGTGCACGCCGTCCCGGGTCTCCATGCAGACCGGCCTGTATCCGCACGAGGCAGGCGTGCTGGCGATCTACGGGTTCCGCGGGCACACCGGGCACCTCAGCCCGGACCGGCTCACGGTCGGCAAGGTGTTCCGCGATGCCGGCTGGACGACGGCGTACTTCGGCAAGAGCCATCTCGGTCATCCGCTCGATGCCCTCGGCTACCAACACGTCCAGGAGCACGGCGTCAGCTCGCCGCTGTCCGCGGTGGACCGGACAGTGACGGCCGACGCGGTCCGGTTCGTCGCCGAACACGACCCGGAGCAGCCACTGTTCCTGACCGTGTCCTGGCACGAGCCACATCCGGCGTTCGAGCATGTCGCGCCGTTCGACGAGCACTTCCCGCCGGAGGAGATGCCGATACCGGCGACGTACGACGACGATCTCATCGGCAAGCCGCCCTACCAGGCCGAGCGACGGGCGATGCCACACGGTGGGGTCGGACTGGACCGGCTGCGTGACGAGCTGAGCTCCTACTACAGCATGATCAGCCACATCGACTCCCTGGTCGGTGACGTCCGCGGCGCGTTGGAAGCGCGCGGGATGTGGGACGACGCGGTCGTGCTCTTCACCTCCGACCACGGCGACATGATGGGCGCTCACGGGTTCCGGCTGAAGGGCGTCCTGCCGTACGACGAGCTCTACCGGATTCCCTTCGTCCTGAAAGTGCCGGGCCTGCCGGTCGAGCGATCGGTTGTCGACGATCTCTGCGTGAACGTGGCGCAACCCGGAACACTGCTGGCTGCAGCCGGTCTGCCGGTACCAGCTGAGATGTCAGGTGGATCGGTGCTGGATCGGGCGATGCGGCCGGCGCCACCAGCCGACGAGTGCGTGTTCCTCGAGCACTACGCGGCGTACTGGGGTCTACATCCCTTCCGGGTCGCCAGGACGCGGAACTGGAAGTACGTACGCCATTTCGGCGAGACACCGTGGGAAGAGCTCTACGACCTCGCCGCGGATCCCGGTGAGCTGCGCAACGTGGTCGGTCGCGGGGACCTCGCCGGCACCCGTGCCGAACTCCGCCGCCGGGTCGACGAATGGTGGGAGTCGACCGACGGCCGCGACCTCGCGTACTACGAGTCCGACGACTTCCGGAACTGGGGCCGAGCCACCCTCGTCAGCGACAACGCTCTCTGGAACGATGCCGCCACCTCCCAGTGAACACCAGGCGCCACTACCCGGGACGTCCCGCTCGCGACCAGGATGGCGGGCGATGCCGCGGAGGATGACGATGAGGCCGCAGGCGAACCCGTCCTGATCGCCTTCGGCCCGGGGCCGCTGTACGGCCCGAGAGATGCCGAGGCGAGCATGGCGCCGGCCAGCCACGGGCGATCGTCGTACACCCGCCGGAACTGCTCTGAGCAGCCGATTGGACCAATCCGGGATGCCTTATAAATCGGGCTACTTGAGTTCGGCCGACGTCTTGCCGAGTAGGCGGCGGGCGACGATCAGTTGCTGGATTTGTTGGGTGCCTTCGAAGATGTCGAGGATTTTGCTGTCTCGGGACCACTTTTCGAGGAGGTGGTGTTCGGAGTAGCCGAAGGTGTTGGTGAGGGCGACGCAGCCGAGGGTTATGTCGTTGGCGGTGCGGCCGGCTTTGGCTTTGGCCATGGAGGCTTGGAGGGAGTTGGGCTGGGCGTTGTCGGCCATCCAGGCGGCCTGGAGGGTGAGGAGGTAGGCGGCTTCCCAGTCGGCTTCCATGGCGAGGTACGTCGCGGCCGCGTGGGACTGGCGGGCGGTGGGGCGGTCGTAGTCGACGTGTACGCCGGCATCGGCGAGGAGGTCGCGGGTGAGTTCGAGGGCGGCGCGGGCGCAGCCGACGGCCATCGCGGCGACCAGCGGGCGGGTGTTGTCGAAGGTCTGCATGACGCCGGCGAAGCCCTTGTCGATGTCGGCGGTGCCGAGCAGGTTCGCGGCGGGGACGCGGCAGTTGTCGAAGCGGATGGTGGCGGTGTCGGACGCGCGGATGCCCAGCTTGTGTTCGAGCCGCTCCACGGTCATGCCGGGCGTGTCCTTCATGACCACGAACGACTTGATCGCGGCCCGGCCGAGGGACTTGTCGAGGGTGGCCCAGACGACGATCGCGTCGCAGCGGCCGCCGGCGGTGACGAAGATCTTCTCGCCGTTCAGCACGTACGAGTCGCCGTCCAGCCGGGCGGTCGTCTGGATGCTGGCGGAGTCCGACCCGCAGCCGGGTTCGGTGATCGCCATCGCCGCCCACACGCCCTCGAAGCGCTGCAGTTGTTCGTCGGAGGCGACCGACGCGATCGCCGAGTTCCCGAGGCCCTGGCGCGGCATCGACAGCAGCAGCCCGACGTCGCCCCAGCACATCTCCATGATCGACAGGACCGACGACAGGTTCGACCCGTTCACGACGCCGTCCTCGGCGCCGGCGGTACGTCGTACACCGGACGCGCCCGCGCCGGAACCGGTGCCTGAGGCCCCTAATCCGTCGACCATCGCGGCCAGCATGTCCAGCTCGACCGGGTACTCGTGCTCGGCCAGGTCGTAGCGCCGCGAGTTCGGCCGCAGCATCTCGGCCGCGACCTGGTGCGCCTGGTTGACGAACGCCTTGAACTTGCGAGGGGTCTCGAGGTTGATCATCAGACGAGTACCGCGCCTTCCATGATGCCGATGGCCCGCAGGTCGCGGTACCAGCGTTCGACCGGATGCTCCTTGACGTACCCGTGCCCGCCGAGCAGCTGTACGCCGTCCGTGCCGATCTGCATGCCCTTCTCGGCACACAACTGCCGCGCCAGCGCCACCTCGCGGCCGAACGGAAGCCCTTGGGTCGCGCGCGACCCGGCCCGGTACGTGACCAGCTTCATGCCCTCGAGCTCGATCCCGATGTTCGCCACCATGAACGCCACCGACTGCCGATGGCTGATCGGCTCACCGAAAGCCTCACGAGAGTTCACGTACGGCGTCACGTAGTCGAGCACGGCCCGCGCCGTACCCAAGGCCAGCGCGCACCACCCGAGCCGCGACAACCGCACGCACTCCCGGTAGTCGTCCGCCGTCCCCAGCGGCACCGCCGGTACGTCGGTCAGAATCACCCGGCTCAGCGACGCCGCACGGAGCCCCATCGACGGCTCAGCCTCGATCGTCACGCCCGGGTGATCCGGCTCGACCACGAACAGCCGCGGCCCGGCATCGGTCTGCGCGCCGATCACGAACAGCTCCGCCTCCGCGGCCCGCGGTACCAGCGACTTCACTCCGTTCAGCAGCCCGCCGGTGTACCGGGTCCCCAGCTCGAACGGATCGAACAACGCCCGCGGCTCGAGCAGCGCCAGCGCGGCCGCCGGGACCGAGGATCCGGTGAAGGACGGCAGATACGTCGCCTGCTGGGTCTCGTCGCCCCACAGCGAGATCGCCGTACTGACCGCGGACGGCGCCAGGCACGCGACCGCCTGGCCCAGGTCGCCGTGCGCGAGTGCCTCGGCCACGAGTACGCCGGTCATCGTCGAGCGCTCGGTGACGATCCCGCCGAGCTCCTCCGGTACCTCGATCAGGCTCAGCCCTAGCTCGGCCGACGAGTCCAGGATCTTCGCGTCCGTCGTACACGCGGTGTCAGCGGCGGCAGCAGCGGGCCGCAGTACGTCGGCGGCGAACTCGCGGACGACCTCGACCATCAGCTGCTGGTCCTCGGTCGGCGTCAGGTCGAACCGCCCGGTCCCCCGGGCCGCGGGCAGCCGTGACGGGGACGCCAGCCTGGACGCCGCGGTGAACCGGCGGGACAGTGCGCCGGCCGTCCGGAATCCGGTCTTGGTGGCCTCGAACACGGCCCGCTCGGCCGGCTTCCGCAGCCCGAGCCGGTCGATCGCCCGCCACCTCGCCAGCCGGTTCAGCAGCGCGACCCCGACGCCGATCGCGTCCCGCCGCCCGCGTGCCCGCTCTTGAACGCTCATGGCGCTACTGTAAACCGAAGTTACAACTCAGGTCACGCCTAACCGTTGATAATCTGACCAGTCCTGGGCGGGAAGGAGCAGCTGCGGTGGCGGTCAGCATGTCCGACGTGGCGCGGCACGCGGGCGTCTCGCAGCGCACGGTCTCGAACGTGGTGAACAACTACGTCCACGTCTCCCCCATGACCCGCGCCCGCGTCCAGGCCAGCCTCGACGCGCTCGGCTACCGCCCGAACACCGCCGCCCGCCGGCTCCGCACCGGCCGCACCGGCACCGTGACGCTGGCCGTCCCAAGCTTCCGCGAGCGGTACTTCGCCGACCTCGCCGAGGCGGTCGTCGGCGCCGCCCGGGACCGCGGTACGACGGTCCTCGTGGAGACCACCGGCGGTCACCGGGACGCCGAGCTCGAGCTGCTCCGCGGCGGCGGCGACATCCTGACCGACGGCGTGATCATGAGCGCGGTGTCGCTCGGCCGCGACGACCAGCGCGGCGCGCATCCGGTGGTACTGATCGGCGACCGCGAGCCGGGCAGCACGATCGACCACGTCGGCATCAGGAACCGCGAGGCAGCGCTGGCCGCGGTCACCCACCTGCTGGAGACAGGCCGACGGCGGATCCTGCTGCTCGGCGCGAACCACGGGCCGAAAAGGTCGTACCAGCTCCGCCGCCAGGGGTACCAGGCCGCACTCAAGAAGCACGGCATGCCGCTCGATCCCGGGCTGCTCGTCGAGTGCGACTGGACCACCACCGCCGCGGCCGATGCGATCACCCGCACCTTCGAGAGTCTGAGACCCGACGGGATCTTCGCGATGAACGACTCGGCCGCGCTCGGCGTACTGCAGGCGCTGCATCGCGGCGGGTTCGACGTACCGAAGGATGTCTCGGTGATCGGGTTCGACGACATCGTCGAGTCGAGCCTGTCGACGCCGACTTTGAGTACGGTCGCGCCACTGCTCGGCGACATCGCGACCGGTGCGCTCGACCTGCTCGCGGAGCAACTCGACGAGGAACACGTCCCCGAGCATCGGATGGCCGGGTACGAACTCCGGATCCGGGAGAGCTCCACCCGCTGACGAAACACCCCGGCGCGACCCCTTGTGGACGGGATTTGCTACGTAGTAAATTCCCGCACCATGACGCGCACCGCTCTCGCCCCGAAGTTCACCGGAGCCGGAAACATCGAGTTCGCGGCTCACGACTACACCGACCCCGGTCCTGGTCAGCTGCTGCTGTCCGTGCAGGCCAACGCTCTCTGCGGCACCGACCGCCACCAGTACTTCGACGGCTCCTCGGTCGTCCCCGGACACGAGGCCGCCGGGACGGTTCTCCAAGCCGGCGAAGGAACCAGCACGCCCGTCGGCACCCGCGGCGCGGTGTTCCTGATGGACTACTGCGGCGAGTGCCGAAGCTGCCGGTACGGCGCCACCAACCAGTGCTTCGCGAAACGCGCCGACATGGGCTTCACCCACGACGGCGGCTACGGCCCGTACGAACTCGTCCACGAGTCCAACTTCTTCCCGATCACCGACGACGTCGAGATCGGCAACGCGACCATGCTGCTCGACGTGATGGGTACCAGCAGTCACGCGCTCGGCCGCGCGGCACTGGTCCGGCAGGACGTCGAGAGCGTCTACATCGCCGGCGCCGGGCCGATCGGGCTCGGGCTGACCGTCATGAGCAAGCTCACGTACGGCGCCGACGTACCGGTCTACATCTCCGACCTGTCCCGCTGGCGGCTGGACTTCGCGGAGTCGTTCGGGGCGATCCCGTTGATTGTCGACAATCTGCAATCTGCCGGGAACCCGGACCTCGCGTTCGATGCCTCCGGCAAGGAGTCCGCGCGGCGTGCGGCGCTCGACATCATCAGCAAACGCGGCGCTCTGATTTGCGTCGGCCACGGCGAGGGCTTGGCCCTGAACGCGTCCGACGACCTGATCGGCCCCGAGCACGCGGTCCTCGGCAGCGAGTACTTCCGGTACGACGAGATGCCGGGCAACCTCGCGCTGCTGTCCGAGCACCAGGAACTGATCTCACGGGTGATCAGCCACCGCTTCCCGGTGTCCGAGATCGCAGAGGCGTTCCAGTTGTTCATGGCCGGCGAGACGGGCAAGGTCGTCGTCACCCAGGAGGGTGCCTCATGAGGGTCGCGGTGGTCGGCGCCGGCGGCTGGGGCGAGCACCACGCGCGGATCTTCTCCCGTCGCGAGGACACCGAACTGGTCGCCGTCGTCGGTCGCACACCGGCCCGGACAGCAGCGAGGGCCGAGCGGTACGGCACCACGCCGTACACCGATCTCGACCTGATGCTGGAGCGCGAGCGCCCCGACCTGATCACGGTGTGCCTGCCGAACGAGGACCACTACGACGTCACGCTGAAGCTCGTCCACACGGGCATCCCGCTTCTCGTCGAGAAACCCCTCGTCTTCGACCTCGACGAGGCCGACACCCTCCTCAACGATGCTCGAGGCAACTTCTTCGCGATCAACTTCAACCACCGGTACGCCGAACCCGTGCAACGCGCCAAGGCCCTGATCGACGCCGGCGAACTCGGCGACCTGATCTTCGCGACCTGGCGCTTCGGCGGCGAACCGAACCGCGGCGGCTCACCGCACGCGAACCTGATCGAGACCCAGTGCCACGGCTTCGACATGCTCGAGCACCTGGTCGGCCCGATCTCCGCCGTGTCCGCACACCTGACCGACAAGACGTACGGCGCGTTCAGCACGGTCGCCCTCGCGCTCGACTTCGCGAACCGCGCGGTCGGCACGATGCTCGGCAGCTACGACTCCTCGTACGCGTACCCGGACACGCAGCACCTCGAGATCAACGGCACCGAGGGCCGCCTCGTCATCCACGACACGGTCCGGTCGCTCAGCTTCAGCAAACCCGGCGACCCGGTCGAACGGCGCTGGCACTCGACCTACTTCGACGACGAGTCCCGCAACTTCGCCGGCACCTTCGACCGCCACGTCGACGCCCTCCTGACAGCCCTCCGCGCCGGGGCCGAACCGCCGATCCACGCCCGAGCCGGCCGCCGCGCCCTCCACCTGGCGCACGCCGCAATCAAGTCCCACGAAACCGGACGCCGGGTGGCATGTGTACCGAACGACGGGCAGTACTCCGCAAATCGACCCTCGGCAGGCGGGTGCTGAGCGTGGCGAGAGCGCCGACGGGCGAGTACTACCCGTTCTTCGGTACGCCGATCGCGTCGGCCTTCGCCTCGAGGTAGCGCTGTTCGGGGAGGCTGGTGGTGCGGCGGGCCGCGGCCAGGTAGTGCTCGTGGGCTTTGAGAGGTTCGCCCAGGCGCTCGTACAGGTGGGCGCGGACAGCGTCCAGGCGGTGGGTCTCGGTGATGTTCTTGTCGTCCTCGATCGTCGTGAGCAGGTCGAGGCCCGCCTGTGGACCGTCCACCTGGGCCAGCGCGATCGCGCGGTTCAGCGTGACCATCGGGTTCGGCGCGAACTTCTCCAGCACCAGGTACAGCGCGTGGATCTGCTGCCAGTCGGTCGCGTCCGCGCTCGGCGCCTCGGCGTGGACGGCGGCGATCGCGGCTTGCAGCTGGTACGGCCCGACGGCGCCCTGCTGCAGTGTGTGCAGGGTCAGGTCGGCGCCTTCGGTGATCTGCGCGCGGTCCCACAGCGAACGGTCCTGCTCGTCGATCGGGACCAGACCTCCGTCGGCCGTCGTCCGCGCCGCGCGGCGGGAGTCGGTGAGCAGCATCAACGCCAGCAGGCCCGCAACCTCGCCGTCGTCCGGCAGCGCCGAGCGCAGCATCCGCGCCAGCCGGATCGCCTCCGCGGTCAGCTCGACACGCTGCAACTCCTCCCCCGAGCTGGCCGTGTAGCCCTCGTTGAAGATCAGGTACAGCACCTGCAACACGACGCGCAGCCGCTCGGCCTGCTCCGCCACCGGCGGCAGCTCGAACCGGCTGCCGGCCGCCTTGATGCTCTTCTTCGCCCGGCTGATCCGCGGCGCCATCGTTGCCTCCGGCACCATGAACGCCCGGGCGATCTCCGCCGTCGTCAGACCGCCGACCGCCCGCAGCGTCAACGCCACCTGGGACGCGGGCGTGACCGCCGGATGACAGCACAGGAACAGCAGCGTCAACGTGTCGTCGGTGTCCGGCGTCTCGTCCACATCCGCGCCCGGGGCAACCAGCTCCTCCGGCCCGGCCATCGCCGCCAGGTTGTCCTCACGCCGCCGCCGCGCGCTCTCGCTACGGAACGCATCCGTCAGCCGCCGGGTCGCGACCGTGATCAACCAGCCCCGCGGATTCCCCGGTACGCCGTCCACCGGCCACTGCGTCGCCGCCGCCAGCAGCGCCTCCTGTACGGCGTCCTCGCACAGGTCGAACTGCCCGTGCCGCCGCGCCAGGAACCCCAGCACCTGCGGCGCGAGCTCCCGCAACAGCCCCTCCACGTTCACGCCGCCGAGCCTAACCTGCACTCCACAGGACGTACACGCCCCTGAACCCGACCCGCCACCCAGCCAATCAAGCCCAGCCTCCCGCCGATGTGCAGCTCGACAGACATCCCAGGAGCTAAGGGTGTCAAGCTGCGAGCAATTCGGCCTGTTGTGACCAGGCGGTTGTTTCGTTGTAGGGGGTGCTGGTTTTGAGGCAGCCGTGGAGGATGCCGACGAGCCGGTTGGCGAGTTGGCGCAGGGCGGGGTTGTGTTCGGCTCCGCGGGCTCGTTGTTTGTCGTAGTAGGCGCGGGCTCCGGGCGAGGTGTTGAGCGCGGAGAAGGCCTGGGTCATGAGGGCGTCGATGAGCCGGTCGTTGTGCACGTAGCGGGCCAGGGCGACCTTCTTCTTGCCCGAGGAGATGGTGATCGGGCTGGTCGCGGCGTAGTTCTTGCGGGCTTTGGCCGAGGCGTACCGTTCGGGGTCGTCGCCGAACTCTGCGAGCACCCGGGCGCCGAGGATCGGTCCCAGCCCGGGCTGGGACACGATGATCTCAGCGGCCGGGTGCCGGCCAAAATGTGCCTCCACCTGGCCCTGCAGCGTCGTGACCTGCTCATCGAGGACGACCAGGACCGCGACCAGCGCGCGGGTCGAGGCGGCGTAGGCGGCAGTCACCACGGCAGGCTGGCCGAGGTGCTCGGCGCGCAGCGCGGCCCGGATCCGCGCGGCCCTGCCGTCGATGCCGTCGATCTTGCGGCGCCGGGCGTGTTTGAGCGCCGCGGTGATCTGCGCGGTGGTCAGCCGGGCCGCAGACGCCGGGTCGGGGGCCTTGGCCAGTAGTTCGAGGGTGTCGGGCGCGTCGAGGTCGGCGAAGGCTTCCAGCGCGGCGGGGAAGTACTCGCGCAGCGCGTGCCGCAGCCGCTGCGTGGTGCGGGTCCGTTCCCAGATCAGTGTCTTGTGCATCCGGGTGACGACCTTGATCGCCTCGGCCCCGGCGCTGTCACCGGCCACCGTGCGCAGCTGGTGGGAATCGGTGCGGACCATGTCGGCCAGCACGTGCGCGTCGCCCGCGTCGCTCTTGGCGCCCGACACCGCATGCCGTTTGCGGTACGCCTTCGCCTGCAACGGGTTCACCGCGAACACCTGGTAGCCCGCGGCCACCAACGCGGCCACCCACGGCCCCCGATCGGTCTCGATCCCGACCACCACCTCGACCTCGTCCAGATCGGCATCGGGATCAACAGCGGCGAACTGCTCGGCCAGCAGCGCGTGCAGCCGGGCCATCCCCACCATCCCCTCGGGCAGCCGCGCCTTGGCCAGCACCCGCCCGGCCGGGTCCATCACCTCCACATCGTGATGCGCCTCGGCCCAGTCATCACCCACGAACAACTTCACTAAGTTCTCCCGCTCTCGATCAAGCCAGTCACCCGCAGGCAAGCCGGTCGGGAGAACCATCAGCGACCTAATGAAGCAGTACTCACGGCAACCCACCACACAGCACGGCGGGGCCAGGCACGACATCCCATCAGCGATCAACTCTCCCGGTCACCGGCAGGGGCACGCTCTGTCGACAGGACTCAAAGTCCAGGACGTATAGAGTGCTCACCCACCGGCGGCCTACCAGCTACCGAGTCTGCCCGACGGCGACCCGATAACTCTCATTAGGACGTATACGTCCACTGCGCCCCGTCGGACGCCGAGCTGAGCGTGGGCGCATCGGGCCCGGCCGGACATGTCCTGTCGAGCTGCCGATCACTTGAACGACCAGCCGGACCAGGCGGCCGCCTGGATCACGATCACCGGACCCTGCGGCGGGTCGGTCTCGTACTGCGGGTACTTCGCCACCAGCAGCCCGACCGCCGCCGCGTCCGACGGCACCACCTGCGCCGCCCCGTCCACGCGGACCCACCAAAGATGTGTCCAGTCCTCGTCGTACTCGTCCACCAGTACGGCGACCTGCTCGTGCGCGGCGATGTTCTGTAGCCGCTGGAGTGCGGTCGTCGACTTCGGCTTCTGGTCGACGGCGATGAACAGCGCGTCACCGTGGACGGCGTACGTCACCGGCACCAGGTGCGGTCGCAGGTCCGCGCCGACGGTCGCCAACCGCCCGACCCGGGCGGCCGCCACCCGGGCCCTGCACGCCGCCTCATCCAACCGCACCCCATGACTCTAACCTGCCTCGCGCACTGCTCTCAGCTCCCCGCCGCGGGGTTTGACAGCCGCGGGGTCAGCGTTGCAGGCGGCGCAATGCGGCGGCGGGTAGACGGCGGGTGAGCGGGCCCAGGACGGACGCGTCGCGGAGGGCGGTACGGGCGGCGAGGTGGCCGCAGGCGCCGTGGACGCCGCCGCCGGGGTGGATCGCCGAGCTGCCGAGGTACAGGCCGTCGACGAAGGTACGGGCGCTGCCGAGGCCGATCGTCGGCCGGAACACCAACTGCTGGTGCAGCTGCATCGTGCCGCCGCCGAGCGCGCCGAACCCGAGCGCCGCGTTCCCGGACTCCAGCGCGGACGGGCGCTGCAGGTCGCGGGCGATGACCAGATCGCCGAAGCCCGGCGCGAACCGCTCGATCGCGCGCTCCATCCGGCCGGCCAGCTTCTCCGCCGACGCGTCGTCCGCGATCCCACGCGGCAGGTGCGCGTACGCCCAGACCGCCTCGGTCCCCGCAGGCGAGCGTGACGCATCGGACTTGGTCGTCTGCCCGATCAGCAGGAACGGCTGCGACGGCACCCGCCCGGTGTCCAGGTCCGCGGACAGGTGCACCAGGTCGTCCGCCGTACCGCCGAGGTGGACGACGCCCGCCGAGCGTGCCTCGACCGACTTCCACGGGATCGGCCCGCTCAGCCGGAAGTTCAGCTTGACGGTCGGGTAGTCCCACTCGAACCGCTCGTCCAGGTCCCGCCGCAGCCCGCCCGGAACGAGTGCCTCCGGCAACAACTCGCCGTACAGCATCGGTGCCGAGGTGTCCGCGATCACGGCCCGCCCGACGGTGACGGTCTCCCCCGACGAGGTCCGGACCGCGGTGGCGCGGCCGCCGGCGACGTCCACCCCGGTGACCGGCATGCCCGATACCAGCAAAGCCCCGGCCCGCTCGGCCCGTCGTACCAGCGCGCCCGAGAAGGCGGACGAGCCGCCGGTCGCGACCGGGTACCCGACGTCCTGCGCCAGCATCGCGAGCAGCCAGCCCATCGTGCCGCTGACGCTGCCCGACAACGGCGCGTCCGCGTGCAGGGCGTTCCCGGCGATGATCGCCGGACCGTGCCGGCCGGCGAACAACTCCTGCCCCATCCGGTGCATCGGCATCGCCATGAACCGCGCGAACCGCAGCAGCTCCCCCGCCGACCCGAGCTTCCGGGCCAGCTTCAGCCCCGGACCGACCGGCGGCCAGGTGGTGAGCAACGCGTTCAGCAGCGGCTCGCGGAGCGCGACGTACTGCTGGTACAGCCGCAGCCAGGCATCGCCGTCGCCGGGGTGCTCCGCGCCGAGCGACTTCGCCGTGTCCTCGGGGTCGGGGTGGATCGCCGCGGCGGCACCGTCCTCGTCGAGCAGGTGCACCAACGGCAGCGGCGCATGCGCCCACTTGAGCCCGAACTTCTCCAGCTCGAGCGCGCGGATCACCGGCGACGCCACTCCGAGCGGGTAGTTCGAACTGAAACGATCGCTGATCCAGCCGCCGTCCTCGGTCGACTGCACGGCGCCGCCGTACGTGGCGGCGGCCTCCAGGACCAGTACGTCCCAGCCCGCGTCGGCAAGCGTGATCGCGCTCACCAGCCCGTTCGGCCCCGAACCGATCACCACGGCGTCAACACTGCGCGGCAGCATGCCTACGACCTTAACCGACGTCCGGCGGACCGCCAGGCAAGCACAAGTACCGATCAACCGCTCCAAACACGGCTAATGACCGACTTTTGCCTGCGTGCAGGTCCGCACGTCAGCGGGACTCGATCTCCCGGATCAGGGCGACGACCTCGCGGGCGCGTCCGATCATCGCGGGGTCGACCATCCGGCCGTCGGGCAGCACGAGGACGCCGCCGCTCGCGACATCGGCCTTCTCGACCGCTTCCAGAAGTTCGACCGCCGCGGCGACCTGGTCCGGTGTCGGGGTGAACGCCTCGACGATCGTCGACAGCTGCCGGGGATGGATCGCCGTACGCCCGACGAAGCCCAGCGCCCGGCCTTCCGCGGACGTACGACGGAGGCCGTCCAGGTCATGCACGTTCGGATAGACCGACATCATCGGTGCGCCCAGGCCGGCCGCGCGCGACGCCAACACCAACCGGCCGCGCGCCCAGGTGAGACCTTCCGGCCCGTCCACTCCCAGCGCGCTGGACAGGTCCGCCTCGCCGAGTGCGACCGCCACCACGCGCGGATCGGCGGCGGCGATCTCGAACGCCCGCTCGACACCCAGCGGGGACTCGATCAGCGCCGTGATCCTTGCCGACGGCACCTTTTCCAGTACGGCGTACACGTCCGCGGCGCTCTCCACCTTCGGCACCCGCAACCGCACCGACGGTACGGCGGAGGTCGCGGCCAGGTCGTCCGCGATCCACGGCGAGTGCAACGCGTTCACCCGGATCTCCACCGATCGTTGCGCGTTCGCCGCGATCCAGGCCACCGCCCACCCGCGCGCATCCGCCTTGCCGGCAACGGGTACGGCGTCCTCCAGGTCGAACACCACCAGATCGGGTCCAGCGGCAACAGCCTTCGCGAACCGGTCCGGCCGGTTGGCCGGGACGTACAGTGCGGTCAGCACCTAGAACTCCCCCTCACACAACTCCTGCTGCCCGCAGCGCGGCGAGCTGGTCGGGCGTGACGCCGATCCCGGCGAGCACCTCGTCGGTGTTCGCGCCGTGCGGGCGCCCGGCCCACTTGATCTCCCCCGGCGACTCGGACAGCCGGAACAACACGTTCTGCATCGCCACCGGCCCGCCGAGCTCGTCGTCGTCCACGCTGACGATCGTCCCGAGTGCGGCGTACTGCGGATCCCCGACGATGCCGCGGATGTCGTGCACCGGCCCGACCGCGGCCTCGGCCTTCTCGAACTCCGCCATCACGAGCTCCAACGGCCGCGCCGCGATCCACGACCCGACCGCCTCGTCCAGCTCGTCGGCGTGCTGCGCGCGCTCCCGGCCGGTCGCGAACCACGGCTGGGCGACCAGATCCGCGCGCCCGACCAGCGTCACGACCCGCTCGGCGATGCTCTGCGAACTGGTGGACACGGCGACCCACCGGTCGTCCAAAGTCCGGTACACGTTCCGCGGGGCGTTGTTCGACGACCGGTTCCCGAGCCGCGGCTGCACGTACCCGGTCTGCTGGTACGCCGTGATGCCGCCGCCGAGCATCATCAGAATCGGCTCGATGATCGCCATGTCGATCACCTGCCCGGCCCCGGAGCGATCCCGCTCGCGGAGCGCGACCAGGACGGCGTACGCCGTGGCGAGCGCGGTGATGCCGTCCGCGAGCCCGAACGGCGGCAGCGTCGGCGGCCCGTCGGGCTCACCGGTGACCGCTGCGAACCCGCTCATCGCCTCGGCCAGCGACCCGAACCCGGGACGCCGGGACCACGGCCCGACCTGCCCGAACGCGGTCACCCGGGCGATCACCAACCGCGGGTTCGCCGCGAGCAGGACGTCCGGCCCGAGGCCCCAGCGCTCCAACGTCCCGGGCCGGAAGTTCTCCACCAGCACGTCATTCTGCCGAACCAACGACAGGAACACGTCCCGGCCCTGCGACAGGTCCAGCGTCGCGAGCCGCTTGTTCCGGCCGAGGGTCTTGAACCACAGCCCGACCCCGTCCTTCGACGCGCCGTGGGTACGGGCGGCGTCCGGGCGGGACGGATGCTCGATCTTCGTGACGTCGGCGCCGAAGTCGCCGAGGAAGGTCGCCGCCAGCGGTCCCGCGAACAGCGTCGCCGCCTCCAGCACCTTCACACCGTCAAGGGCGGCAGGTCTCATCCCGCGCACCGGAAACCGATGTTCGCCGAGCGGTCCAGGCCGCCGCCGGTGAGTACCAGCTTGAAGCTGACCTCCGGCTCCTGCGGCCCGCCGTCGGCGTACCAGTCGGAGCCCTCGGCGCGGTAGTGCGAACCGCCCTTGAGGATGCAGAACCGGCTGCGGCCGTCGCGGTACTCGCTCTCGGTCAGGTTCCACACCAACGGCTCACGCCTTTCGAACCCTTCAAGACCAGCCGCGACCTGCCACTCGTCCTCGGTCGGCAGCCGGCCGCCACGCCAGGCGGCGTACGCCCGCGCGTCCGGCAGGTCGACGTACGTCACCGGCTGGTCCTCGGTCCCGGGCACCGGCACGCCGTCGGCCCAGTGCTGAAGGAACCGGTTCGCCACCACCGGCCGGTAGCCGGTCGCGTCCAGGAACGCGAAGTACTCCGCGTTGGTCACCTCGGCCACGGCGACCGAGATCCCCGGCAGCGAGACCTCGCGGGTGACCGTCTGGAGATCGTGCAGGCGGGGCGGCAGCGGCTTCCACTCCTCGACGTACGGCGCCGTGTCGTACAGCCCGGTCTCGCGCCGCCGATGCGTCACCGTCAACGTGCGAGAACCGGCCGGCACCGCAACCGTCGCGCCGATCCGGGCATCACCGGACACCGGGGGTACGGCGACCAACGCCGCCGGGCGCATCGGGAACGCGGACTCGGACACGTGTGCCCGCGGCAACGTCCCGAGCCGGCGCGCGGTCGCCCGGCAGGACGCACCGGCGGTCGCGCCGACCCGGACGATCCCGGCCACCCCACGACCCGGCACGACCAGGTGTACGCCGTCGTCGTCCGCGGTGATCGGGACGCCCGACGTCACGTCGTACCAGTCCCCGACCTGGTCCTCCGAGCGCAGCACGATGCCCTCGAAGTCCTCCTCGTCGCGGTTGACCAGCGTCCAGAACGTGATGTCGGCGAGGTCGAACCGGGAGCCGTAGACGCCGTGCGCGCGGGCCTTGTCCGGGATCTCCGGGGTCAGCTGGATCCAGTCGCCGTCGATCAGTACCGGCGCGAACGCGCGCTGCGCGGCGACCATCCGGCGCAGCGTCGCGCGGTCCCGGGCGTTCCAGCCGACCCAGGCCGAGAACACCGACTCCCAGACCAGCATGCCGACGCCGTTCACCCAGGCGGACTGCAGCTCGTCGCTGTGGTCGCGGTTCCAGCGGCGGGTGTGGTGCATCATGTGCCGGCGCTCGAACAGGTGCGCCCGCAGTACGCCGGGGGCGTGCGTGTCGGCGAACCACTGCGCCCAGGACAGCGCGTGGTCCCCGATCCTTGCCAGCGGCAACCGTGACTCGCCCTCCAGCGCGATCGCCGGGTTCGCCGCCCGGATCGCCCGGGCGAACGCCGGGTCGCCCTCCTTCAGGGTGTCCAGGAAGACACCGTCAACGTTGTAGTCGCTGACCAGCGAGGCAAACTCGTCCGCGTCCGAGCGGGCCGCCCGGCGGGTGCCGACGTCCCACGGGTTGTAGTCGAAGAACACCTTCAGGCCGAACCCGTGCAGGTCGTCGACCAACTCCCGCAGCCCGGGGACGTCGCGGTAGAAGTCGAACTGGTTCCGGTCGTCGATGCCGATCACCGGGTACGCGTGCCAGAGCACGATCGCGTCGTACCCGCCGAACTCCGCGACCCCGTGCTCGACGAACTTCCGCGGCGTGAACGTCCCGGTCGACACGTCGTACAGCAGGTCGTCCCAGAGCCAGACCAGCGCCACCGAGTACGCCGTCTGGGTCCACTCGCGACCGGGCTCCACGTAGTGCGAACCGTCGTACCGGGTCCGCTCGAGAGCCCCGGCCTTCCACTCGGCGAGCGTGGCGCGCCACCGCGGCAGGTCGGCCGGGTCCTCCGGGGCGCCGATGATCTTGGCGTCGTCCAGGAAGGACACGTCGGCCGTCGGGTCCACCAGGGTCGGTAGATCGATCGGCCGCGGTTCGAGCGGGTTCACAGGTATACCTCCGCATAACGCGCGTCGATTGCATCCCCGTGAGGCACCGAGGGAATCGCCCCCGCGCCCTGAACACTTAATGAAGCAGCAACGTTAGCGCGTCGGACCGCGTTCGTCAGTTCGCTTGTCGTGACCGAGTCGTTAGCTGACGCGGCAACGAGTGCCGCCGCCAGCACCCCACAGAACGTGTCCCCCGCGGCGGTCGTGTCGACCACCTCGACGGGTACGCCGGGAACCGTGATCTCCGGGGCGTCCCGGGTCAGGATCACGGCGCCCGCACCGCCCAGCGTGACCACCGCGGCCGGCACCTTGCCCAGCAGCGCGGACCGGTCCGGCCCGGCGATCGCCTCGGCCTCGGTCTCGTTCACCACCAGCAGGTCGACCTCGGCGAGCAGTTCGTCGGACAGCTCCGCGGCCGGGGCCGCGTTCAGGATGAAGTACGCCCCAGATCCAGACGCCGCCGCGGCCGCCGCCTGGACCGTGCCGAACGGGATCTCCAGCTGGGAGAGCACGACCTTCGCCTGTCCGATGGCGGCCAGCGCGGCGCCGGACAACGTCAGCTCGCCGTTCGCGCCGGGCGCGACGACGATCGAGTTCTCGCCGCTCTCCTCGACGGTGATGATCGCCGTACCGGTCGGGGCCTTGCTCGTGGTCGCCAGCGACAGGTCCACGCCGTCGAGCGCGTCCCGGAGCAGCGCGCCGCCCTCGTCGTCGCCGAGCGCCACCACCATTGCCGTACGGGCGCCGGCGCGTGCGGAAGCGACGGCCTGGTTCGCACCCTTGCCGCCCGGGCCACGGGTCATCGGTCCCGCCAGCACCGTCTCCCCCGGCCGCGGGATGCGCTGCACCGGCAGCACCAGGTCCACGTTCGCGCTTCCTACTACTACAACCTCAGGCTCCACCCCGGGCCACCTCCACAGTCCGCCGCGCCAGCTCGTCGATCGCGATCTGGTTCATCCCCGGGAGGCTCGTGGCCACCCGGTTGTCCAGTGGTTGCGACCACTCTGCCGGAACCCCGCGGGTGGCGCCAAACACCGCGCCCACGGTGGCACCGGCCGAGTCGGTGTCCCAGCCACCCATCACGGCGCGACCGATCGCGGTCCCGAAATCCGGAGCCGTCAGAGCGTAGGCGGTGAGTGCCGTGTTGTTCACCGCGTGTACCCAGTGCAGGTCGCCGTACTCCGCATGCAACGCGTCCAGCGCCTCGTCCAGACCGGCGTCGGCGAGCGTCAGCCCGAAACGCACCGCCCGGGCGATCGCGCCCTGAGCGTTCACCACCTCCAGGCCGGCGGTCGCGGCCTCGACAGGGTCGTCCAGGACCAGGCCCGCCGCCGACATCGCGGCCACCCAGAGCGCACCGTCGACACCGGCGCCGGTGTGGCTGAGCCGCGCGTCGACAAGCGCCAGCCGGGCCGCAGCCGTCCGGTCGCCGGGATGCGCCCAGCCGTACGCGTCGGTCCGGATCTGCGCGCCGATCCACTCCCGGAACGGGTTCCCGACCACGGCCGCGCGAGCCGGCTCGACGCCTTCGAGAAGGTTGCGGTAGGCAACACGCTCGGCAGTGAACACCCGGCCGGCCGGCAGCTCGCCGAGCCAGCTCTGCGCCACGTCCTCGGTGGTCATCCCCGGCCCGAAGCGCTCCATCATCAGCAGCGCGAGGATCGCGAAGTTGATGTCGTCGTCCTCGGGCATCCCGTCGATGACCTCACGCAGACTGGTCGGCTTCGACCGCCGGTTCCACGGCCAGCGCTGCTGGATCTCGTCCGGTACGCCGACGGCGGTGATGTACTGCGTGAGCGGCCACTGGCCGGAGCTCTCCAGGATCTCCCGGATCCCCGCGCGCGGGATCTTCTCGACCGGCTTGCCGAGCAGGTTCCCGGCGCACCGGCCGAGCCACGCGTTCAGCGTCCGGGCCTCGAGATCGTCCGGTTCAGCTAGCTTCCGCAACTCCGGAACGGTGGGCTCACGCCAGTCCCCGGTCCTGGCGTCGAGCACCTCCAGCAGCTCCCGGGCGAGCGCCCGCAGCGCGGGTGCGGCCGGCTCGTCGGAGGCGCCGGAGACCGGCGCATCCGTCGTACCTCCGGCCGCCAGCCAGCGCGCCTGCACGTCCGTGACGTCGATCCCCTCGGACCGCGCCTGAACCAGCTGGTGCGGCAGAAGATCCTCCGGCTGCACCCACGTCAATCTCATCGCGTCAACTTCTCCAGTACGTCGTTCCGCCGCGCCCACCGCTCCGCATCGGCCGCGCGAATGTCCTGCGCGACCGCCGCCATCACCCGGCCGGGCCCGAGCAGATCCGTCTTACTCGCCTCGGCAATATCTGCCACCCAGTCCTGAGGGACGCCGCTCCGGCCTTGGAGAGCCCCGGTAATCGCGCCGGCCATCGAGGCGATCGAGTCCGCGTCACGCCCGTAGTTCGTCCCGCCCAGCACGGCCCGCCGTACATCTCCTTCAGAGACGAGCACGAACCCGAGCGCCACCGGCAGTTCCTCGATCGCCTTCGTCCGGCTCGGCCGCCGGGCGTCCATCGACAGCTCGCGGTAGTTCGGCCCGACGGTGTCGTACGGCTCGATCGCCTTCCGAAGTACCGGAATCGCCTCTTCCCAGTCCGTGATGCCCTGGGCTGCTTCGGCGACCGCCTCGACGGCCCTCCGAGTGCCGTCCTTGGCCAGCCCGAGCGCGGTCCCGACGGCGGACGCCGGGGTCGCCCCGGGCGCCATCGCGGCGGCGACGGCGGCCGCGAACACGCCGGCCGCCTCCCGCCCGTAGCTCGACTGATGCGCACCCGCGACGTCCAGCGCCTCGGCGTACGCGCCCTCGGGATCGCCCGCGTTGGCGATCCCCACCGGCGCCATGTACATCGCGGCGCCGCAGTTCACGATGTTGCCGACCCCGGCCTCGCGCGGGTCGACGTGCCCGTAGTGCAGCCGGGCGACCAGCCATTTCTCGGCCAGGAACACCCGCTGCAGCAGGAGCGCGTCCGCCTCGAGCTCGGGGACCCAGCGGGTCCCGTTCAGCATCTTCGGCACCAGCGACTCGGCGACCGCGTACGCGTCCAGGTGGGCGCGGCGTTCGTCGTACACCTCGACCAGTGCGTGCGTCATCAACGTGTCGTCGGTGATGTGCCCATCACCCTTGTGGTACGGCGCGATCGGACGCGCGGTCCGCCAGTCCTCGTACCACGGGCCGACGATGCCGGTCACCCAGCCGCCGTGCCGCTCCCGGATCGCCTCCGGAGTCCAGCCCTCGACGGCACCACCGATCGCATCACCGACCGCGGCCCCGGCGAGGACCCCCGTTGCTTTCTCTTCCATCGCGGTGCTGGCCTTTTCCGGCATCAGTTGTTGACCTGACCCCATCCGTCGCTCAGCTTCTTGCCCAGTGCCGCGAGGTCGGTCTTGTTCGCCAGGAACTCCTGGAACGCCGGCGTCGCGATCTGGTCCTTCCACTTCGGGTAGTTCTCCACGCTCTGGAACGGCGCCTTGGTGAGTTCGGTGCCGGAGGCAAGCGTCTGCGTCCAGCCGTTCTTGCCGCCGGTTGCCTTCTGGATCGCGTCCCGGGCCGCCTGGGTGGTCGGGATCAGCCAGTCGCCCTGACCGACCGCGGCCAGGTTCTCGGCCTTCATGAAGTAGTCGATGAACTTCCCCGACTGCTCGATGTGTTTGCCTTCGGCCGGCACCGACAGGGTCTGCGGGTTCGCGGCCTGCTTGGTGCTGGTGCCCTTCAGCGGCGGCAGCACCTCCCACTGGAAGCCCTTCGGCGCCTCCTCGGCGATCTGCTGCGCGACATAGTTGCCGGCGACAATCATGCCGTACTTGCCGGCGTAGAACCCGGGCAGCACGTCGGAGCCGCTCTGGGTCAGCGAGGTCGGGTCGATCGACTTGTCGTCGTAGGCCATCGCGTGGATCCGCTTCGGTACCTCGAGCTCGGCGTCGCCGATCGTCGCCTTCGCGGCCGTACCGCTGCCGTCGAAGTACTTCGCGTCGAAGTTCAGGCCGAGGTTCAGCATCGTCGCGGTCGGGCTCTTCAGACCCCAGCCGAGACCGTACTTGCCGCCCGCCGTCAGCTTCTTCGCGTCCGCGGCCAGGGCGTCCCAGGTCAGCGAGTCACCGGTCGCGGTGATCCCGGCCTGCTTGAGCAGGTTCGAGTTCGCGAGGACGACGTACGACTGCATCAGGGTCGGGGCGGCGTACACCTTGCCGTCCTTGGAGACGGTGTCCCAGACGCCCTGCGAGACGGCGTCCTTCGTCTCCTTGCTCAGGTATTGCGAGATGTCCGCGAGGTAGCCCTGGTTGACGAACCCGGTGATGTCGGCGGACTCGTCGTGGATGATGTCCGGCGCGGTGCCGCCCTGGAACTGCGTCACCAGCTGGTCGTGCACGGAGTCCCAGCTGCCCTGGACGTACTCGACCTGGATGTTCGGATTGTTCGCATTCCAATCGTCGACAATCTTCTTCGTCGCCGCGACCGTGGTCTTCTGGAAGGCGAGGCTCTGGAACTTGAGCGTCACCTTCTCGGTCGAACTGCTCGAGCTGTTGTTGCTGCTGTTGCCCCCGCACGCGGCGAGCGTCACCAGCGCACCCGCAGCGAGCAACGCGGTCATGACCTTCTTCATTACTTCTCCTAACCTTTGACTGCGCCGCTGAGCAGGCCGGAGGTCAACCTCCGCTGCAAGAAGGCGAAGAACACGAGACTGGGTACGGTGGCCAGCACGGAGGCGGCGGCGAGCGGACCGAACTGCACCTGGCCCTCGGCACCGACGAAACGGGCGAGTACCAGCGGAAGTGTCTTGAGCTGCGGGTCCTGCAGCAGCACCAGCGCGAAGAAGAACTCGTTCCACGCCGAGATGAACGTGAACATCGCGGTCGCGATCAGCCCCGGCCGGAGCAGCGGCATCACGATCGACACGATGGTCCGGATCCGGCCCGCGCCGTCGACCGACGCGGCCTCCTCCAGCTCCCGCGGTACGGCGGCGACGTACCCCTGCAGCATCCACAGCGCGAACGGGAGCGACCAGACCGTGTAGACGATCACCACGCCGGGGATCGTGTTCGTCAGGTGCAGCGGACGCAGGATCATGAACAGCGGGATCACGATCAGGATCACCGGGAACACCTGGCTGACCAGGATCCAGCCGTTCGTCAGCGGCCGCAGCCGGCTGCGGAAACGGGCCAGCGCGTACGAGACCGGGAGCGCGACGATCAGCACCAGGATCGTGCTGTAGATCGAGATCTGCAGGCTGTTGCCGAGACCGCGGACCAGGCCCTGCTCGTTCAGCGCGTCGCTGTAGTTCGACAGGTCGAAGTGCTTCGGCAGGATCGACGGGGTGATGCTCGCGAACTCCTGCGGCGACTTCAGCGAGCTGGAGATCAGCCAGAGCAGGGGGAAGCCGAGGAACACCAGATAGCAGATGACCGCGACGTACTGCAGGAAGCGGGTAGCGGGTTTGGTCCTCATGCCTCACTCCGCAGGCGGTTCCGCAGGTAGAAGAACAGGAACACGATGATGATGACCACCATCACGTCGCCCATGGCGGCGGCCATCCCGAAGTTGCCGTAGCGGAACGCCTCGTTGTACGCGAACAGCATCGGCAGCATCGTCTTCCCGCCCGGGCCGCCGGCGGTCAGCACGTAGACCAGGCCGAACGAGTTGAAGTTCCAGATCATGTCCAGGCTGGTGATCGCGACGATCACGGTCCGGAGCTGCGGGAGCGTGATGTTCCAGAACTGGCTCCACGCGCCGGCGCCGTCGACCGCGGCGGCTTCGTACAGGGTGCGGTCGATGCTCTGCAGGCCGGCGAGCAAGGTGACCGTGGTCATCGGCATGCCGACCCAGATCCCGACCACGATCACCGCCGGCAGCGCCGTACTGAAGTCGCCGAGGAAGTTGATCGGGTGGTCGGTGAGGTGCAGCTTCTGCAGGATCTCGTTGACCGGGCCGTTCGTCGGGTGCAGCAGCAGGCGCCACATGATCGCGACCACGACGGGAGGCATGGCCCACGGGATCAGCGCGAGGGTACGGGCGACGCCGCGGAACTTGAGGTCCGTGTTCAGCAGCAGCGCGAGGCCGAGCGCGGCGACGAACTGGAGGATCGTGACCGACAACGTCCAGATCACGCCGATCCGGAACGAGTCCCAGAACAGGTTGTTGTGCAGGAGCTTGCTGAAGTTCTCGAAGCCGACGAAGTTCGTCTGCACGTGCAGGCCGGCGCGGGCATCGGTGAAGCCGAGCGCGATACCGCGGATCAGCGGGTAGACACTCAGGATCAGCACCGGCAGCAACGCGGGCAGGAACAGCAGGATCGCTTCGCGGTTCTGCTTGGGCTTTCCAGGCTTCTTCTTCAGCGGCGCCGGCGCGGTCAGCGTAGCCGTCACGGGGTGGACCTCCGGACGCTCAACGACGGCTGTACGATGATCCGGCGCGGCGTCCGATCGTTGTCGTCGATCCTTGCCAACAGCAACTCAGCCGCCCGCCGCCCCCGCTCCGCGGACCCGAGATTCACACTCGTCAACGGCGGAAAACTCTGCTCGGCCAGCTCGCTGTCGTCCATCCCCACCACCGCAACATCCGCGGGCACCTCAAGCCCCGCCGCAGCCAACTCATGCATCAACCCGACGGCCAACAGATCGTTCGCACAGATCACCGCATCAAACCCACCAGTGGACAACAGGGCGGGAGCGGCTGCGCGGCCGGCAGCAAAGGTGAAGTCCGTTGCCTCACCAACTGCGATCGGGTCGAGATTGTGGGATCTGAGGGCTTCAGCGAAGCCCTTCGCGCGGGCGGTGCCGGGGACTGTGTCGGCGGGGCCGTTGATGAAGGCGATCCGCTGACGGCCGCGGGACACCAGGTGGTCGACGGCGAGGAGCATGCCCTTCGGGGAGTTGGCGCGGACCGTGTCGACGCCAGCCTTCGACGGCACACTACCGGCGACGACCACCGGCACCTCACACTCGCGGATCGCCTTCACCAGGTCCTCGTCGACGCGGATCGGGCTGATCAGCAGACCATCGGCGTACCCGCGCGCCATCCCCTGCACCAGCGCGACCTCGTCCACCACCTCCGGCCCGGTCGTCGTCACCACCAGCCGGTACCCGGCGGCGGACACGACCTCCTCGACCGCGCGCATCATCGTCACGTACACCGGGTTGCCGACGTCCGCGACCGCCAGCGTCAGCTGGAACGTCCGCCCGACCTTCAGCGACCGCGCCCGCGCGTCCGGCACGTACCCAAGCTCGGCAACAGCCCGCTGCACCCGCTCGGCCATCTCCTCGGTGGCCGGCAGCCCGTTCAGCACGCGCGACACCGACGCCACCGAGACCCCGGCCACCCGGGCCACCCCAGCGATCGTCGGACGACTCACGAAAAGCTCCTGTAATCGTTCTTGTAATCGTTTACAAGCCCGACCCTAAAACGCCACGCACCCCCCGTCAACCTCAAGCACCCCACACCACCCCGCCGAAACCGTACCGTGACCCCCGTCGGTACAACTTTGAGAACCCACCAACCGTTCTCGGCGTACCGAAACGGTCGGTGGGTTCTCAAAGTCCCCTCAGACGGACGTCAGCAGCGGGTGCTGAGTTGCGGATTCGGGATCACGGGACTCGTCAGCGTCCCGCCGAACCGCGCCAGATCCGGTACGCCGTACTGCGCCGTCTGGCCGAACGTCTTCGCCGTCCGGTTCTTGATCACGTTGCCGAAGTTCCACGTACACACGCCGCCCCCGAGCGACGACCGCCCGAGACTCCAGAACGGGTAGAACGCGGCCCCTTGCGGCTTCGCCGTACAACCGGCCCCGGTCTGCGTGTTGCAGAGGATCTCCGACGCGGCCACGTTGGTCTCGAACTGGACCGACGGATACGGATGCCCGCCGCCGGTGAACGGCCCGAGATACTCGAACGAGGTCGGATGCCCCGCCGAACCGTCCGGCCAGCCGGCCTGGTACGACGATCCGTCGAAGTCCAGGTCGCCGTTCTGGAACACGTTCTCCTGGCAGCCGGCGATCGGCCACCGTTCGACCACCGCCTGGCCGTTCACCATCGTGGTCCGCGGACCGGCGATCATGCAGTTCGCACCGGAGAACTCGCAGTTCACGCCGCTCGCCGAATCGTTGGTCGGGCAGGCGGCACCGGTCTCGGTGGTCGCGTTCTGGCAGATCCCGGTCGCCGGGTCGCACGGCCCCTCACCGGAACCGTTGCCCTCGGCACCACCGTTGCAGACCTGGAACACCTTCGGGTCCGAGAAGCTCTGCCCGTTCGCGAAGGTCTGGCTGACCGGCAACGGACTCGACACGCTGGAGCACCCCTCGAAGTGACCCAGCTCGTCCTGCATCAGTACGCCGCCCTCGAGCGCGGCCCACGGGACCTGGTTCTGCTGCTGCGCGCTGCTGAACTCCGAATGGAAGTCGAACGGCGTCCCGGTACAGTCCGCGATGTTCGTGTTCATGAACCCGTTCGCCGCGGAGGCCACGATCGACCCGCTGCGCCCGGTACTCAGATCGTCGATCCTCGCGAGTAGACCGTGCGCGGTGTCGCGCATCACCACCCGCAGTACGTCGCCCTGCCGCATCTTCAGCGTCCTGTTGTTCGGTGTCAGCGTCGACACGTCGGTGAGCTGCGGGCTCGGCGGCCCGGACGGTACGCCGTCGGTCTGCAGGTACGAGAAGTTCACCGGCTCGATGCAGTTGTTGTTACAGGTCGCGAACCCGAACGTGCAGCTCAGGCTGTCGATCGTCAGCGCCGCACACCAATCCTTGGCATCACAGCTCGGCGCGTCGATGAACGGACCGAAACCTGGCGGGTAGAACTGCAGCTCCATGAACGCCGAGCCGGCCGCGTTCGGGTTGTTGATCTGCGACTGGTTGGCGTCGCTGTTCGCCGTACACGTGTTCTGCGGGTACGACTTCGGGTCGCACAGCGGCAGCCCGAACCACGGTGCCGGGCTGAGCTGGGCGTACTTGCTCACCGCCGGACTGTTCACCGTCGGCTTGGCGTTCGGGTCCTTGGCCAGCCGCATGAAGTAACTGATGTCGTTCGCACTGCCCGGCCGGCTCGAGATGAACTTGACCGACGGTTCGTCGTGGCCGATGTAGTGCTCGTTGTCCTCGAACCGCCAGGGCACCCCGTTCTTGTCGACGGTGACCGGGTCGGTGCACAACCCGCCCAGTCCGTGCTTGACCGACTTGTACTTCGGGCTGAACCCGTTGCAGTCCATCATGCTTGTCGCGTTCGGCTTGACCGTGCCCGAGCTCGTGGCAGGCGCCGCAGCCGTTGCCTGCCACCCAAGAACCGGCATCATCGCGATCGCGAGTGTGATGACGGCGGCACCTATCCCCCAGCGAGAATGCATTCTGCGCATCGACGTGCCTCCACCCCGCAGAGAGGGAGCCCGAGGCTGGGCCGGCGACGGCTCAGGGCCCCCTTGTGGACCGCCGTCGGTGCAACAAGGCCAGGCTTATTCCTCGCCGTCACCCACTGTCAATAGGTGAACACGCTTCTCAGCGGCCGCTCAGTCTTCGTTCTCGTCGGCGCCCGGGCGCTCGGCCCACGGGGTCGCCTTGGCCGGCCGTACGACGATCACCTTGTCGCCGGCGGCGAGCACCGACACGTTCGAGTCGTAGTACCGGTGCACCTTGCCGTCCCGGACAACCGACACGACGCGGTCCGGCAGCGCGGACGGCGGCTTGCCCACCTCGCGCCCGAGCACCGGGCGCTCGGCGACCTCGAGCCCCTCGCCGTACGTCAGCAGGTCCTCCATCACCTCGCCGAGGTTCGGGCTGACCGCGGACAGGCCGAGCAGCCGGCCGACCGCCTCCGAGGACGTGACGACGGCGTCCGCGCCGCTCTGCCGGAGCAGCGGGACGTTGTCCTCCTCGCGGACCGCGACCACGATGTGCGCGTTCGGGTTCAGCTGCCGGACCGCCAGCGTGACCAGGACCGCCGAGTCGTCGCGGTCGGTCGTCACGATCACCTCGCGGGCCGACACCACCTCGGCCCGCCGCAGTACCGTCCGGTTCGTCGCGTCGCCGTGGAACGCGGCCATCTGGTCGTTGCCCGCGTCCCCGATCGCCTGCGCCCGCGGGTCGATCACCACGATGCTGTCGCGCTTCACGCCGTTGCTGAGCAGGGTGTGCACCGCCGACCGGCCCTTGGTGCCGTAGCCGACGACGATGGTGTGGTCCTTCATCCGTTTCCTCCAGCGCGTGTCGCGCATGATCTGGCGACCCTCGTTGGCCAGTACTTCCAGTGTCGTACCGACCAGAACCACCAGGAACGCGATCCGCAACGGGGTCACGATGAAGGCGTTCACCAGCCGGGCGGCGGACGTCACCGGCGTGATGTCGCCGTACCCGGTCGTGGTGAGCGTGACGGTTGCGTAGTAGATGCTGTCGATCAGGTCTACTTTGCCGTCGTAGCTGTCGCGGTACCCGTCACGGTCGACCACCACGATCAGCACCATCACGGTCAGCAGCCCCAGCGCGATCAGGAACCGGGTGAAGAGCTGAAAGAGCGGCGAGCGTGTGCTCGCGGGCAGGTTGACCAGCAGACCGTGGGGGTTCCGACCGGTGGGAAGGGGTGGCACGCGTATGACGATATGGCACCGCGGGCCGATCCACCTCATGCGACAGGCTCCGGTCCGACAGGGCGACACTCACCATCAGACTGTCGCCGTCCCGGACCACCCTCGAACGCATCCGCAACCGCTCCAGCGTCCGGAGCATCGCGTGGTTCTCCGGCTGCACCATGCACACGACACGATCCGCGCCGAGCGCCCGCGCTCCGTTGACCACCTCGCGCAGCAGCCGCAGTCCGAGTCCTTGTCCCTGCCAGCCGTCCTCGACGAGTACGGCGACCTCCATCGTCGTACTGCCCAGCTCCTCCCACGGCGCCGCCGTCGCCATCCCGATCACCGCGCCGTCGACACACGCCACGATCGACACACCACCGGCCGGAGCGGACAGGTGCCGCGCCGTACGGGCGGTCAGCTTCGGCATCGGTACGTGGTACCGGCGCGTGCGGCTCTCGTACGAGCACCGGTCGTGCATCGCGACGACCGCGTCGGCGTCCTCCACGGTCGCGGTCCGCAGATCCGGTACGCCGCTACCGGGCCGCGGCCCGTCCGGCGTATCGGACCGCTCCGCCAGCCGCCCGGCGATCTCCACCAGGGCGTCGGCCCGCGCCCACTCCGCCGGCGTGTACTCGTCGAACCCCTGCAGGTTGCCGAGCTCGTCGTCGACGGACACCGGGTCGTCGATCAGCCGCAGTACGGCACGCAGGTACCGGGTCGGGGCGTCGTGGAGTACGTCGGCCTGGCACGGGCGGACCGTCGTACGGACACAACCGGCCTCCGCGACCAGGGCGGCCAGGTCGTCGGCGGTCCAGCCGACGCGGGTGGAGACGACCAGCTCGTCGACCGCACCGGTCTCGGAGGTGAAGACCTCCAGATGAAGGATGTTGATGTCGTCCGCACCACACCGTGCAGCGAGTTCGGCCAGTGCACCGGGCCGGTCGGCGAGTTCGGTCCTGATCTTCCAGAGCATGCGGACGCCCTCCCTCGTGGAAACGTCCTTCCACTCTGCGTCCGGCCTGTTGCCCGGTCGGGTCCGGGATGTTACGCGCGCGTCAACGTTTCCCGCTTCAACGTTTCCCGCTTCAACGTTTCCCGCTTCACCGTTTCCCGCTTCACCGTTTCCCGCTTCAACGTTTCCCGCTTCACCGTTTCCCGCTTCACCGTTTCCCGCTTCACCGTTTCCCGCTTCACCGTTTCCCGCTTCACCGTTTCCCGCTTCACCGTTTGCGGCTTCACCGTTTGCGGCGGATCCTCGGCAGGTGTGGTCGGCGTGCAGGAATGACCGGCGTCTCGCGTTTGTCCAGGTCGGCGTGCCGGAGCAGCTCGGGATAGGTGGCCTGCGGTACGGCGGGGTACGTCGTCACGATCGCGTCGCCGGAGAATACGAAGAAGACCGCCTGACCGTCCTTGATCACCTTCAGCAGCGTCCCGTCGCGGACCGTCAACGCATGCTCGAACGCCTTCCGACGCGCGGACCGCTTCGCCCACGCGGCCTGCACCGCCTGCTGCGCGGGCTCACGCCCATGCCGAACCGCCTCGACAACAAGCGGCCCGTACCGCACGCCGTACTTCACCAGGTTCTTCGCCAGCTGACTGCTCTTCCCCGCTCCACCCGCCATGGGACGAGGGTACTCAGGGTTTCCAGTTGTACGGGATCGTCACGGATACCGGCCGCAGGCCGAGGCGGGCGAGGATGCCGCGGCTGTCCGGCGACGCGTCGACCTGCAGGTACTTGTACCCCTGCGCGGCCGCGAGGTTCCGGCGGTACGCGACGTGCGCGCGGTAGATGCCCTTGCCGCGCCACTCCGCCAGCGTCGAACCGCCCCACAACGAGGCGAAGTCGGTGCCCCGGTGGAACCGGATCCAGGACCCGCAAACCATCGTCGGGTCGTCCTCGTCGGTCTCCGCCACGAGCACCATGCCCGGCTCGTCCGCGTTCGCGATGTCCGCGCTCAGCGCCTCCGGCAGCCAGTCGTGCGGGTAGCCCCAGACCTCTTCTTCCATCGCCTGCATGCGCTCGAGGTCGGCGCGCTCGGTGATCTCCCGCAGCCGGATCCCGTCCGGCAGCACGACCTCGGTCGGCAGCTCGGTGACGTCGCCGATCAGCAGGCACTCCTCGTCGTCCGGGACGAACCCCGCCGCGGTGAGGCGCTCGGGCAGATCGGCCGGCAGGTCGTGCGTGTAGTACTTCCACTCGAACTTGGCGCCGCGCTCCTCGAAGTACGCGACCTGATCCGCGATCAACCGGTCCAGCTCGGGCCCGTCGACGCCGCCGAGGTACTGCACGAACCCGTCACCGCGGAGCCCGACCTGCCGGATCAGCGCGCCGAGATGCTCGGCGGTACCGGTACTGGCGCCGCCGCGGCGGGTGCGGATCTGCTGGTCGTACGCCGACCGGAGGGCGAGTGCCTCCGGTGAGTTGTCGAGAGGAATCACGGCATCAGTAGACCAGGCACCCGCAACCCGATTTCGCGCGTCGGCATGCGGGTGTCGGTGGGTTCAGGCACCATGGAGGCCGTGAGTACGCCCAACCCGCGTCGGCCGATCATGCCCGGCAACAAGTTGTTCGAGTCACTGCCCGGTGCCGCCGACCCGGCGACCGTGACCGAGGCCGCGCACCGGACCGCCGAGCTGCTGGTCCGCGGGGTGCGCAAGTCCGAGGACGCCGAGGTGCACGCCCGGGTGGTCAAACTCGCCGACGACTACGGCCTCGACGAGCTCGCCGAGCTCTGGTCCGGCTCCCCCGCCGACTCGCTGCCCGGCGCGCTCTGGCGGCTGTACGTCCTGCGCTCCTGGGTGCACGGGAACGCCGAGGAGGTCTCCCGCGAGTTCAGCACCGGCCGCGCGTACGCCGAAGTGCACGCCGTCGTCGCCGGAGTCGCCGAACCCCCCGGTCCCGCCGAGGTCCGGGACATGGTCGACGCCGTCCTGCGCGGCGTCGCGACCGGCGACTTCGCCACCACCCTGGACCGCGCCGCCGCCTTCGCCCGTATCATCGCCACCGGCCGCGCCCACCTCGCCGACGACGGCCACGACCGCGTCCTGTCCGCCGCCAAACTGGTCGAGACCGCAGACCAACTGGAAACCTCCGCCCGCGCGGAACGCGCCGGACACCTCTGGTAGTTGCACGCCGGCCTCGCGGATGTTATACGTCCCGAACCCCGGAATCCCAACAGGACAAGGCATTTGAGCACCCGCTACACTGTTCGAGGTGCCGGGCCGGTGCAAGCCCCGGGTCCCAAAATAAGCCGCCACGAGCGGCCACGCGCCGTGAGGCGCTTCCCGACCCGGCACCACCACTCGAGTAGTTCTACCCGCGTGACTAGACCTGTGCGCTGTTAGCTTCGTTGGCTGTGAAGCGGATTGTTGTGAGTGCGGTGGTGCTGGTGCTGGCGGGTTGTTCCACGGTCCAGTCGAAGGACGTGCGGACCAGTGGGATCAGCGCGACCTACGTGGTCACAGTCCCGGAAACGACGCAGGTGGCGGACGTGAGTGCGTCGTACCGGGTTGGCACGCTCACGTTCATCGAGCTCGGGGACGGCGAGTCGGTCACGTCGTCCGGTGGTGGGAAGGACGTGAAGCTCAAGCATCACAAGCCCGCCGGTGTCACCGACTACGACGGGCAGCTCGACGGTGCGGTCGCCGCGGGTACGGAGATCACGTTCGACCTCACCCGCGGAAGCGCCGACGACTCCGCGCCCAAGTCGACGGTCAAGCTGCCCGAGCGGGTCAAGCTCACCGCGCCCGTGACCGGTACGACGTACTCCCGCCGCGCCGCTCTCGCCGTCCGGTTCGACAGCAGGCCGTCCGACCTGCCGTCGCTCGTCACGTGGGCCGGTTCCTGCGTGCAGACCGGGAGCGTTCACCTCGAGCCCGGTCGTACGTCGGTCAGCATCACGCCCGGCTCGATCCGCCCGGTCACCGTAACGCCGACGCCCGGTGTGAAGCCGGCGACCACCTGTCCCGTCGACATCACGCTGACCCGCCGTACCGAAGGCACCCTGGACAAAGCGTTCAAGGACGGCTCCATCACCGCCGAAACCCAGTCAACCCGCCAAATCACCTCAACGCCGTAGCCTTGACCTGGGGAGGATTTTGTGCCAACACGGGAACAAAATCCTCCCCAACCTGGGCGCCCGGCGGGGTTAGGGGTTGATTTCGGTCAGGGTGATTACGTCGTGGGTCTTGCGGAACGCCTTGCGTTGTTTGATTGCGCCGTTTCCGTCACGGAACGCCCGCTCGATGCCATCGCCGACCAGTTCGACCGCGTCGAGCTGCTGCAAGGCCGGTTCGACGGTCCGGCGGAGCTGTTCGAGCAATTGGGCGATGGGTATCGGCTCGGCACGCAGTACGTCGAGACCTCGCGCGGTGAGCCCGTCCCGGGCAGCCAGCCAGTACGCGGCCCGCAGTACCTCAGGCTCCAGTGTCGGGCCTGTCGAGCCGTCCACCAGCGCGGTGAGCACGATCGCGCGGACCAGCGTCGCGAGCAGCACCGTCTCATCCACTGTGAGAGGTACGTCGCTGACCCTCACCTCCACCGTCGGGAGGTGCGTCGACAGCCGGATGTCCCAATAGACCATGTTCTCGTCGATCAACGTGCCGGCCGCCAGGTGCATCGCGACGAGCGCGTCGTAGTGCTCAGCCGACTCCAGGTACGGCGGCGGGCCGGCGCTCGGCCACCGCGTCGTCATCAGCCAGCGCCAGCTGGCGAATCCGGTGTCCTGACCGAGGTAGATCGGAGAGTTGGCCGTCAGCGCCAGCAGCGCGGGCAACCACGGACGGACGTGGTTGCTGACCTTCGTCGCGGTGTCCCGGTCCGGCACCTCGACATGCACGTGACAGCCGCACACACCTTGCTCCCGCGCCAGCAGGCCCCACTCACGAACCAGTTGCTGGTACCTCGGCTTCTTCGTGATCAGCTGCGCGGCCCGGCCGTGCGGAGGTACTGCGATCGCCAGCAGCCGGGCACCGCCGTCCGCCGCGGCCGACGCCAGCTGGGACCGCATCCGGACCAGGTGGTCGCGGAGCTCGCTCGCGCCGGTGCAGACCGGAGTGTTGATCTCCACCATCGCCCTGGACATCTCCAGCGCGACGTCGAACTCCCCCACGTCATCGACCACGGCCTTGCTCCGCGGGAGCGGATCGCCCGCGTCGGTCACGAGGAGTAGCTCTTCCTCTACTCCGAAGGACGGAAGCTTCACCATGCACAGGTACCCACCGCTAAGCAGTTAGGCTCTGCGGCGTGAGTCTGCCTGTTGTTACTGCGACGCGGTACGTTCTGCCGCTCCGTGAAGGTGGGTCGTTGCCTGGGGTTGTCGAGGGCAACGACCTCGGGACGTACGTGATCAAGTTCCACGGCGCCGGCCAGGGGCCGAAGGCGTTGGTGGCCGAGGTGATCGTCGGGGAGTTGTTCCGGCGGCTCGGGCTGCGGGTGCCGGAGCTGAAGCTGATCGAGCTGGACCCGGCGATCGGGAAGTCGGAGCCGGACTTCGAGATCCAGGAGCTGCTGATCCGCAGCGCGGGGCTGAACCTGGCCGTCGACTTCCTGCCGGGGTCCTTCGGGTACGACGGATCGGCCGGCAACCCGGGCGACGACGCGATGGCGCGGATCCTCTGGCTGGACGCGTACGTCGCGAACGTGGACCGGTCGTGGCGGAACACGAACATGCTGGTCTGGCACAAGAACCTGTGGCTGATCGACCACGGCGCGGCACTGTACTTCCATCACTCGTGGATGTCGGCGGAGAAGTTCGCTTCGCTGCCGTACGACGCGTCCGACCACGTGTTCTCGGTCGCCGTACCGGGTGTTGCGAAGATGGATGCGGAGCTGGCCGCGGCGATCACCCCGGAACTGTTGACCGAGGTGATCGGGCTCGTGCCGTCCGAGTGGATCGAGGACGGGGACCGGGAGCGCTATCTCGGCCACCTGGTGGCGCGGCTGGAGAACCGGTCCGCGTGGGTGCCGGGAGGTGCGCGGTGAAGCCGTTCGACTATGTGATCCTGCGGGCGGCGCCGAGGATCCAGCGCGGCGAGTTCATCAACGTCGGCGCGGTGTTGTACTGCCAGGCGCTGGACTATCTGGGTGCCGGATGGGATGTGGATCCGGACCGCCTGCGGGCCTTGGACCCAGCAGTCGACGTTGATGTCGTGTGTGCGGCGCTGGAGCAGGTTCGGGCGATCTGCGCGGGTGACCCGGCGGGTGGGCCGGCGGCGGCCACCAAGATCGGTGAGCGGTTCCGGTGGCTCGCGGCGCCTCGCAGTACCGTCGTACATCCGGGACCGATCCACAGCGGGATCACCACGGACCCCGCCGCGGAGCTGGAGCGGTTGCTGGACTCGTTCGTACGTTAGGCGAGTGCCGCCGACACGACGTCGCGGGCCTGCTCGAACACCAGCGCCAGGTGGTCCGCGCCCTTGAAGGACTCGCCGTAGATCTTGTAGAGGTCCTCGGTGCCCGACGGACGTGCAGCGAACCAGGCCGACTCCGTTGTGACCTTCAGCCCGCCGATAGCGGCCCCGTTACCGGGAGCGTGGGTGAGCCGGTCCACGATCGGCTCTCCGGCCAGCTCGGTCGCCGTGACCGCTTCTGGCGTCAGAGCTCCCAGCTTGGCCTTCTGCTCGCGGGTAGCCGGCGCATCTACCCGTGAGTACGCCGAGGCACCGAAACGGTCCACCAGCTTCGCATGGGCCCGCGACGGCGTCTCACCCGTCACCGCGGTGATCTCACTCGCCAGCAACGCCAGCAGGATCCCGTCCTTGTCAGTGGTCCACACGGTGCCGTCGAAGCGCAGGAAGCTAGCACCTGCCGACTCTTCACCACCGAACCCGACAGAACCGTCAACCAGCCCCGGTACGAACCACTTGAACCCGACGGGCACCTCCCACAGCCGCCGCCCGAGGTCCCCGACCACACGGTCGATCAGCGACGAGGACACCAGCGTCTTACCGACAGCGACGTCCGGACCCCACTGGCGGTTGCTGAACAGGTAAGAGATCGCCACGGCCAGGTAGTGGTTCGGGTTCATCAGCCCCGCGTCCGGCGTGACGATGCCGTGCCGGTCGGAGTCCGCGTCGTTCCCGGTCGCCAGGTCGTACTTGTCCCGCTGCGCGACCAGCGAGGCCATCGCGTACGGCGAGGAGCAGTCCATCCGGATCTTGCCGTCGTGGTCCAGCGTCATGAACGACCAGGCCGGGTCGATCCGCGGGTTCACCACGGTCAGGTCGAGCCCGTGCCGCTCGCCGATCGCGGCCCAGTAGTCGACGCTCGCACCGCCGAGCGGGTCGGCCCCGATCTTCAGGCCGGCGTCCCGGATCGCGGCCAGGTTGACCACCGACGGCAGGTCGTCGACGTAGTGCCCGAGGAAGTCGTAGTCCCCGGCGTGCTGACGCGCCTGCCCGAACGGCTTCCGGCGTACCTCCCGGTTGCCTGCCGCGATCAGCGCGTTGGCGCGGTTCGCGATCCAGCTGGTGGCGTCGGAGTCGGCCGGGCCGCCGTGCGGCGGGTTGTACTTGATGCCGCCGTCCCGCGGCGGGTTGTGCGACGGGGTGATGACGATGCCGTCGGCGTCCGCACCGCCGCCGCGGTTCAGCCGCAGGATCGCGTGCGACACGGCGGGCGTCGGCGTGAGCCGGTCCGCGCTGTCCACCAGCGTCTGTACGTCGTTACCGGCCAGCACCTCCAGGACCGTGCGCCACGCCGGCTCCGAGAGCCCGTGGCTGTCGCGGCCAACCAGCAGCGGGCCCGACGTACCCTCACCGGCCCGGTACTCGCAGACGGCCTGCGTGATCGCCAGGATGTGCGCCTCGTTGAACGCCCCGTCAAGACTCGAGCCCCGGTGCCCCGACGTACCGAAGACGACCTTCTGAGCTGGGTTCTCGACGTCCGGGGTGATGTCGCCGTACGCCGCCAGCATGGCGTCGACGTCGACCAGGTCCTCGGGCTGTGCTGGCTGACCTGCGCGTGGGTGCATGCCCACATGCAACCACAAGACCGCCGAGGGCTGTACGGGGTGACAATGGTTCGGTGACGGACCCCAGAAGAAGCGCCGAGCTGTACCACGCGGGGCGTGCTCGGATGGCCGCGGCCGTGCAAGGGCTCAGTGCGGAGGACCTGGATCGGCAGGTGCCTGCCTGTCCGCAGTGGAGCGTGCAGGACCTCATCGCGCACCTCACCGGCGTTGCTGCCGACTTCGCGACCGGTAACCTCGTTGGCGCGCCGCGGCCGCCGTGGACCGCGGCACAGGTGGCGACGCGGCAGAACCTGCCGATCGCCGAGGTCCTCGACGAATGGGCGACCGCCGGATCGGCCCTCGAAGCGGTGATCGTCGGCGGCACCACCTCGCATCCGCTGGTGTGCAACCCGTACGTCGACGCCGCCGTCCACGAGGCCGACCTGCACGGAGCGATCGGCAGCGGTCGGCCGCCGGCCGAACTGTGGCTGGCCGCGCTCGACTGGATGCTCGACGAGCCCGGGCCGCTGACCGTCATCACCCCGGACGGCACGTACTCGGCCGGCTCCGAAGCGCCGGCGGCGACCGTCCGCACCAGCTCCTACGAGCTGTTCCGGGCCATCTTCGGCCGCCGCAGCAAGGCGCAGATCCAGAACTGGGACTGGGACGACCCGGAGCACGCCCGCGCCTGGACCCCGGCACCGGCCTGGTTCCCGCAGACGTCGGTGTCGCTGAACGACTAAGGGCATGCCCTAGGACTCGTCCAGGCGGGCGATTAGTGTCTTCGGGGCGATCTGGCGGTAGGCGTTCTCGACCAGGTCCTCGAAGTGCTCCCAGTCGACGTCCACGTCCAGGAACACGCCGAGCCAGCCGCGGTGGCCGACGTACGGCGGCCGGTAGAAGTGCTCGGGATCGTCCGCGACCAGCGACTCCTGGACGCCGGGTGGTGCCGCCATCCAGACGCCGACACGGTCGTCGTGGTGCTGATCGGCGTACATCACGAAGGTCTTCTTGTCCCGGACGAACCACGTCGGCTCACCGTGGCTCGACCGCTCGGTCACTTCGGGAAGGGCGAGGCAGAGGCTGCGTACGCGTTCCAGAACGTCCATCTGTCTAGTGTCGCGGACCAGGGATCACTACGCCGGACTCATACGCGTACACGACGGCCTGTGCGCGGTCCCGCAGGTCCAACTTGGTCAGGACGTTGCTGACGTGGCTCTTGACGGTCTGCTCGGCCAGCACGAGCTCTTCAGCGATCTGCCGGTTGGACAGCCCTCTAGCGACCAGCCGCAGTACGTCGGTCTCCCGTGGCGTCAGCCGAGCCGGTGTCACCTGTACGACGGGTTGCGCGCGGGCGAAGTCCTCCACGAGCCGACGTGTGACAGACGGAGCCAACAGCGCATCCCCCGCAGCCACGACCCGTACCGCCGCTGCCAGCTCCTCCGGCGTCGAGTGCTTCAACAGGAACCCGCTGGCACCAGCACGGAGGGCGGCGTACACATAGTCGTCCAGGTCGAACGTCGTCAGCATCACAACCCGCGGCGGTTCGCCAGGCGCAGTCCCCGCGAGGATGCGCTGCGTGGCCGCGAGACCGTCGAGCACAGGCATCCGTACGTCCATAAGAATCACGTCCGGCTTCAGGTCCGCGGCCAGCTCGACAGCCTGTGCACCGTCACCGGCCTGCCCGACCACCCGCATGTCCGGCTGCGCGTCCAGCAGTGCGCCGAAGCCGGCCCGCACCATCTCCTGGTCGTCAACCACCATGACCGTAATCGCCACCCGACACCTCCTGTCCGACCGGAATCACTGCCTGCACCAGATAACCGCCTTCCGAGGTCGGACCGGCGCTCACCGTCCCGTCGACAAGCGCCACCCGCTCGCGCATCCCCGCCAGCCCCTGCCCGCTGCCAGGAGCCGGTACGACGGGACGCGGCGGCCTCGCGTTCTGCACGGTGACCTCCAGCTCACGGGCGGTACGACGTACGGCAACCTCCACGACCGCGTGCAGGGCATGCCGTACTGCGTTGCTGAGACCCTCCTGCACAATCCGGTACGCCGTGAGCTCGACAGCCGGGTCGAACCCGGTCGGTACCTCACCCACCAGTCGTACGTCGGCCCCTGCGCGCCTGGTGCTCTCCACGAGCTCAGGTACCTCCTGCAGACCGGGCTGCGGGCTTAGCTCACCCGGTTGTTCGACCGGCTCGCGCAGCAACCGCAGTACGCGACGCATCTCGGTCAACGAGGCCCGTGCCTCATCTGCAATGCCCGTGAACTCAGCGCGCACCTCATCCGGTACGTCGGGCAGCCGGTGCGGGGCACTGTCCGCGCGGACGACCACCACGGACAGGTGGTGCGCCACGACGTCATGCAGCTCGCGGGCGATCCGGGCGCGCTCCTGCAGCCGTTCCCGCTCCGAACGCTCGGTCTTGCTGATCGTCTCCTGCTCTACGAGGAGGCGGTTCGTCTCGCGGCGAGAGCGGAGCAGGTCGCCCACCACGACCGCTACCGCCGACAAGACCGCCATCGTGATCAGCCCGCGCCAGCCACCACGCTCCGGCGCCAATGCGATCGCACCGACCCCCAGAGCCTGTGTAGCGACCCACCAGCCCACCTGCTCGCGACGGCCGAGCCCACGTGCACCTGCGATCGCCACGACGAACGAGTGCCCGAAGGCGGCCGTCGTACCCCACGGCCACGGCTCACTCGCGCTGACCGGTGTTGTGAGCGCTGCAGTGACAGCCGTGGTGACAAGCGAGACCACTACCGCCACCCGCGGCCGCAGCCACGACAGGCTCAAGGCCAGTGCGCGTGCGATCGCCAGTGCGAGTACAGCGCCGAGGGCCACCTCGTAGTGCTGTGCAAGGTCGAGGACCGTCAGGAACAGCAGAGTGGCAACGCCGAGCCCGGCAACCCACGACCACCTGTTCGGCATCTGCACAGGTTGGACCCTACTCACACCTGCTGCAGCCAGGCCCAGAAGAACGCGAAGGTACCGGCAGCCACCACGATAGTTGCCGGAAGCACCCACCTGCGCGTCCCCTGCACCAGGAGTGTCTGCAGCGCCGCGATGCCACGCAGTACGAACAAGAATGCGACAGTGCACGGAAGAGCGAGCAGTCCGTGCGTGGCCCAGGCACCGGCGCGGCTCGGGCCGCCCCACGTCCCCGGCTCGACAGGGCCGTGCTCGACGAGGCCCCAGAACGGGCCGCGGACCACGGCCAGCACGGTCAGCAACAGTACGAACAGGCTCGCCAGGCCTAGTACCGCACTGAGCAGACCGTCGCCGAACGTACGGGCACTGCGCTTCGGAGACACAACAGACACCCCCACGCGGTACTCCCCCAGCCGACGCCAGCGCCGCGCCGCGGTCACCGGCTCGCCGAGGATCGCGTCCGCCATGGTCAGCAGACCCGCAGGCAGCAGCAAAGCGACGTACACCAGTGAACGGGCAAGCCGCCGGACGCGGTGCTCCCGCACCTCAGCGATCGTCTGCGTCATGATCTCTCCTCGGTCTTGATAACTGAGATCGAGCGTAGAAATCCGGCGCCGCCGGCACCTCCAGCCAGAGAGCCGATCCCGGACCAGTACCCGGGTAGGGGGTGGTGTGTGATTCAGGTCACAGTGACCACGGTATGCGCCACCGCGTTACACGATCAGTGCCGGACGGGTTGCGCCGGCGGCACCAGGACGGGGATTTTCGTCCAACAGGAGGTGTTCATGCGCAAGCGGAACCTGGCCGTGGCCGCCACGCTGCTCCCGGTTTTGCTGCTCCAGGGGTGCGGGACCGACAGCGGCATCGCCGCGGCTGCGCCTGCCGCCCACAAGGCGACCCGGGCCGCGACCAGCGACCTCGGCTCCGACGACCCGGTGCTGAACGCCTACTACGCGTACCGCACCGCGCTCGACGTGATGATGCGCAGCGGCGGCAGCAGGACCACGCAGCTCGAGGCGGTGATGACGCCGAAGATGTACCAGGCGATCAGCGCGCAGGCGAAGTACTTCCGGACCAACAAGCTGCACAACACGGGGCTCACCAAGGTCGTCTGGGCCAAGCGCACGCTCGCGTCGAACGGCATCCTGATCAGCGCCTGCTACGACACCACCTCGGCCCGCACCGTGAACGTCCGCGGCCGCGGCGTCCTCCCGAACACCACCCCGACCCGCTGGCTCGACCAGATGCGCGTCGTCACGCAGGACTCCCGGTGGATCGTCGACGGCGGCACCACCACCCCGACCGCCTGCTGACAACTTTGTGGCGGTGCGATCACGATCGCGTGGTCACCGGATTGCACTTGGTCACCGCGGGCACACTCACTCCTGAGTGCCGACTAGGTCGAGGGGTCCACCGGATGATCGACACACACGTTCGCCACTGGCTGCCGTCCTGGTTCGGCAGCCGTCGTACGCCGGAAGCGTTCCGGCCACGCGGTACGAGTTCACGCGTCAGCCGGCTCGCGGCGGAGTACGACTCCGACGTCGACGCCGCACTGCAGCGGCTCTGGCCGAAGGCGCGGATCTATCACGATCGCGAGTTCACCCGGGACCGGGCCGACTTCCTGCTGGTGGTCCGCGGCCGCGGCGTGATGATCGAGACCAAGGTGAAGAGCGATCCCGGCGTGTTCCGCGGCTCCACGCTGCCGCCGCTGCTGGACCGGCTGCAACGCGACGGCCGGCGGCTCGTCGTCCTCGTCAACCAGGGCGACCCCGCCCCGGCCCGCGACCTGATCTCCACCAAGCTCGGCGACCGCGGCCGGATCGTGGTCTGGTCCGGTCCACACCACGACACCGACCTGCGCCAGGCGGTCGAGGCACTCCTGCAGCAGACCACCCGGCACGCCTGAGTCCTCGAGTTCGTCGAACGCGCTGAAGCCGATCCGGGGTCTGGGAGGCTGAAGCCGGACAGAAGTCCACCCCAGCCCGGCGTGTCCGTGTCCTGGAGCCGTTCAGCCCGGAGAATGGCCGGATAATGGACTGCACCAGATCGGGGCGGCGGATCATCAGGGGTGTGGGGTGGCACAGCAGAAGGTGTACTGCGCGTCGGCGGCGAGTGACGTCTACCGGGCGGTCAGCACGGTCCTCGGCCGGGAGCGGTTCTGGGCCGATCAGGCACCGGAGTCCGACGGGGTGATCTCGTTCGTGCTCGCCGACGGCCGGCGGGGCCAGAGCCGGATCGAGCGCGCCGTCCAGGACCAGCTCTACGAGCTGCGGTACTTCGGCCGCACGCTGACGTTCCGGCTGGCCCCGGCCGCGGCCGGCACCGACCTGACGCTCACCTCGGACGGACCCGACGACGTACCCGAGCTGGTCTCGCTGCTGCTCCGGCTGAAGGCGTCGGTCGACTTCGGCGTCGACCTCCGCAACCACGACGCGAACCGCAGTACGCACTACGCCGACTCCTGACGGTTGCTGGCAGCAACTTGATTAACGGGTTGCGCAGCGGCCCGGGCAGCAGGTCTCATGGGTCCTCGAAGGATCGGAGGACCTACCGTGGAACCGCTCAGCGCCGACGACATCAGGCGCTCGTTCGTCAACTCGACCAAGAGCCAGGTGAAGGCGATGGCGTTGCCGCCGCGGTTCACTGAGCTGCCCTGGGAGTCGCTGGACTTCCTCGGCTGGCGCGACGGCAAGGCGCCGAACCGGGGGTACCTGGTGGTCCGCCGGGACGGTGGCGTGACCGGGATCGCGGTCAGCACGCAGGCGTCCGGTGCCGCGCGCCGGTTCGCGGGGCTGTGCGACCTGTGCAACACCGCGCACCACGTCAGCGACGTCGCACTGTTCGCCGCCCGGCGCGCAGGCACCGCCGGGCGCGAGGGCAACACCGTCGGGCTGTACGTGTGCGCCGACCTCGCGTGCTCGCTGTACATCCGCGGGCTGAAGGAGCTCGACGTACCGCAGGGTGAGACCGCCCCGCCCGAGGTCCGCGCGGAGCGGCTCGCGACACGACTCGAGAGCTTCGCCCAGCGGGTTCTCAGGTAGCTGCGCGCACTATCCTGGAGACCCCTGCCGGCCCGCATCGAGCGCGCGAGAAAGCGAGTCGCGAATGACCGAGTTCCGCATCACGCATGACATCGCCAAGACCCACCCGGACATCCGCGAGCGACTCACAGCCACCACGATCGAGGCGATCAACGAGTCCAGCGCCCGCTCCGCGGACGACGCGGCCCGGATCCTGCGGCACAAGCTCGGCGAGATCGGCGTTCAGATCAGCGAGTCCGCCTGCCGGTCCGCCATCGAACGCATCCGCTCCGGCAAGCAACTGCACTTCGAGATCGAACCGGCACCCGACGAGGAGTAAGACCTGCCGGATAGGGTGCCGGGTGTGGAACTTGCTGAGTTGGGGCGCCGGGTACACGCAACCGCACATCTGACCGGCGAGTTCGTGCTCCGGTCCGGGCACACGGCCACGGAGTACTTCGACAAGTACCGGTTCGAGGCCGACCCGGTGCTGCTGGACGAGATCGCGGCCGCGATGGTCCCGTTCGTCCCGGCCGGCACCGAGGTCCTCGCCGGTCTGGAGATGGGCGGCATCCCGGTCGTCACCGCGCTCGGACGGCACACCGGCCTGCCGTGCGCGTTCGTCCGCAAGGAGGCCAAAACCTACGGCACCTGCCGGCTGGCCGAAGGCGCCGAGACCAACGGCCGCCGGGTCACGATCGTCGAGGACGTCGTCACCACCGGCGGCCAGATCGTCCTGTCCACCAACGAACTCCGCACCCTGGGCGCCACCGTCACCGACGCCCTCTGCGTGATCAACCGCAATGCCACCACCCCCGAGCCCTTGACCGGGGCCGGCCTGACGCTCCACGCCCTCCTCACCCCAGAACACCTGCAACCGGACAACTGACGTCCCACCCCCCCGCCGGCTCATCCCGCCTTGCGCTCGGCCTGTGGCAGGAGCCTGCGAAAGTCCTCGGCCGAGATGATCGGTACGCCGAACTCCCGGGCCGCGCGGGCCTTCATCGACAGGCTGTCGACGTCGGCCGCGACCAGGAACGTCGTCTCCGGCCGAACCGCCTCCTGCGGCGCGAACCCGGCCGCGACCGCCCGGTCCCACCACACCTCCCGCGGCTCGACCATGTCCCCGGTGAACACCATCGTGCTCCCCCGCGGAAACCCGCGCGCCCCCGGGCGATCCGGTACGACGTACCGCCCGCTGCTCGCGCGCAGCAACGCGTCGTCGACGTCGAACGCCCGCTGCCCGAGCATCACCGCCACCTTGTCGAGGTCGTTGCGCTGATCAGGCGTCACGTCGCCGGCCGCCCACGACGCGTCCGCCAGCGCGGAAACGTAGTACCGATGCAGGTGGTCGACCTGTGGACGGGTCATGCCGAGCTCGTTGGCCACCTGCACCAACTGGTCGGCGTCTGCCGCGGTGATCTCGCGGTTGGCGAGGATCGTGTCCAGCAGCACCAGGTACGAGTCGGCCTGCGGCGGCTCCGGCACGCGGGGCAACTGGTCGACGAGTCGACTCATCCATCCGTGGCGGCCGCCCGCGTGCACCGGCCGCACGGTCGGTGCGACCCCTGTCCTGGGAAGATCGGGCCACGGCAAACGGCGTACTTCCTCATAAGCCCACTGCCACGGCGGCGGGGCCGCGAACGCGCCGAGGTACTGCGCGAACAACTCGGCCGTGGCGCGGGTGTCCGCGAGCGCCGAATGCCAGCCCTCGATCGGAATCCCCGCGGCCGCACAGCAGGCGCCCAGCGTCCGCTTCGCGCCCGGATGCAGGTAACCGGCCAGCGCCATCGTGCACATCGACCGCTCGGTGATCAGCGGCACCGTGACACCGAGCCGCGCGAACTCCGCCCGCAGGAACCCGAGATCGAACTCGACGTTGTGCCCGACAACCATCCGCCCGGCGAGCAGCCCGCCCAGCTGCGCCGCGATGTCGGCGAACTCCGGCGCCGCCAGCACATCGGCGGTGAGGATCCCGTGGATGTGCTGCGGACCGAGGTCGCGCTGCGGATTCAGCAACGTCACCCACTCGCGCTCGACCTGCCCGCGCGCGTCCAGCAGCACGACCGCGATCTCGATGACCCGATGCCGATGGCTCGGCAACAGGCCGGTCGTCTCCGTGTCGATGACGGCGTACATCCGGGTCCTCCTCCGGTCGATGACCGACTGGAACAACCCAATCACAGCCCGCCGACAGTTTTCGTCGAGTCAGGATTCCGGCAGGTCGACGGCGATCTCCGCGCCCAGTTTCGCGCCGTGTGCGAGCTGCAGTTCGTCACCGCTCCAGAACCGGCCCGGGTCGTACCAGTTCGGCCGCCGGCCGTGCAGCAGTCCCATCGCCTCGTAGGTCAGCGCGACCACCTCCGCGCAGTACGCCGACTCGAGCTCGCGCGAGTCCGTCCGCAGCGCCGGCATCCGCCCGCGAACCCAGCGCGACGCGAGCCGCGCCGTCGACGGGAACGGCGTACCGTCGAGCCGCGCGACCGTCTTCAGTACGGCGTCCTCCAGCTCCCGCGTCACCGGGTGCTCCAGCTGCCGCAGCCATGCGTGCTGACCATACTTGTTGCCCCACACCAGCACCGCGTCCCGGAGGTCGTGCAGCTGAACGCCGCGGTGGTGCGTCCCGGTCCACACGTCCGGCAGCGAACGACCGAGCTCCGCGTGCCACATCAGCGGCGGCAGGTCCTCGACGACGATCGCCATCCCGACGTGGTTGACCGGGCTGTTCGTGGTCAGCTGGATCGCGCGATCCGCCGCACTCGCACCGCGGAACAGCCAAATGTCACCTGTTCGTGTCAGTTCCGTAGCGTCATCCAAGGAAATCCGGCTGTTCACATCGCTAGGTTAGTCGGCATGAAGGTATGGAAGGTGGTAGGGCTTGCGGGGCTCGTCGGCGTGGCTGCCACGGGTGTTGTGGTCGCACGGGGCGAGCGGAAGCGCCGGGCGTACACGCCGGAAGAGGTCCGCGATCGCCTCAAGACCAGAGTCAAGGAAGCAGCGAGCGCCTGACCTGGCCAGCGTCGGCCGGGCGCGTGTGGGTGCGCCGTAACTCGGTGGTACGGCGTCGGCCACACGCGCCCGGCCGCGTTTCGTTGTGATATGCAACCTTCTAGAGGTTGTGCAGGGCAACTTCTTCCAGCCGGCCCGCGGTGATGGTCGCGGTCTGGTAGGTGCAGTACGGCTGCCGCCGGCGATCCGTCGGTGATCCCGGGTTCAGCAGCCGCAGTCCGCCCGCGCTCGTGGTGTCCCACGGGATGTGGCTGTGCCCGAACACCAGCAGCTCCACCCCCGGGTACGCCGCCTCGCAGCGCGCCTCCCGCCCCGTCGCCGGACCGGTCTCGTGGACCACGGCCACCGACAACCCGTCGAGCGTCACCCGGGCGACCTCAGGCAGCCGCGCCCGCAGCTCCGGGCCGTCGTTGTTGCCCCAGCACCCGACCAGCCGGGCAGCACGGGACTCCAACTCGTCCAGCAGCCCGACGCTCACCCAGTCACCCGCGTGGATGACCACGTCGGCCCGCTCGACCGCCTCCCACACCGGCGCCGGCAACTTCTTCGCCCGCACCGGCAGATGAGTATCCGAGATCAGCGTCAGCCGCATGCGCCCACTCTAGGACCGGCCTGATGCCTTCAGTGCCTCGATCAACTCCTTCTCCTTCGCGAGGCTCAGGCCGGCGCGGCGTTCGCGGGCCAGGCCGAGCTCGCGCTCCCAGGCGAGCGAGTCCGCCGTCAGCTCCATGCGCGACCGGTGCGTCAACCCGGCAGCCGCCGCGGCCGACCCGCTGCGCTCCGACCAGCCCTCGTAGCCGGCCTCGGTGATCCACATCGTCAGCGACTCCGGCCCCATGTACTGCTCGACCTTCTGCTCCTCCAGCCACTCCTGCGGAGCGAGCACCACCGGCCCGGTGTGACCGCCGACCTCGCGCGCCGTCGCGATCCACTCCCCGAACGGCACCACCGGCCCGTACGTGTCGAAGGTCCCGGTCCGCCCCAGCTCGGCGTTGTCGAGCAACCAGCCGGCCAGATCCCGTACGTCGACGACCGCCGTCGCCAGGTCGGGCGTGTCGGGCACCAGCAGCGGCTCCTCCGGCGCCAGCGCCGCCCGCGCGACCCACGCACCGGCCCGGTCGCTGGCGTCCCCCGGCCCGCCGATCAGCCCGGCGCGGGCGATCACCAGCCGCTCCCCGACCGTGTCCAACGACGCGCGCTCACACGCCACCTTCGCCTCGCCGTACTGCTCCCGGTCCGCGACGTCCTGCTCGACCGGCTCCCGCAGTACCGCAGACTCGTCGGCGCCGGGGGTGTCGAACTTCTCGTACACGTTCCCCGACGAGACGTAGGTCCAGTGCTTCGCCCGCGCGCCGAACGCGGCCAGCGCGCCCTTCACGAACCCCGGCTGCCACGAGACCTCGAACACCGCGTCCCAGTCGCGCGCCGGAACCGCGTCATACGCATCCGGGCGGCTTCGATCGGTGGCGACCAGCGTCGCGCCGTCGGCGACCGCGCCACTCTCACCACGCGCCACACACGTCACCGCGTGCCCACGGGCGAGCGCCTGCGTCGCGATCTCCCGCCCGAGGAACGCCGTACCACCGAGAATCAGAATCTCCATGCGGGCAAGCAAATCAGCCGCCGCCGACAATTCCCAGCCGCCTCTGCCGAGGGCAGAAACAACGCCGCGTGATCCACCGCCCTCGTCAGGTCACCGTACGTCGTCCGCCCTTGCCAGGCAGTCGATCCAGGGGCACTGTCGGAGCAAGCGACACCCAGGGTGAGTGTCGATTCACAACCAGGGGGAGAGATGGCTGGTTTCGTTCAGATCATCGAGTACCGGACGTCGAAAGCGGACGAGGTCACGGCGCTGATGGAGGAGTTCCGCGCGAAGCGCGAAGCCGACAACGACGGGCCGGCGCCGGTGCGCGGGCTCACCTGTGCAGACCGCGACCAGGCGGGACGCTACTTCTCGATCATCGAGTTCAAGTCCTACGAGGAGGCGATGGAGAACTCCCGGCGCCCCGACACCACCGAGTTCTCGCAGCGGATGATGGAGCTCTGCGACGGCCCCGCGACGTTCTACAACCTCGACCAGTTGGCGGAGCAGAACTACCGCTGACAGGTACGGCGTACACCGGCTCGCCCAGGCGTACGCCGTACCTGTGGTGACCGGTGCCGGAGAGGAGGATGAACCCGGCACCGGTGGATCGGATACCTCAGCGGAAGACGCGGTGCGACGACCAGGGCGGCGCCGCGCCGTACGAACCGAGATCGCGCTCGGAGTGCAACGGGTCGGGGTCCTGCGGCTCGGGGGCCGAGTGCAGGTCCGGCCAGGGACGGGGTGGAAGGGACTCGCGGGGCGGCAGCGGGAGCTCGGGGTCGGGACCCGGTTCCGGGTCCAGCCACTCGACCTCGGTGGCCCCGCCGTGACCGTGGATCGCGACGACGGAATCGATGCCGTCCCACACGGTCGTGGTCGGATAGTCGCCGTACCAGCGGAGCGCGACCGCCCCGTCGGTGAACTGCACACCCTCGGCGACGGGCCCGGTGCCGCTGACACCGGAGACATCCTGATGCCGGATCAGCCGGAAGCGACGCGAACTCATTTCGGCGCCACCTCCCAGAGCCGCTCCCCCGGCAGCCTCCGGTCCGGCCCCGGATCGTGATCGGGCAGCGGCTCGCTGGTCACCCGCAGCCCGGCGAACCTCCGCGACATGGCTTCTGCGTACCGTTCGGCCAACTCGGCCTCGGCCCGGTAGTCGGCCACCACATGGTCCCCGAACCAGACCCGCACCCGCCGCCGCTCCACCCGCACCGCGACGGACCGCGAACAATCACCGTCGCCCATGTCAATACACCCGGCACCGAGTCGAGCCGGATCCCATCAGCGACCTCGCAAGACAACCCTTCACGTCAACCACTTCCACTTCCCTGTGGGGATGGGTTCACAGGTAGTGACGGCCCGCCCAGCACTTCATGACGCGACCCCGAAGAAAAATCTCACACCTCGTGAAACCACTCCCCGACATCCCGGGCAGGTGGACGAGCCGGCCAGCCGCCGGCCGTGTGAACAACCCCCGGCGCCCGTGAACAAGCTATGACCTGTCCCCAGACCCCACGGACTGTCCCGGGACCAACGGAATTCCCAGATACTGGTACGTCGGGCAGCCCCTCAACCAGGGCCTCGAACGCCAGCCGCGCCTCCTCGGCCTGAGGCTTGTGCGTTCGGTACTGGACATCGACGACAACGCCGTACCCATCCATCGCCTGCGCCTCGTCAGGCTCCGGCTCGAAGGTGTTCGGACCGATGTAGACACCGACTACACCATCCGACGACCGCGCCCGCCCCTTGTACTGCAACTCACCCGTCTCAACCCGCAGATCCCCATTCGGCTCCAGCCCGAGCACCCTGGCCACCCGCTCGGCCGCCTCCTCAAACGGCCCGGCCAGCGCCAGGAAGATCTCATCGGTGTCCACCACAGAACCTCAGTCCACAACCCAGGACTGCCACGCGCTGATGTCGTCCGCGTCGAGTGAGGTCTCCGCCGGGAATGTGTGGACGCCGGAGCCCGGCAGGTACGCCGCCATGATCAGGGACATCGCGTGGACCAGGACGAGGGCCACCGGTGGCCGCGCTGCTGCGAGCTCGTCGAAGCGCGCGGGCCTCGCGCAGCTGCTGCTCCTCGTTCCTGGAGCCGGCGATCCGTACGTCGACCACGCCGCTGTACCGATCGATCGCGGACACGTCCTCCGGCTCAGGGTTGTCTTCACCGTAGATGTTCGGACCCACCACCAGGAGAACCCTCCCGTCGACCGTCCGCGCACGCCCGCGGAAGAAGTACTGATCGTCCTTCAGATCCGGATCGTCGACGCGCTCCAATTGCAAGGCGGCCGCGATCCGTCCAGCCGTCGTCTCGAGCGGCTCGCCAGCAGCCAGGAAGATGGTGTGGCTGTTCGCCATCAGCCGACGACCCACGGCCGCCAGGTGTCGATGTCCTCGACATCGGGTGTGATCTGCGGGTCGAAGGTGTGCTTGCCGGCGCCGGGGAGATAGGCGGACACCAGTGTGTCGAGGTTGTGCACGAGAAGTGCGGGTAGGTCGGAGTGACCAGCGATCAACGTGTCGAACAAGCGCCCCGCCTCCCGATGAAGGGCGTCGTCAGAGCCCCCACGGACCTGGACCTCGATCGCATACCGATCCATCGCCTGCACCTCATCCGGCGCCGGATCCGGCTCGACATACCCGTTCGGCTGCACCACCACACCGAACCAGCCCTCCCCGGTCGCCCCACGCGCCCGCAGCCGAACCTCCTCCGCCCCAGCCGTCATAGCCTCCGCGCCGACCCCCTCGACCAACCAGTCGCTCACCTCCTGAGGTCCACCGGACACCGCCAGAAAGACACTGTCGACGACGGACATCATTTCTCCCTTCGATAGGTGACCAGCCGTCCGTCACCGAGGATGACGTGGACGATGTCAGCAATAGTCTTGCCGGGCTGACCGAGTGCCCGGCGGTAGGCGCGCAGTGCGTCGGCCTCTGAAAGATCGATGTTCCGCCCGTCGATGACGACCTCGGCTGCTTGAGCACTCGCGTCGCAGATGTTGCGTCTGAGAATATTGGCGCCGTTCTGGTTCGGAGTCTTGAACTCGACGACCGTTCCACGTCTGTCCGCGTGCTTGCGCACCGTCGCGTCCGGGTCCTTGTCGCCCGAGGAGTGATCCTCCCTCCGGGCATCGACGCGCCACTCCTCCTCGGCGAGGCGATCGGCAATGAGCCGCTCGTGCGGTTTGAAGGAGTTCTCGGGGTCGTGCACGCCCGGCGCGAAGTCGGCTTCGAGGGGGCGGGGATCGAAGGCTGGGTCGAAGTCGAAGCTGTCGGGCGTCGCGAGTTCTGGCAGCTCGATGTCGACGGTGATCGGGGCGAACTGGGGGGCCTCGGCGTAGTCGAAGGTGGCTTCCACTTTGTCGGTGGTGATGGTGAGGGTGGCGTGTTGCCATTCTTGGCCCTCGGATTCGGCCATGGTGGCGAGGAGTGTCTTTACCTGCTCGGTGAGGTCGACGTCGAGCTCGTGGTCGGCGGTGAGGCGGTCCTCGCGTTTCTGGTCTTCCTTCTCGTCACGTTCTTCGAACTCGGGGGGCTCGTCTTCGTCGTCGCGGTCGGGGGTGAGTTCGAAGTCACGGGTGAGGCGCTCCTCGCGTTCGGCCTCTTCCTTCTCGTCACGTTCTTCGACGATGATCTCGCCGGTTTCGGTGACGGTGATCTCGAACTCGAGAGGTTCGTGCGAGTCCTCCTCGGCCGTCTTGCGGTACTTCTCGAAGGCCGTGCGGGAGACCGTGACCAGCGGGGGTTCGTTGTCTTCGGCAACTTCTAGATCGTCGTACGTCGCGGTCAACCGGGTCGTGCGGATCCGGACGCCCGTACCGCTCGTCGACTTGTTGCGGTCGGCGGAGTCGGAGGACGGGCGGTTCGTGGACGGGCCGGCCGCGCCGATCAGGCCCTCCGCCCAGCCGCGAGCCTTGGGAGGTGCCATCGAGAGGTAGTGGGCGGCCGCCTCGCAGGAATGGGCGGCGGCGTCGAGTTGCTGGGCGGCGACGGTCGCCTGGCCGCGGGACGCGATCAGGGCGAGCTGGGCGTTCTCGCGGCAGCGGGCCGCCGTACGCAGCAACTGGTCGACGACGCGGGGGATCTCGTCGAAGCAGTCGACCAGGCCGCGGGCGACCCGCTGCAGCTCGGAAGCCAATTCAGATCTGGTCGGCGTAGTTCTTGCAGCCGGCGGACGCGATCTCGAGTGCCTCGGCGGCCTGTTCGACCGCCTTGCTCGCGGCCTCCAGGATCTCGGTGATGTCGCGGTCGATACCGGTCGCGGTGCCGGCGATCAGGCTCTCCACCAGCTGGCTGTGCTGGGTGAACCGGAGCTTGAACCCGGCCAGTCCCCCGGCTGCCTGCTTGGCCTCCATCGAGACCTGGTGCAGCTGTTCCTTGAGCCGCAGTACGTCGGACACCTCAACCCACTCCCAAACTAGTTGCGCTTCTTCGGCAGCACGATCGCCGTACCGGCCACGACGACCGGCACCAGGATCCCGATCCACCACGGCAGCCCCGCCAGCATCGCGACGAAGACCAGCCCGGCACCGCCCCAGCCCCACCAGCGCGCGGCCGGCAGCCGCGGCAGGCCGAGCACCCGGGACGCGGCCAGCATCGTCAGGGCAGCGATCGCGGCAGCCTCGACCCCGGCCAGGAACGAGCGGCTGAACACCCACACCAGCACGAACCCGACCAGCGCCAGGACCGCGCTGATGGTACGCCGCCGACGGAGCTCCTGGAGCCGCCGGGCCGACGTGCGCAGTTCTTCCAGCTGGTCGACCGACTCGGCGAGCTGTTCGGTGATCCGCGCGGCGACGGTCTCGATGTCGTTCAGCGCGCGGATCTCGGGAAGCGTGTGGTTCGACCGCTTGCCCTCGGCCGGCAGCCCGGCTCGTTGCAGGCTCTCCGCGGCCTTGTCGGCGAGGGCGTTCAGGCGGGTCTGCAGCTTCCGCCCGCGCTCGGCCATCGCGTCGGCCTCGGCCGCGGCGGTCGCCTCGGCCTTCGACTTGTGCGCCGTCACCCGGTCCTGCGCCTGCTGCGCGTCGGTCCGCGCCATCGCGACCGTCCGCAGCGCCCGCACGTACTCCGACCACACCTGCTCGTCAGTCTTCATCGCCGTAGCAACTCCACCGCTCGCTCCACCTCGTCCGCGCGCAGAGCAGCGAACGGTACGACGACCTGTGCCTCGGGATGCAGCCCGTCCCACAGCAACGCCCGATGCGGCTCGGACGCCCAGCGCACCAGCGGCCCGGCCACCGCGCGTACGCCGTCCTGCGGGTGCCTCAGGAACATGTGCGTCGCGACATTCCCACGCCCGTACCCAAGCTGCTCGGTGCACACGTGCAGCCGGTTCCACCAGCCGTACGTGATCAGCCCCTGCGCCGGCCCGTCCCGCACGATCTCCTGCAGCGCGTTCGCCGGGCTCTCGAAGTACCCCTCGGCGTGCACTTGCATCCGCGGTACGCCGTGGAACCCGAACCCGAGCAGGTACGTCCCGCCCGCCTGCCCGTTCCGCATCGTGTCCCGGAGCGCGAACAACCGCGGCGCGATGTCGTCGTGCTTGTCCACGGTCTCGACCTCGCAGCCGAGCTCCCGCAGTACCCGCACCAACGTGTCCTTGCCCTCGGCAACGGCCGGCGCCGAGTTCGTACCGTCGACGAACACGAATCGCGGCGGCTCCACCGCTCCGGCCGCCGTCGACACGGCCAGCCCGGTCAGCACGCCCAAGGCATCGGCAGGCCCGTCGCCCAGCACGAGTACGCCGGCGCCAGGCTCGGGCCGTACCTCGACCGCGACGGGCTCCTCGGTCACCGCGATCGGCAACCCGGTCCACGGCCGCCCCAGCTCGGGCTGCACCGCCGTCGCGGTGTCCGTCAACCGGGCCGGCTCCGCGAGGTGGAACACCCGCGGCGGATGCGCGGCATCGCCGGCCCGTGTCCACAGCTCCTCGCGCAACGAGTCCAGCACGCGCTTGTCCGCGAAACTCACCAGCACGTGCTGATTGTCGTCGGGCGATCCGAAGTTCGCGTTCAGCACCGCCTCGCCGCGGAACTGCAGCTCGGCGGCCGCCGTGTTCCCGCTGCGCAGGATCGCCTGCGAGTCGGCCGGCGTCGTCTTCAGCGCGATCCGGTACGGCACCTGGCCGAAGATCGAGTCCCGCCGCGTCGACAGCCGCTTCACGCCCTCGATCGTCTGCGTGGCGAGCACCACGTGGACGCCGTACGCCCGCCCCAGCCGCACCAGCCGCTCCAGCAGCTTCGCGGCCTCGTCCGCCAGCTCGTCGTCGTCCTCGAGCAGCACCTGGAACTCGTCCAGTACGACGAGGATCCGCGGCGGGCGGTCCGGGCCGGGCGCGAGCTCCGCGATGTCGGCGACGTTCCCGTGCGACTTGAACACCTCGCTGCGCCGGGCAAGCTCGTCGGACAGGTGCCGCAGCACGGCGAGGCCGAACGCGCGGTCGCTGTGCACGCCGAGCACCCGGATCTGCGGCAGCCAGTGCGGGCGATCAGGACCCGGGCCGAGCGCGGAGAACTCGACACCGTGCTTGAAGTCGAGCAGGTACATCTCCAGGTCTGCCGGCGAGTAGCGCGCGGCGAGACCGTGGATCATCACGAGCAGCAGGTTCGACTTGCCCTGGCCGACCGCGCCGCCGACCAGGACGTGCGGCAGCGCCGGGTTGCCGCTGCGCAACCGCACCAGCGCCGGCGTGCGATCGTCGTACCCGATCACGGTACCGATCTCGTCCTTGACCGGTCGCCACCACGTCAGGCGATCCGGCAGCGTGCGCTCGAAGTCGATGGTCGGCAGCACGGCGATCTCGGCCTGCTCGGCGATCACGTCACAGATGCCCGCGGCAACGGACGCGTCGAACGGCGGATCCAGCCGGGCCGGCGGCAGCTGCGCGACCTCGACCCGATCGTTGACGATGGCAACCGGATCGAGGAGCTCGAGCAACTGCTTCGAGTCGACGTCCAGCTCGGCCGCCGTCGACGCGTCGTAGTGCACCAGAAAGCAGATGCCGCGCCTGCCGGCGGTCGCGGCCAGCCGGAGCAGGTCGCGCTGCGCGAGCGTGTCGATGCCGAACGGGTAGTCGAAGAGGATCACCACCCGGTACGGATCGGTGACCTGGCCGGTTTCCTTCAGCAAGTCCTCGAACCGCTCGTGCCCGAGCTGCGCCTGCCGGCTGGCCCGCAGCGACGACACGTCGACGAGACCGGACAGCACGGTGTGCAGCTGCTCCGCGGTATGCGTTGCCCTAGGCACCAATTGCGGGTACTTCGTGGTCAGATGGCCGAGCAACCCCATCATCCCGGTGAGCTTCGGGTCGAACGCGTCGACGCGCAGCCGGAACGGCTCCGCAGCCGCGACCAGCCGGAGCGCGATGCTCTGCAGCAGCCGGCGCGCGGTCTCGTTGCGGTCGCCGGTCACCTTCCAGCCGTTCGTACGGAGCAGCGGCGCGACCACCGGCGTACCCGCGTCGAGCTCGCCGACCCGAACGTACGCCGGGACGCCGGCGCCGACGAGTTGCCGCGAACGCCAGCGTGCGTCGTTCGGCGGGACCGCGGCGAGACCCGGAGCGAGCCGATCGGCGAGCAACCGGGCCTTCGGCTCGGCCTCCGACAGCGCCTCGGCGGTCTTCGCGTCCACCAGCGACCGCGACTCCCGACGGGCCGTCGCGGTCTGCTCCTGCAACTGCCGATGCAGCCGCACGGCGCGCTGATGCTCGCCGTACGTCAGCCGCCGCGCGTTGTCCAACAACTGCCCGAGCGCATGCTGCAAACCGCGGATCCGCCCCTCAAGAGCCTCCGACGAGGCCGGCCGGAGCTCCGACGCAACCGGCCCCCCGTCAGGCTTCTCCGTCACCAGCATCGTCCTTCCACACCTGGCCCCGCGAGTACTCATTGCCTCGGGTAATCGTGTCACACCACTGGCCCCAGTGGTCACTCCAGGCATCAGTCGTCTCAAGGGGCGACGATCTCCACCTCGTAACCGTCGTCGTTGTGCAGGAAGGCGGCGTAATGCTGCGGGCCGCCGGCGTACGGATGCCGGTCGGCGAACATCAGTGTCCAGCCGCGATCGGCCGCCTCGGACACGATCCCGTCGACCTCTGCGCGGCTGGCCGCGTTCAGCGCCAGGTGGTTCATCCCGGGCCGCATCCGGTCGTGCTCGGCCGCCGACATCGCGGGACTCTGCTCGACCACGACGTAGCTGCCGTCCGGCGCGGTCCAGGTCATCCCACCGGGCCAGCCGTCACCGTCCTTCCACCCCAGCCGGCCGAGGACCCAGCCCCAGCTCGTAACGGCCCGGGACAGGTCCGGGACCCAGATCTCGACGTGATGCACCGCGGCAGTCATCGGAGCATTATCGGTGCCCGTCATTTCTCCATTGTGCGAGGGCCACCGCCGGCACCGCAGAAACCGTGGCGTTTCGCGCCCCTTCACCTTTCTGTCCGTGGCAGGGTCTAGCGTCTGCGATGACAGTCGAACGGCGGGAGTTTTCCTGATGAGCAGCACGCGGATCGAGAGCACGGCGTACGGCGCCGCCGCTCTGGAGCGCCTGCGGGCCGTCGTCGCGCGGCTGAAGGCCGACGACCCGATGACCCCGGTCACGCTGCTGCTGCCCAACAACCTGTCCGGGGTGATCGCCCGCCGGCATCTCGCGCGGGAGTCCATCGGCGGTCTGTACCTCGCGACCCTCGAGCGCCTCGCCGAACAGATCGCGGCCGGGCTGCTCGCGCCGCGACGGCCCGCGACCCGTCCGATCGTCGCCGCCACCTGGCGTACGGCGCTGGCGAAGGCGCCCGGCATCTTCGACGAGGTCGCGGAGCACCCGTCGACCATTCAAGCGCTCGCTGCCGCGCACAAGGAGCTGCGCGACCTCAGCGATCCGGCGCTCGACAGGGTCGCGGAGGCCTCCGCGCTCGGCCGCGACCTGATCCGCCTGCACCGTCAGGTGACCACCGAGCTCGGCACGGACTGGTACGACGCGACCGACCTGCTCCGCGCCGCCGCGGCGACCGTCAACTCGTCGACGGTCCGCGAGCTCGGCGCTCTCGTTCTCTATCTCCCGCAGGAGCTGACGCAGTCCGAGGCCGGGTTCGTCGCCGCGCTCGGTGACGCGGCAGCTGATCTGACAGTGATCGTCGGCCTCACCGATGTCCGCCGTGCCGACCGTGCGGTCCGCCGCTCGCTGGAGCGGATCGGGATCGACCTGCCGACCTCGATCTCGAAGAACTACCCGGTCGCCACCGAGATCCTGAACGCGTCCGACGCCGACGACGAGGTGCGGTGCGTGGTCCGCGACGTGGTCTCGGCCCTCGACCAGACACCCGCGCACCGGATCGCGGTCCTCTACGCCGCCGCCTCGCCGTACGCGCGTCTGCTGCACGAGCACCTGTCCGCCGCCCACATCGAGGTCAACGGTCCCGGTACGCGTCCGGTGCACGAGCGCGCGATCGCGCGGACGCTGCTCGAAGTACTGGCCCTTGTCGATCATGACCTACCCCGGGCGGACGTCTTCCGGGCACTGGCGAACGCGCCGACGCGGGACTTCGCCGGCGATCGGATCCCGGTGCCGCAGTGGGAGCGCATGTCGCGGGCGGCCGGTGTGGTGCGTGGCGACGACTGGGACACCCGGCTGGCGCGGTACGCCGAGTCCGAGCGGCGGACCGCCGACCAGGAGGAGGCGGCCGACGATCCACGACCGGCCGCGGTACGGCGAGCGCAGTACAACGCGACCACCGCGGAGCGGCTGCATGCGTTCGCATCCACGTTGCGCCGACGGCTGACCGATCTTGCCGCGCTCGACACGTGGTTCGACCTGTCGGCGGGCGTGCTGCAGCTCTTCCACGATCTGCTCGGCGACTACTCGTCCTTGCCGATCGAGGAGCAGTACGCCGCGGCCGCGGTCGAGGGGTCGTTGAAGGGCCTGTCGACGCTCGACGAGCTCGGCACGCCGGCGAGTCTCGCAGTACTGCGTGATGTCCTCGATCTCGAGTTGCAGCAGTCGCTGCCACGCGTCGGGACGTTCGGCACCGGTGTGCTGGTGGCGCCGTTGTCGGCCAGCATCGGGTTGTCGGCGGACATCGTGTATGTCGTCGGTCTGTCGGAGGACCTGTATCCGGGGCGCGTGCACGAGGACGCGCTGCTTCCCCATCGGGTGCGGGAGGCGGCGGCGCCGGAGTTGGCGTCGTTCCGGGACCGCCTGGACGCGAAGCAGCGGCATCTGCTGGTCGCGTTCTCCTCGGGTGCGCGGGTGGTGGCGTCGTTCCCGCGCGGCGATCTGCGCCGGTCGTCGCGGCGCTTGCCGACGCGCTGGCTGCTCGGTTCGCTGCGCGAGCTGACCGGTGACCACGCGCTGCCCGCGACCCAGTGGGACAGGTACGAGGCGGTGCTGCGGACGTCCGCGTCGTACGCCGGTTCGTTGACGACGGCAACCATGCCGGCGACCGAGCAGGAGTGGCAGACGCGGGCCGCGGCGGCGCGGCTGTGGGTGCACGACGGCGTGCTCGTGCGGGCACGGGAGTTGTTGCGTGGCAGGGCGTCGAAGGCGTTCACCCGGTTCGACGGGGATCTGTCGGGGGTTTCGGGGCTGCCGGAGTTCGCGATCGACGAGCGGATCGCGTCGCCGACCTCGTTGGAGTCGTACGCGACCTGTCCGCACGCGTACTTCGTCGAGCGGCTGCTTCAGGTGGAGCCGCTGGAAGCGCCCGAGGACCTGCTCGTCATCTCCCCGGTGCAGATCGGGAACCTGATCCACAACAGCCTGGACGCGTTCGTGTCACGGCTGGCCGGTTCACTGCCCGGGTACGGCGAGCCCTGGACCGCGGAGCAACGCACGCTGTTGCTGACGATCGGCGCGGACCTCGGCGATCAGTTCGAGGCCGAGGGGCTGACCGGGCATCCGCGGTTGTGGCAGCGCGAGCGACTGCGGATCCTCGGGGATCTGATGGTGCTGCTGACCGACGACGACCGGTGGCGTTCTTCGCGATCCGCCTCGGTGGTCGCGAGCGAGCTGCGGTTCGGGTTCGACGGCGAGCCGCCGGTGGAGATCCCGGTGCCGTCCGGGCGGGTGCTGCTGCGAGGTTCCGCGGACAAGGTCGACCTCGGCGCGGACGGGACGATCTACGTCACCGACGTGAAGACCGGCGGCTTCTCGCGGTACGAGGGCATCGAGTCCGACCCGGTCGCGGGCGGCACGAAGCTGCAGTTGCCGGTGTACGCGTACGCCGCCCGCGCGCGACTGGGCGAGGCCTCCACCCCGGTCGAGGCGTCGTACTGGTTCGTCCGCCGCGGCGGCAAACGGATCCCGGTCCCGCTGACACCGGAGGTCGAGGAGCGGTACGTCGACACCCTCGACGTGATCGTGTCCTCGATCGCGGCCGGGTACTTCCCGCCGAAGGCGCCCGAAGTGCCGGACTTCCTGTGGGTGCAGTGCCCGTACTGCAACCCGGACGGCCTGGGGCACAGCGAGGTTCGGGCGCGGTGGGACCGCAAGCGGCACGATCCCGTGCTGGAGCGACTCGTCCGCCTCATCGACCCAACCGCGCTGGAGTCCGCCGATGAGTAGCCTCCCGACGCCCTCGGCCCACTCCGACGACCTCGGCCGCGCCGACACCTCCGGTCCGCCGATGCGCGCGGCTGCGCCGTCAGCTCCCGCCCGGCATGCACTTCCGCTCGCCGTCAGCGGGTGTGCGAGTGTGCTGCGGGCCGGCTCGGCGGTGCCGGCGCGCGCCTGCTGGATCGAAGGGAGCTGCCGATGACCGAGCAGTTGCTCGACGGGGATGCGCGGGAGCGGATCCGGTCCGATACCGACGCCACGCTGTTCGTGGAGGCGGGTGCCGGCTCGGGGAAGACGCATGCGCTGGTCGAGCGGGTGCGGACGTTGGTGCTGCGGGACGGCGTACCGCTGCGGACGATCGCGGCCGTGACGTTCACCGAGAAGGCCGGGGCGGAGCTGCGGGACCGGTTGCGGGTCGAGTTCGAGAAGGCACGGCGTACGGACGCCGGGCAGCTCGCGGACGCGGCGCTGGACGATCTGGACTCGGCTTCGATCGGCACGCTGCACGCGTTCGCGCAGCAGATCCTGCTCGCGCATCCGATCGAGGCCGGGCTGCCGCCACTGATCGAAGTACTGGACGAGGTCGGGTCGTCGGTCGCGTTCGAGGAGCGGTGGGCCGAGCTGCAGCAGCAGTTGCTCGACGACGACACGATCGCCGAGCCGCTGCTGCTCGCGATGGCGGTCGGGGTCGAGCTCAAGCATCTGCGGTCGCTGGCGCGGCTGTTCGGCAACGACTGGGACCTGATCGCGGACCGGGTGCTCGTCGAGCCGCCCGAGCTGGTGGCGATGCCGGATCTGACCGGGCTGATCGCCGCGGCGGCGCAGATCGGCGGGCTCGCCGAGACGTGTCTGGATCCCGAGGACCGGCTGCTGCCGAAGGTGGTGCAGATCCGCGAGCTCGGTCTGATGCTGGAGGCCGCCTCCGATCAGGAGACACAGCTGTCGTTCCTGCAGGCGCTGCGCGGGATCAAGGTGGGCCGGATCGGGCGCAAGGAGAACTGGCCGGACATCGCGAAGGCGCGCGCGGACTGCACCGAGGTGGTCGAGGTCGCCGGTTCGCTGGTCGAGCTGCTGCTTGATGCTTGCCTGCGGCATCTTTCGCACTGGATCGCGGAGCGGGTGCTGGAGTCGGCCGAGCTGCGGCGGGCGGACGGGCGGCTCGAGTTCCACGACCTGCTGGTGCTGGCGCGGGACCTGCTGCGCCGCGACGCCGACGTACGGGATGAGCTGCAGGAGCGGTTCGAGCGGTTGCTGCTGGACGAGTTCCAGGACACGGACCCGATCCAGATCGAGCTCGCGGTCCGCATCGCCGGCGGCGCGGAGGCGTCCGACCCGGACTGGCACGACATCGAGGTCCCCGAGGGCAGGCTGTTCGTGGTCGGCGACCCGAAACAGTCCATCTACCGGTTCCGCCGCGCCAACATCGCGACGTACCTCACCGCCCAGGAGCTCCTCGGCGAAACCGTCGCCCTGACCACCAACTTCCGCACCGTCCCACCGATCCTCCAGTGGATCAACACCGTCTTCACCACCCTGATCCAGCCCCAGGACTCCGCCCAGCCCGCCTACCAAGCCCTCTCCCCCCACCGCACCAATCCTGGCGAGCCGCACACCGACAGCGCCGACACCGGGGCGCGCACACCAGGCGGCTCCCGCCCTCCAGCAAGCTCCACCGCACCTGGCGCCCCCGGTTCCTCGGACCGGGGCTCGACGCCCGTCGAGGGTGACCAGCTCTCGATCTTCGACGAGCCCGCACTCTTCGACGAACCCGACCACGGTGCTGAGCTCACCGATCTCGCGGAGGTGCTCCCGTTCCGCCGCCGCGGCGACGCCATCGACGTACCTCTCGAAGAGCCAGCCGCCGTCGACCCATCCGCCGGCCCCGCCGTCACGATCCTCGGCGCCGTCCCGCACGACGACCTCCCGCGCGCGCAAGCCTCCGTCCTCCGCGAGCGCGAAGCCACCGACGTCGCCTCCGTCATCGAGGAAGCGCTCCGCGACGGCTGGCTCGTGTACGACGACCGCACCCAAACCTGGCGCCCCGCCGAGGCCGGCGACATCGCCGTACTCGTCCCGGCCCGCACCTCCCTCCCGTTCCTCGAAGACGCCCTCGACCGCGCCGACATCCCGTACCGCGCCGAAGCCAGCTCCCTCGTCTACCAGACCGCCGAGGTCCGCGACCTGCTCGCCTGCGCCCGCGCCCTCGGCGACCCGAGCGACCAGCTCGCGCTCGTCACCACCCTCCGCTCGCCGCTGTTCGGCTGCGGCGACGACGACCTGTTCACGTGGAAGCGCAAAGGCGGCACGTTCACCCTGACCGCCCCGGTCCCCGACCAGCTCCTCACCCATCCCGTCGGCGACGCGATGGAGTGGCTCCGCCGTACGCACTACGCCGCCCGCTGGCTCACCCCCAGCGAAGTACTCGCGAAGATCGTCGCCGACCGCCGGATGCTCGAGGTCGCCGCGATCGGCCCGCGCGCCCGCGACGCCTGGCGGCGGATCCGGTTCGTCGTCGACCAGGCCCGTGCCTGGTCCGAGGTCGAGCACGGCGGACTCCGCTCGTACCTCGCCTGGGCCGCCCATCAGGGTGAGGAAACCTCCCGCGTCGCCGAGGCGGTCCTGCCCGAGACCGACGCCGACGCGGTCCGGGTGATGACGATCCACGCCGCGAAGGGACTCGAGTTCCCGATCGTGATCCTGTCCGGCATGACCGCCTCGCCGAACCGGCAACGCGGCGTACAGGTCCTCTGGCCGCAGTCCGGCGGGTACGCGGTCAAGCTCAAGTCATCCGTCCAGACCGAGGACTTCGACCTCGTGCAGCCCGTCGACGAACAGATGGACGACTACGAACGCCGCCGCCTGCTGTACGTCGCCGCGACCCGCGCCCGCGACCACCTGGTCGTCTCGCTGCACCGCTCCGGCAACCGCCGCCACACCAGCAACGCCGAGCTCCTCGCAACCGCCGGCGGCGTCGAAGCCCCGAACTCGACCCTCTTCACCGGCCCGCCCGTCCCCGACCGCGAGCCGACCGCCGCCCCCGACGTGTCCCGGCCGATCTCCCGCACGGAATGGGAAGCGCGGGCCTCCGCCGCACAAGCCGCGAGCCGCGCCCGCTCCGCGCAGAGCGCCTCCGGCCTCGAAGGCACCGGCCCGGACGCCACCCTCACCGACGTCGACCCCGGTACGGCGAAAGGCCCCCGCGACGTCGAGCTCCCGCCGTGGTCGAAGGGCCGCTACGGCACCGCGATCGGCCGCGCCGTCCACGCCGTACTGCAGGTCGTCGACCTCTCCACCGGCGCCGGCCTCGACGCCGCCGTATCGACCCAGTGCCTCGCCGAGGGCGTCCTCGAGTTCACCGACATCGTCGCCGCCCTCGTCCGCTCGGCGCTGGCGTCCGACGTCGTACAACGCGCCGCGGCCCGCGAGCACTGGCGCGAGTCGTACGTCGGCACGCTCCAGCCCGACGGCACCGTCCTCGAAGGCTTCGTCGACCTGATCTACCGCGAGGACGACGGCCGCCTGACCATCGTCGACTACAAGACCGACGCCATCCCCGCGGCAGCGTTGGACAGCCGCGTCGCGTACTACGCACCACAACTCCAGGCATACGCCCAGATCCTCCCCAACACAGGTCCCCCGATCCTCCTGTTCCTCAACCCGGGCGGAGCCGTCGAGCGAGCGGTACCGGAGCGCTAGACCGAAGTCCGCCCAGCCCGCAAATAGCTGCGAAGCACGTCGACCCATCCGTCGAACGCATCGAGGTGCGCATCGTGACTTCCGCCGGCAATCACGGCCCGCGCGGTGTGCGGACGACGTCGGATCAGCTCGTCCTGCTGCTCCGGCGTGAACATGCCGTGCTCGGCGAACACCGCAAGCGCAGACGGTTCCAGCCGCTCCCACTCCGCCCAGCGATCCTCCTGCACCGCGGCGATCGTCGACTCCATCACATCCGCGTCGAATCGCGGGCGCAGGCCCTCACCGGTCCTCTCCAGATCGTTGCACCAGGCAACCGCCAGCCGACCAACGCGTCCGCCGTCGGCAGCAGTTCACGCGAGCTCCCGGCCAGCCCATCCAGTAGCACAACCCCCGGACCGTCCCCGCCGCGATCGGTCACCGCGATCTCCACGTCCCCCGCCGAATCATCACAGCCACATTCTCAACTAGACAACCAGTCGCGCCGCAAGTACGACGATCAGCGCGCTCGACACCAGCGCCGTCGCCAACCGGCCCCGCGCCCCGGTCAGCACTCGTCCGAGCAGCGCTCCACCGCCCGCGAGCAGCAGTTGCCAACTCGCCGACGCCACGAACGCCGCCACCACGAACACGATCCGCCCGCCGACACCCGCGACACCCGATCCCCCGAGTACCAGCGCCGCGAAGTAGATCACCGTCCACGGGTTGAGCATCGTCATCCCGAGCATCCCGAGGTACGCCGTCCACGCGCCGACCGGGGCTTCCTGTTGCAGCGCGACGATCCGCTGCTCGCGATAACGCCGTACCGCCTTGGCCGCTCCCATCACCGCGAGGCCGATCAGCACCAGAACCGATGCCCAACGCAACGGTCCGACAATCGGCACGAGCAACGGAGCCAGCATCGAACCGGCTCCCGCAGCGACCGCCGCGTACACACCATCAGCCGAAGCGACCCCAAGAGCGGCGAACGCCCCGATCCGCAACGAACTCCGCGCCGTCAACGCCACCAGATAGGTCCCGACAGGCCCGACCGGCACGGCAACGCCGTACCCAGCCAAAAGCCCCGCGACCACCAGCCCGATCACGACTGACCGGGCATCGACCTCCACCAACGACCGGCCTGCTGCTGAACCCGAGCCGCCAAGGCCACAGGTCCCATCAGCAACAGTCCAGAAGTCGTAGTCATGTCCTCATCATGCGGAGGCGGTCAACCCAATTTGCAGCCGCCGATTGACTAACCGGACCAAGGTCCGTATCGTCCTGAACATAACCGGACTACAGTCCGATAAGATCGGAAGGCACCCATATGAGCACCCTGCTGCACATCGCGTCGTCACCCCGTGGAAACAAGTCGGAGTCGTTGCGGATCGCCGACACGTTCGTCGACGTCTACCGCGAGACGCACCCCGGCGACGAGGTCGTCACCTGGAACCTGTGGGACGGCACGCTGCCGGAGTTCGGGCCGGCCGCGGCCGGCGCCAAGATGACGTTCATCGCGGGCGAAGCGCTCGAGGGCGAAGAGGCCGAGGCCTGGGAAGCCGTCCAGGCGACCGTCCAGCGCTTCCTCGCCGCGGACCGCCTCCTGTTCAGCGTCCCGATGTGGAACGCCGGAGTCCCGTACATCCTCAAGCAGTTCATCGACGTGATCTCCCAGCCCGGGACGATCTGGGGCCTGGACCCCCACACCGGATACCAGCCCCTCCTCGCCGGCACCGGCCGTAAAGCAGCCGTCATCTACACCAGTGGCGTCTGGGGCCCACAACTCGGCCCCAGCTTCGGCACCAACTTCCAGTCCACCTTCTTCAACGACTGGCTCCGCTGGACCGGCATCGACGACATCACCGACATCCGCTACCACCCCACCCTCACCGGCGACGCACCCCAATCCCGCGACGAAGCCCTCTCCACCACCCGCACCACCGCCAAGACCTTCTAACTTCGACAGCCACGCGCACGCGACTCGGCGCCCGGTACGCCCGAGCGTCCACTACCGGCATCTTCCGCACCCAAGGATGCGCGGCGCCGACCGCGTGCACGGCAATCCGCAGCCCGGCGACCCTCTGCCGCTTCTGTCGACGTACGGGCGAGGTCGCGCACGTGCTGCATGTCCGCGGTGACGTCCTCGATCCCGACGATCCACTCGTGCACGTACCGGCGTACCGCATCCCCCGACGGCCCGATCTGGATCGACCGCACCCGAGGCTGCGGCGTCAGCGTCACGGTCTGCTCCGGATCCGCACCGGCGCGGGCCCGCCAACGACTGGTCGCCGGTGACCGAGGTCAGCCGGTGCTCAGCAGCTGACCACCGGCTGAGACGGCGCCGTCGGGGTGCAGGCAGTTGTAGGCATCCGGCGGCGGTGTGTGCGGTCGGGGTGAAGGGCACGAGCAGGAGGACGGACAGGGCGAGCGCGAGTAGGGGCCGCACGGTTTGCCTCCGCTCAGTCGCGGGATTGTGACAGAGAGTTTATAGCGAACGGCACTCGGGCGGCGGAGATGATTACAGGTTGTGGATAACGGGAAGTCACTCTGGCGTGCAGGTCCCCCGGAAGTCGCTACGATCTGCGGAAACAGGTGAGGAAACGTTCGAATGATGGTCCGCCCGCTGGCGGGTCTGCCACCACAAGTGTGAGGGTGTGGCTCATGAACATCGGTACCCGGAAGATCGTCGTCGACGAGGCGATCGCGCAGTTGCGGCTGTACGCCGAGACGAACGGCTCCGTGCTGCAGTACTACGACGGGCTGCCGGGGATGACCACCGTCGGCGGCTCCGACCCGAACCGGGTCACGCTCGAGGACCTGGCCCGGACGATGGTGATCGGCTCCGACCTCCGGGCGCTGGACATTCCGTGGCTGCTCGAGGTCGAGGCCGAGAAGGACCTCGCGGCGATCCCGGTCGACGCACGCCTCGAGGACGCGGTGCCGGGGAGCGAGCTGTTCGAGGCGGCGATGGCGCTCGACGACAAGTTCACCGGCCACCGGGGTTTCGGGCACGCGAAGAAGTCGAAGCTGCTGCACCTGAAGCGGCCGTACCTGTATCCGGTGACGGACAGCTTCATCCGGATGACCTACGGTACGTCGGCAGCCGGCTCCGCCTTCCTGTCCGCGGTCCGCGACGACCTGGTGAACCCGGCCAACATCCGCGACTTCAAGCTGCTCCAGGTCCGCCTGATCGCGGAGCCGGCCACCAGCGCCGCCCGGCTGCTGGGCGAGGTGCCGACGCTCCGCCTGCTCGACATCCTCGCCTCCCTGCTGGGTGAGGCGAAGTAGCTACAGCACCCCAAGCCGCGCCAGCGGCTCCGCCAGCTCTCGCTCCTCGTAGGACAGGTGCGAGAGCAGCGTGTCGTCGAGCAGGTCCATGGCGGCGCGCAATCCGTCGATGCTGCCTGAGCCGTCTACGAGCGCGACCAGCGCTTTGTCGACACCCTCCAGCACGTCGTGGATGATCTTGTGCTCCTCCTGCAGCCGGTCCACCACCGGCGCCAGAGCGGGGTCGGCGCGCCGGAGGTGCGGGAAGAGCGACGCGTCCTCCAGCGAGTGGTGCGTCGTGACAAGCCGGCAGTACGACTCGCAGTACGTGCCCAGCGTCCAGTTGTTCTGCCGCATGGTCATCGTGTTGATGTGTGACCGCGCCGCACCGACCCCGAGCGTCCCGGCCGCGACCTGCTCCACCAGGTCACGTACCTGCTCGAGCTCAGCACGCAGGTGGTCGTGCACATCGATCAGGTGCTGCCCCGACTGCAGCTGGTACGGCGTGTACGTCCGTGACGGGTCCTGCGCCGGCCCGGTCGGCCGCTCCGCCTCGTCCAGCAGCTGTACTGCGCTCCGCCGTACAGCAGGAGGTGGTGTCGGTACGACGCCAAAGCTGGACACCGGAGCTGGAGAGACGACTGCACCCGACCGTGCGATCGCCACAGCCTCACGTACGCCTGCTGCAACCTCAGAGAAGCGCCTGATGTCGTCAGGGTTGTCAGAGGCAAGGATGTACGTGCTGATGCCCTCGCCCAGCGTCAGCTCGGTCAGCTGGTCGATCCACAGCTCCTCTGGCCCCTGCAGGAACCCGCCACGCCCATTGAACTGGCCGGCGACGTTGTAGAGCCGCCGTACGGCCGCTGGGTCCCGGCCGGCGTCTACGGCCGCCTCGTCGATCACCTTGTTCATAGAAGCCAGCTCGTCCGGCCCGGCGTACCCGCTGCTCGGCAGCCAGCCGTCGGCGAGCCGTCCGGTCAGGGCCAGCATCCGCGGCTTGTATGCGCCCAACCAGATCGACACGTCGTGCGCGGGCGCCGGGCCGCGCTTGGCGCCGGCCACGGTGTAGTGCTTGCCCTCGAGCCGGATCCCACCGGCTCCAGGCGTCCAGACCTCGCGCATGATCGCGATGGCCTCCTCGAGAGCGGTGATGCTCTGCCCTGTCGTCAGCCGTGGCCCCGCGTTCGCCGCCACCGCCTCCAGGAAGCCGCCTGCGCCTAGCCCGAGCTCCACCCGGCCGCCCGTGATGAGGTCCAGTGTCGCGACACTGCGCGCCAGGACGACCGGGTGCCGCAACGGGAGGTTGGCAACGTTGGTGGTCACCTTGATGCGCTCGGTCTGCGCGGCGACGACGGACAGCAGCGTCCACGCGTCCATCAGCCGGGGCTGGTACGGGTGGTCCTGGAAGCTGACCAGGTCCAGCCCGACCTGCTCGGTCAGCTGGGCCAGCGCGATCACCCGGTCCGGGGCGTCGACCGCGGGGGTCAGGAACGTGCCGAAGACCAGCTCGTGGCCGTAGTCCATGCGTTCACCTTCACCTGTCGAAGTTGGCTCGCGAGCAAAACTACTTCGCTAGATGAATAATCTCAACTACAGAACATCTACTGCCGGACGAGCAGCGTGAACGCCTCGGCCGGACTCAGCTCCGCGCCGCGTGCGTATGCCACCTGATAGTCCGGAGCCGACGCCGCCGCAGCGACTGCCCGGTCGAGGTCGTCCGTCTCAGTGGCAGCCACCAGATAGTTCTCGGACGCCCGAGTGGCAGCCGTACACCCCAGCAGGACAGCGGCGAGCGTCTTGTCCGGGTGACAGCCGGCAATCCCTTCCAGCGCCCAGCACATGCCACGGAGCGAGTCGAACTCCTCCGACACCCGAAAAGCCTCCACGTGCAGCTCCAGGGCGTCCCCCAGCCGCCCCTGCAGCTCCCTGACGAACCCAAGCTCGTCCAGCACGAGCGCCAGGTACAGCACGGCCTCCTGCTGCCGGCGGGCAACGTCGATCAGCGTCTGCAACCGCTCCGACGCCTCACCCAGAGCCCCGGTACGACGAGCCGCGAACGCCAGCACGATCTCCGCCAACGCCTGCGTCGCGCGCTGCCCCTGCTCCGTGGCCAGCCGCACCGCGCGCTCGCCGTACGACCGAGCCGCGTCGTAACGGCCCTGCCGGATCGACGTCCAGCCGAGCATCCCCAGCTCGTTCGCCAGCTCGGGCCACAGCCCGATCTCCTCAGCAGCCGCCACGCCCTCCAGGTGCAGCCGCTCCGCCTCGTCGAAGTCACCGACAAGCTCCGCGTGCGCACCGAACCAGCTCGTTGCCTGCAGGACGCCCCACCGATCCCCCAGCGCCCGGAAGATCGCGATGCTCCGGCACGCGTCGTCGTACAGGGCCGGCAAGTCTCCTCTGACATGCGCGTGCTTCGCCCGTGCCGCCAGTACGGCGCCAACTCCCCACTGGTCGCCGTCTGCTTCAAAGCGCTTCAGTGCGCTGTCCAGCAGTGACTGACACGCGGCCAGGTCACCTGCATCGCTCGCGGCGTATCCGATCCACCACTGCCCCATTGCATCAGCAGCATCGATCCAGCGGTCCCGCTCCACCGCAGCCTCAGGACGTCCAAGCAGGTACAGGTAGCCCGCCCGCCAGATCCCAGCACGCGCAGACCCTGGAACTGCCTCCATCGAACGCAGGGCCTCCAAGTGACGCCCACGCAGGAACCAGTACCACGCCAGCGCATCCACAAGCCGCTCAGCCATGTCCAGCTGCCCCGTGGACACAGCACGATCCAGCGCAACCCTGAAGTTGGCCGAGTCGTCATCCAGCAGCTGCAGCCACCTGCCCTGCTCAGCGCCGAACAGTTGCGCCGACTCAGCCAGCGACACGTAGTACGCCAAGTGCCGCTGCCGCACAGCCTCCAGCTCACCAGAGTCCTGGAGCTTGTCGACGCAGTACGCCGCCACCGACTCCAGCAACCGGAAGCGCGTCCCGTCAACAGGTACGACAAGCGACCGGTCAACGAGCCGCACCAGCACATCCAGTACGTCGTCCTCACCGCAAACAGCCGCCGCCGCTTCCGCAGTACAGCCATCTGCATGTACTGCAAGGCGCTGCAGCACGGACTGCTCCGCCGCGTCGAGCAGCTCCCAGCTCCAGTCGATCATCGCGTGCAACGTCTGCTGCCGCGGCGCCGCACCGCGATGCCCTGTCGCCAGCAACCGGAAGCGGTCGTCCAGCCGCGCCACCAGACCACGTACGCCAAGAGCTCGTACGCGCGTCGCCGCAAGCTCCAGCGCCAACGGAATCCCGTCCAGCCGCCGGCACAGTACGGCGACATCAGCAACGGTCTCCTCCGTCAGAGCGAACCCCCGTGACGCCGCAGCAGCACGGGCGACGAACAACTGCACCGCGCTGCACTCCTCCACCGTCTCCGGACCAGAATCAACTCCCGGGATCACCAGCGGCGGAACGCTCCACACCACCTCACCAGCCAGGCCTAACGGTTCACGGCTACTTGCCAACACCTGGAGCCCCGGAGCAGCAGCCAGCAAACGGTCGACCAGGACTGCGACCTCCTCGACCACCTGCTCGCAGTTGTCCAGCACAAGCAACCGGGAGCCCATCACCGCAGCCAGACGATCGACGATGGCCTCTCCGGTGTCCCGCAGATCCAGCGCGGCCTGCACCGCGTCTGTGAGCGCGTTGCTGACCGACAGAGCATCGGGTGTCACAGCAGCCAGCTCCACCAGCACGACACCGTCAGCGAACCGCTCAGCAACCGCAGCAGCCGCTGCAAGAGCAAGGCGAGTCTTGCCAACACCACCGGGCCCGGTCAGCGTCAGCAACCGAGCCGTGCCGAGAGCAACCCCAAGATCGGCCAGAGCCTCCTCCCGGCCGATCAGCTCGGTCACCTGGGCCGGCAGGTTGTTCCGCGCGTGCGGTAGCTCCTGCTTCAGGATCGACTGCTGAAGCGCGACCAACGAAGGGCTCGGGTCCAGTCCGAGCTCCTCCACCAGCAGTGACCGCACCTCGTCAAAGCTCCCCAGAGCCTCGCTCTGACGGCCAGCGCGGTACAGGGCCTTCATCTGCGCAGCCCGCAACCCCTCACGCAGCGGGTGCGCACGAACCAGGTCCGACAGGTCGGCCACGGACAGATCAGCTCGCTCGCACGCGCTCAGCCGCTCGTCCGTCAGCCTGGCGACAGCCGTCTCGACAAAGGCCTCGTCGGCGAAGTCCGCGTACGCCGGCCCACGCCACAGTGCCAGCGCTTCGTCGACAGCACCGGCGTCCAGCAGCTCCCGGAAGCGGAGGGAGTCACAAGTGGTGCTCTCCAGCGCCAGCGAGTACCCGGCAGGCCCTGACCGGACCAGTGCCCGACTGCCGGGCTCGGCGTCCTCGAAAGCGCGGCGCAACTGCGACACCTTCGCCGACAGGGTCCCCGACGGATTGCCTGGCAGCTCGGTGCCCCACAGGTGGTCGATGAGCCGGTCAGCAGGAACAGGCCGTCCCTCATGCACCAGCAGGTCGGCCAGCAGCGCACGCACCTTCAGCCCCTGGATGACCACGGGCGGTCCCGCGTCCGTCCAGGGCCGTCACCGGTCCGAGCACCCCGAAGCGCACGACCGAACACTAACCGGAAAGAAACCGTAAACGCCTTCCGGCAGAGTCTGGGTCAGACGGAAGGAGGACGGCAGATGCGACTGGCAGTGATCATCGGCAGCACCCGCCGTGGCCGCTTCGGCCCGACGGTGGCGCACTGGCTCGCTCAGCAGGCTGCCAAACAGTTCGAGGTCGATCTTGTCGACCTGGTGACGGCGAACCTGCCGGACACGCTGCCCGACACCGACGACGCGGCACCGCAAGAGGTCCAGCAACTCGGGACCAGGCTCGCAACGGCGGACGCGTTCGCCGTAGTCACTCCGGAGATCAACAGCAGCTTCCCGGCGCCTCTGAAGACCGCACTGGACTGGTACTACGAGGAGTGGCACGCAAAGCCGGTAGCGATCGTCAGCTACGGCCGTGAGTACGGCGGCTGCCAGGCGGCCGCACAGCTGCGACAGGTGTTCGCCGAGCTGCACGCCGTCACCATCCGCAACACCATCGCCCTGCCCTGCTACTGGGAGCAGTTCACCGCGGACGGCGGCTGGCCGAAGCCGTCCGCCGGCTACGAAGCAACAGCCAAGCTCATGCTCGACCAGCTCGTCTGGTGGGCCGAAGTACTACGCGACGCCCGCAACCGGCGCCCGTACCAACCCTGAGAGGAAAGACCCATGAGGAAGCTGATCGAAACCACGTTCGTCACGCTGAACGGCGTCATCGACGACCCGCAGAACTGGAGCCCGCCGTACTGGGACGACGAGCACATGGCGTACAACCAGAGCCTGATGGAGGGTGTCGAGGCGCAGGTGCTCGGCCGCGTCACCTACGAGGGCTTCGCGGACGCCTGGCTGTCCCGGGCCGGCGACCCGTTCGCCGACGCCTTCAACGCGATGCCGAAGTACGTCGCGACCCGGACGCTGACCGAGTGGAAATGGAACGCCCAGCCGCTCGAAGGCGACGCTGCCGACGCGGTACGGCGGCTGAAGGAGTCCGACGGCGGCGACCTGATCAAGTACGGCACCGGGTCGTTCTCGCGGACGCTGCTGGAGAACAAGCTCGTCGACGAGTACCACTTCTGGATCTTCCCGGTGGTTGCCGACGGCACCAACATGCTGCACGGCAGCGGCATCGAACCGACGCACCTCGAGCTGCTCGGGACCACGACGTTCAAGTCCGGCATCGTGGTCCACAAGCTCAGCCCCAAGAAGTAGCCCGCAGGGGGGTGCGGCCCGGCCGCACCCCCCTGCGGTCAGGGCACGATGTTCTGGTTCAGGTGGAACACGTTGTCCGGGTCGTACCTGCGCTTCACCTCCGCCAGCCGGTCGTAGTTCTGCCGGTAGTTGTCCCGGATCCGGCCCTGGTCGTCGCCGGCCATGAAGTTGATGTACCCGCCGGCCTCGGAGTGCGGTGCGATGTCGTCGTAGTACGACCGAACCCAGTCGATCGACGCCTCGTTCTGCGCCGGATCCGGCCACATGCCGGCGATCACGGTCGCGAAGTTCGCGTCCCGGTAGGCGAACGCGGTCGCGTCCGGGGTGACCCGGTGGCAGGCGCCGTTGATCGGGTAGATGTGCACGGTCGAGTTCACCGCCGGCAGGCCCGGCGCGTGCCGCAGGTGCGCCTGGATCGCCTCGTCGGTCAGCTCGGTGACGAAGTTCGCCTTCCAGTAGTGCTGCAGTCCGGGCGGTACCAGTGCGTCGAAGGCACTGTTCAGCGCCGGGTACGGCATCGGGCCGACGTGCTCGGCCATCACCGGCGCCAGCTCCCGGAACTTCGAGATCTGCGCCTCACCCTCGTCCAGGTCTCCCGCCCAGCAGCCGACGATCGCCGCGAACGGCTCGCCGTGCCGGTCCTCCGGGATGAACGGCAGCGGCGGCGCGATCTGGAACGCCGGGAACCCGCCGAGCTGCTCGGGCGCGTCCATGATCAGGTCCCGGAACCCGGCCAGTACGGCGGCCGCGTCGGACAGCTCGAAGAACATCGGGCCGCCGTAGATTGTCGACAATGGTGCCAGCCGGAACTCCAGCGCGGTCACCACGCCGAAGTTGCCGCCACCGCCGCGCAGCGCCCAGAACAGGTCGTCGTGCTCCTTCTCGCTGGCGATCAGGAACCGCCCGTCCGCGGTCACCACGTCGGCCGACACCAGGTTGTCGCAGGACAGCCCGAGCCCCCGCGCCAGGTACCCGATCCCGCCGCCGAGGGTCAGCCCGCCGACACCGGTCGTGGAGATGATCCCGCCCGTGGTCGCCAGCCCGAACGCGTGCGTCGCCGCGTTGAAGTCGCCCCAGGTCGCGCCGCCGCCGGCCCGCGCCGTCCGGGTCACCGGGTCGACCCGGACGTTCCGCATCGGGCTCAGGTCGATGACCAGTCCGTCGTCGACCGTACCGAAGCCGGGCACGCTGTGCCCGCCGCCGCGGACGGCGATCTCCAGGTCGTTCGTCCGCGCGTAGTCGATCGCCGCCATCACGTCACCGGTGTTCTCACACCGGACGATCACCTGCGGTCGTTTGTCGATCATCCAATTGTTGACACGGCGCGCCGCGTCGTATTCCTCGTCTCCCACTACGAAGACCTGTCCCCGCGTGCGTTCCCGCAGGTTCTCGATCATGCGCCCGCTCCCCTGTACAAGTTCTGTCGCAGAACGGCGTACACGTCACCGCGTACACCGCGCAGACCGGCGTCACCGTCGAGCACAGCGCGAAGACTTCACCCCAGAGAGCAACTGGACCCCCGACGAGCGGCCGGTCCTCCCCCAGACCCGCCCGTTCCCCTCCGAATCTCCCAAGCCCAGGCGGTTTCGTCAATCCCCCTCGGCAAGGTGGTGGCTGGTTGCGAGGTCAAGCCGACGACGGACACCGTCAGCAGTTTGGGCTGGATCGGCTGACGCGTGTCAATTCCGGGCAACCGCCTCCGACCAGGAGGCACAAGCGGCCGTCACCCGGAGGACACCATGCGGAAGATCATGTACTACGTGCACCAGTCGCTCGACGGCTTCATCGCGGGGCCGAACGGCGAGTTCGACTGGGCCGAGCTCGGCCCGGAACTCGGCGCGTACTCGATGGGGCTGACCGAGCGCGCCGACCTGTTCCTGTACGGGCGGACGGTCTGGGAAATGATGTCGTCGTACTGGCCGAACGCCGAGGCGCTGAACCCGGATCAGCACGCGATCGAGTTCGCACCGGTCTGGCGACGGACGTCGAAGATCGTATTGTCGACAACCCTGCAATCCGCCGACTGGAACACCCGGATCATCCGGGCCGCCGACGAGCTCGAGGCGATCAAGGAGCAGCCGGGCAAGGACATCCTGCTGACCGGGAGCGCGAGCGTCGCGGCGGCACTGACCGCACGAGGGCTGCTCGACGAATACCACGTCATCGTGCACCCGGTGATCCTCGGTGGCGGTAAGCCCGTCCACCAGCCCACCGAACGCCGCACCCTGCGGCTTGTCGACAATCGTACTTTCGACAATCGGACAGTCCTGCTCCGTCACGACCTGGTCTGATCAGTGGCCGCGGCCGCCAGCGCATCGGCGACCGCCGCGACCGCAGGAGTTCGGGTACGGCGGGTCAGCAGGAAGACCGCCCGACCGACATCGCCTTCGGCCGGCAGGCGTACGGCGACACCCGGCGCACCGGCGCCGAGGGCCAGGTCCGTGAGGAGCGCCCCGGCACCCGTCGTACGGACGAGCTCCAGCAGGATGCGGAAGTCGTCGGAGCTGTAGCGGATGTCGGGCTCGAACCCGCCCAGCTCGCGGCAGACGCGGACGTGCATCTCGCGGTGCCCGGTGCCTGGCTGACAGGCCGCCCAGGGCAATTCCCTCAGCTGTTCGACCGGGACCCGGCGCTTGGCGGCCAGCGGATGGTCCTCCGGCAGAACGACGCTGATCTGTTCGCGGAGCAGGTGCTCGCGATGCAGGTCGGTGTGGACGGCGCGCGGCTGGCCGTCGTACTCGTCGCCGACCATCACGTCCAGCTGCTGCATCCGCAAGGCGGGCGCGGCCTGCTCGACCTCCAGCTCGGTGGCCTGCACGCGGATGTCGGGATGTGTCCCCGCGAGGCTGCGGATCGCCGGCGCGACGACCCGGATGAACGCGGACTGGAACGCCCCGATCCGCACCACCCCGGCGACCCGTCCGGCCGCGACCGCCGCCAGCTCCGCCTCGGCCGCCTCGACACCTTCCAGCAGCGCGGTCGCGTGCCGCACCAGGACCTCGCCCGCCGCGGTCAGCCGTACGTTGCGGCCGACCCGCTCGAGCAACGGCGTACCGGCTTCGCGCTCCAGAACGGCCAGCTGCTGCGAGATCGCGCTGGGCGAATATCCGAGCGCGCGGGCCGCTCCGTGCACTGTGCCGCGGCCGTGCACCTCACGCAGCAGCCGAAGCCGATGCAGATCCATCATTCGTTCAGCTTAGCTTCACGATGCTGTCCGTGAAGCCGTGATGGACGTGAACGGTTCACTGGTCGGACCATCGATGTCGTGGGACGCCTCTTCTGCCTTCTCTCCGCCGCCGCCTTCGGCGTGATGGCCGTGTTCGGCAAGCTCGCGTACGGCGCGGGCGTGTCCGTGGACGCGCTGTTGCTCGTCCGGTTCGGCCTCGCCGCGGTACTGCTGCTAGGCATCGCGCTCGCCCGTGGCGCACTCCGCAACCTGCCGCGCCGGGTCGTGCTCACCGGCCTCGCGATGGGCGCCTTCGGGTACGCCGCGCAGTCGACCTTCTACTTCTCCGCGCTCGCCAGGATCGACGCGTCGCTGGTCGCGCTGATCCTGTACCTGTACCCGGTCCTCGTCATGGGTACGGCGATCGCGCTGCGCCGCGAGGCCGCCTCGCGGCGCCGGGTGGCCGCGCTGGTGATCGCACTGCTCGGGATCGGCCTGGTGCTCAGCGGCGCGCTGTCCGGCCACTTCGACTGGTCCGGGCTACTGCTCGCACTCGGCGCGCCGATCGTCTACACCGGGTACATCCTGGTCGGCGACTCGGTCGACGTACCGCCGCTCGCGCTGAGTGCATTGGTCTGCACCGGGGCGTTCGGAACCTTTGTATTACTGGGGTTCCTGCGCGGCGGCACAGACTTCGGGTTCGCACCGATCGGCTGGTTGTGGCTGACCGCGGTGGCAGTGATCAGCACGGTCGCGGCGATCCTGCTGTTCTTCGCCGGCATGGCGCAGGTCGGCGCCTCGGTCGCGTCGATCCTGTCGATCTTCGAGCCGGTCGTGACAGTGGTCGCGGCGGCCTGGATGTTCGGCGAGAAGCTCACCGCGCCGCAGTGGTTCGGCGGCGCGCTGGTGCTGTCCGCGGTACTGGTCGTGCAATGGCCGCGCCGTTCACGGCTTGCGAGCGCTGACCGCGTACATCGTGAGGGACATATGGAAGACGCCGCGCTCAGCCGCGTCCCCTAGCGTCTTGGTGAACGCCGCGGCCTCGGCGTCGGTGATCACGCCGGCCCGGGCCGCGGTCGTGTGCATCATGCCGACAAAGCCCGTCGTGGCGCCGTCCTGCGGCTCGATCCAGGTCGCGGCCGTCTCACCGGTGATCTCAAGCCCGGCGTCGACGAGCAGCCCGCGGAGCCGGCGGCCCGAGTACGGATTGGCGGTCTCACCGCGGAAGTAGTCGACGATGCGCTGCAGTACGTCGGGGTCCGCCGGGTGAATGATCGACGTACCCCAGTCGGTGTCGATCAACGCAACCCGCCCACCCGGACGCAGCACCCGAGCGATCTCCCGCACCGCATCCCCCGGCTCATCAACGTGCTGCAACACCCGCTCACACCGCACCACATCCACGGACGCATCCTCGAACGGCAACCTCTCAGCCCGCCCGTCGACAAACTCCACGCCCTCCGGGGCGCCCGACGCCGGCGCACGCCGCACCTCCTCGGCCCCGGCCCCGCGTAATGCCGCCCCGGCCCCGGCCGCGCGTAGCGTCGCCTCGGCGCCAGCCGCGCATTGTGCTGCCTCGGCCCCGGCCGCGCGTCGTCCTGCCTCGGCCCGGCCCGTGCGTCGGGCTGCCTCGGCTCGGAGGCCGGGGCTGGGCTCGACGCCGATCGCACGGGCGCCGTACGTCGCGAACGCGAGCACGTCCTCCCCCATACCCGAGCCGACGTCGACCGCCGTCTCCCCCGCCGCCGGCGCCAACTGCTCAAGCGCCCACGCCTTCAACGCCCGCACCGCAGGACGCCCAGCCACCTGATCCAGCACGAACGCCTGACGCTCGACGTTCTGATCCGCCACATGCGCGGCACGGAAACTCCCGCGCTCGGTGACGAACCCAGGCCCGCCCGTTACCTCGCCCATACCGCTCCCCCTTCAGTACGCCGAGCGTAACGCCGAGCCCGGGTCCAGCTCATCGAACCGGCTGCCACTCGTCGTTCGACATCCGGACAATCGCCCACCCCACCGCGGCGAATCCGACTGCCTGCAGCCCCCAACCGACCAGATCCAGCGGATGACTGCTGATGATGACCGACGTCAGATGCAGGGGCTGCGAGATCCCCACCGCCACCGCAGCCCACCGGCCAGCCACCCCGGAACGCCACATCGCGATCCCGAGCAGCACAGTCCCGAGCACATGCCCAACCACGAACACCAACCCGGCCAGGCTCACCGAGCCGTGCGAAACCTCGGCGATCTTCGTGATCGACGCCTGGTCGACACCGGCAGTCCCGGCCGCCCACGTGAAGACGTCACTGCTCGCCGTCCAAGGCAACGACAGATACCCCGGAACCATCAGGAACACAGCGATCCCGGTCAGCCACGGCGTACTGCGCCGAGTCAGCCGCCCCACGAAGTACACACCCGGCACCAACGTCAGAATCGCGACGTAGGTCAACCAGATCACCAACGAACTGCGATCCAGATTGTTGACAATCTTATTGACGATTGTCGACGAGTCATCAGCCGTGTTGTACGGGAGCAGGAACCGCAGCAGCGCCACCGCCGCCGGCCCGATCGGCAGGATCACCGCCGCCACCCACCTCCAGACGGGCCGGATGTCCGCGTGCGCCGACGTACCGCTGGTCGTCTGTGCTGTTTCCTGAGTCATCGCGCACCTGCCAGCACGCGCTTCGGCAGCAGTACTGCGATCACGCCGACAACCGTCGCCGCAACACCGATCCCGGCGGCGGCGACCGCAACCGCAGGTACGCCGGACGCGAAGAACGCCGGTACTGCGAGCAACGCCGACGCCAGGCGCAACGTGATCAGCGGCGCGAGCGCCCACCGCTTCCCCCGCCAGGCGAGACCGACCAGCGCCAGGCTGATCAGCCCGATGACCGCGGACCCGATCGCGATACTCATCGGCGGGTGCTCCCCGTCCGTCATGAGCGGCGACGCGAGGTCCGCGAGTGCGAGCAACCCCAGCAGCACCAAACCGAATCTGTACATCTCCTTACCCCCTTGTGTCGTGGTTCGGCACCACAGTGCGGTCCCGGAACCGGCGCCGCCCGGGGACCGGATCCCTCCGGCGCAGGCAGTCCCCCGCCGGATCCGGGATCGCGATCCCGAGACGCCGGGAACGTTCCGGGAGCACACTTCGGGTATGGCAACCTCCGGAAACCGCCGCGGCCTGGCCGGCGCGCTCGCCGCGCTGGTCGTGGTCGAGGTGGTTTTCGCCGTCGCGTACGGCGTCTCGGCCGGCTGGGGCTGGCAGCAACTTGTCGACAACTTCGTCGTGACGAACGGGCTGATGGGTCTGACCTTCGGCCTCTGCGGCGCGGTCATCGCCTGGCATCGCCCGGCCAACCCGATCGGCTGGCTGTTCCTCGCTGACGGCATCGGGCACGCGACAACGCCGGTCGCCGACGCCCTGGCTCATGTGGTGCACGACCACGTCGTACAACAGGCATTCGTCACCGTCTCGCTGACCGCCTGGCCGTGGTCGATCGGCTTGTTCCTGCCCCTCGCGCTGCTGCTGTTCCCGGACGGCCGGTTGTTGTCACCACGCTGGCGCTGGGCCGCGATCGGCATCATCGCGACCTCGCCGCTTTTCGTCCTCGAGATGGCGGGCAGTGGCGAGCCGGTCTCCCCCGAACTGCCCCGCGGATTGTTGACAATCCCACGGTTCGACGCGCTGCAGCCGCTGTGGACCGCGACCGAAGTACGCAACCTGGCCGCGCTCCTGCTCGCCCTGGTCTGCCTCGCGATCCGCTACCGCCGCGCCGACGAACCCGGCCGCCGGCAACTGCTGTGGTTGCTCCTGGCATCGGTGATCGCCCTGCTGTTCGTCACCCCGTGGGCATTCGTCGCCGGTACGCCGATCCTCGTACTGCTGGCGATCCCGCTGATCCCGATCGCCGTCGCGGTGGCGATCGTCCGGTACCAGCTCCTCGACATCCGCCTGGTGGTCTCCCGCGCGCTGACCTGGGCGCTCCTGTCGTTGGTTGCCATCGGCATCTATGCCGCGCTGGTCGCGGTGCTCGACTCGCTGATCGCGTCACAGGTGGGCCGCTCGGCCGCGGTGACGGTATTCGTCGCGCTGATCATCGCGCCGGTGCTGCCGCGCCTGCAGCAACTCGTCGACCGCGCTCTGTACGGCGACCGCAACGACCCGGCGCGGGTCGCATCCCGGGTCGGCTCGCAACTGTCCGCCGGGTTGCCAGGCGTGGTCGCCGCGATCCGCTCGGCACTCCGCCTGCCGTACGCCGCCCTGCGAGTAGACGGCAGGCTGATCGCCTCGGACGGCATCCCACCCTCGCACGACACCCGGCCCCCGCATGGCACCCGGCCCTCGCTCGACCCCGGACCGGTCGACCCCGGGTCCGAACCGGTCGACCCCGGCCCGGGGCCGGTAGACCCCGGCGACGGGGCGAGCGGCCCGACGGCGGAGGGGGTTTCCGTCGTACCACTCTCGTACGGCGGGCAGGTACTCGGGCTCCTCGAGGTTGGGACGCGCTCGGGCGAGGCCGGGTTGTCGTCGGCGGACCGGAGCGTGCTCGCGCTGGTCGCCGTACCGCTGGCGGTGGCAGTACACGCGACCCGGTTGTCGGCGGAGCTCCAGACGTCGCGGGAGAACCTGGTGTCGGCGCGCGAGGAGGAGCGACGGCGGTTGCGGCGCGATCTGCACGACGGACTGGGGCCGACGCTCACGGGCGTGGCGTTCGCAGCGGACGCCGCCGCCAACCTCATCACCACCGACACCCCGCGAGCCGTCGAACTGCTCGCCCGGTTGCGTGCCGACACCCGCTCGGCGATCACCGACGTACGCCGCCTGGTCGACGACCTCCGCCCGCCGGCCCTCGACGAACTCGGCCTGATCGCCGCCCTGCGACAACGCGCCGACCAGCTGTCGTTCCGCGCCGACGGCGCTCCGATCCGAGTCACGGTCACCACCGACAGCCTGCCGCCGCTGCCCGCCGCGTTGGAGGTCGCCGCGTACCGAATCGCGACAGAGGCCCTGACCAACGTGGTCCGTCACGCCTCGGCGACCTCCGCCGTACTGTCCCTCCGCTGCGGAACCGAACTCGAAATCGAGATCACCGACGACGGCAGCGCCAACGGCGTCTGGCACCCCGGCGTAGGCCTCCAAGCCATGCACGACCGCACCGCCGAACTGGGCGGCACGCTGACCGCCGGCCCAACCCCCACCGGCGGCCAAATCCAAGCCCGCTTCCCCCTCCCCGCCGCCGCTTCCGTCCCGTTGGAGGTGCGGTGATCCGAGTTGTCCTGGCCGACGACCACCCCGTCGTACGCGCCGGCCTGGCGGCCCTGCTGACCTCACTCCCCGGCATCGAGGTGGTCGGCGTCGCCGCAACCGGCCGGGAAGCGATCCGCGAAGTCGTCACCACCCACCCCGACGTCGCCGTACTCGACCTGCAAATGCCCGACCTCGACGGTTTCGCCGCCACCCGCGAACTTGCCCGCGCGGCGCCCGAGGTCGCCGTACTGGTCCTCACCATGTTCGAGGACGACGACTCGGTCTTCGCCGCCATGCGCGCCGGCGCCCGCGGCTACCTGGTGAAAGGCGCCGAACAGGAGGAAATAGCCCGCGCCATCCGCGCCGTCGCCGCCGGCGAAGCCATCTTCGGCCCCGGCGTCGCCCGCCGCGTCCTCACCTTCTTCGCCGCCCCGCCCCCCACCGACCCGTTCCCCGAACTCACCACCCGCGAACGCGAAATCCTCGACCTCCTCGCCGCCGGGCTCTCCAACCCCGCGATCGCCACCCGTCTGGCCCTCGCCCCGAAGACCGTCGCCAACAACGTCTCCACGATCTTCACCAAACTGGGCACCGCCGACCGCGCCAACGCCATCATCCAAGCCCGCAACGCCGGCCTCGGCGTACCGAAGGACGGGCAGTAGTCCCCAGATTCGCCCACTCCCCGCCGCCCGCAGCCGTGCTACCACCACCACTACCCGTTCTTCGGTACGCCGATCGCCGTCAAGTACCGCTTTCCGACGGTCTCGAGGTGCGCGACCAACCCCGGCGGTTCGTCGACGCGGAAGTCGAGGCCCAGCATCCCGATGTACACGGCGATCAGCTCGAACGAGTCCGCGCCGGTGACGAGCACGCTGGTCCGCTCGTCGACCGACTCGACAATCCCCACCGCCGCGTGGATCCGCGACAGCACCTCCTGCGCCGGCGCGTACACGGTGATCCGCGCATGCACCTTCCACCCCGCCGACGCCACGTCCCGCAGTACGAAATCCGCGTACTCGTCGGCCCGCATCGGCCGCGGCCGATACCTCCGACCCGTTGCCATCCGCAACGACATCCAGTCGACCCGGTACGTGTGCCAGTCCCCCGCCTCGTCCCGCGCCACCAGATGCCAGTACCCGTGCCAGCTCACCAGCCGGTACGGCTCCACGAGGATCGGCAGGTCCTGGGTCGTACTCGATCCGGCCTTGTAGAGCGAGTCCCCTTCCGGTACGGCGTACTCGAACCGGAGGTAGTGCTCGTCCCGAATACACGCGGCGATTGTCGACAATAGGATTGTGTCGATCTCGGGGGGATCGATGTTCGAGCGGGTGTTCTCCGGCCCCTCCGTCATCGCGTCGTTGATCGCGTTCACCTGCCGCTGCAGCCGATGCGGCAGTACCTGCTGGAGCTTGGTCAGCGCCCGAAGGCTGCTCTCCGCCATACCGACGACGCCGGCACCCGTCCGCAGACCCACCGCCACCGCGACCGCCTCCTCGTCGTCGAGCAGCAACGGCGGCAGCTTGGCACCAACCCCGAGCCGGTAGTGCCCGGCCGGACCGCGCGCGGCATCGACCGGGTACCCGAGCTCGCGCAGCCGATCGATGTCGTTGCGCACCGTCCGCGTCGTCACCTCGAGCCGCACCGCCAGCTCGGTACCGGTCCAGGCGGGGCGCGTCTGCAACAGCGCGAGGAGGCTCAACAGCCGCTGCGAAGTCTCCAGCACATCAATCTCCTAATTAGGAATCTAATGTTCCTATACGGATCCTACGGTAGAGCCATGAACACGAACGAGAGCATCCGGACCTTCACCGTCACGATCGACCAGGCCGACCTGGACGACCTCAACACCCGCCTCGCGCACACCCGCCTCCCCGAGGCCGCCCCCGGCGACAACTGGGACTACGGCACCCCGAACCACTACCTCCGCGAGATGGTCGACCACTGGCAGAACGGGTTCGACTGGCGCGCGCAGGAGGCCCGGATGAACGAGTTCCCGCACTACCTGACCGAGATCGACGGCCAGACCGTGCACTTCATCCACGTACCGTCGCCGGTCGAGGGAGCCACGCCGCTCCTGCTGACCCACACGTACCCGGGCTCGTTCGTCGACTTCCTCGACATGATCGGCCCGCTCACCGACCCCGCGGCGTACGGCGGCTCACCCGAGGACGCGTTCTCGGTCGTCGTACCATCGATCCCCGGCTTCGGTTTCAGTACGCCGCTGGTCGACCGCGGCTGGACGATGGCGCGAGTGGCCCGCACGTTCGACACGCTGATGCGACGCCTCGGCTACGACTCGTACGGCACCCACGGCTCCGACGCCGGCGCGATGGTCGCCCGCGAACTCGGCGTCCTCAACCCGCCCGGCTTCCTCGGCCTGCACGTCCTGCAACTGTTCTCGTTCCCGTCCGGCGACCCGGCAGAGTTCGAGAAGTTCACGCCCGAGGACTACGCCGCCCTCGAACACCTCAAGTGGTTCCAGTCCGTCGGCGGCTACAACGCCATCAACTCCACCCGCCCCCAAACCGTCGCCGTCGGCATCGCCGACTCCCCCGTCGGCCAACTCGCCTGGAACGAACTCTTCAACAACTTCGGCAACGGCACCAGCCTGGTCACCCCCGACCAGATCCTCACCGAGGTAACCCTCTACTGGCTCACCAACACCGCAGCCGCCGCCGCCCGCTACCACTACGAAGAAGCCAACGCTGGCGCCCAACCCGCCCTGAACCACGCCCCCACCGGCGTAGCCATCTTCACCGACGACTTCAAAACCATCCGCCCCCTCGCCGACCGCGACAACACCAACATCGTCCACTGGTCGAACTTCAAACAAGGCGGCCACTTCGCCGCCCTCGAATGCCCGAACGACGTCATCACCGACCTCCGCACGTTCTTCCGGAACCTGTAAGCGACTCTCCCCGGCCCGGCCCGCACAACGCGTGTGCCGGGCCGGCGCATCGCTTCAGGCAGGCTGCGTACACCGGCGGGCGGTGCCTGTGGATAACTTGATCGACGATGCGGCCCTACTCCTATTCTGGAGACGAGGCTCGAGCAACCGGAAGGACCACACATGGACCCCCAGGAAACCCAGCATCTGCTGTCCGACGGGACCACGGTCTGGGTTCTGTCGACCTCTGCTGCCTCGGAGAATCTCCCCGCCATCCTTCAGATGTTCCGCTCCGGCAAGGCGGAGCCGCTCGTCTTCGGCGATGCAGGCCAACCTGAAGCAGTCGTCATTCCCTTCGAGGTCTGGCGAGCACTCACCGAAGCAGCCACCGACGAGGAAGGTTTCGACTCGTCCTACTCGCTTGTCCGGCACCGCCTGAAGAATCCCGGCGGCCCCTCTGTCCCGTTCGAGGAGGTCGCCGCCGAGTTCGGCTGGGACCTCGACGAAGACGTCGACGACTCCGACTTCCGCAAACCGCAATGACGCAGTACCGCTTGCTCGTCAATCACGATCTGCTGCTGTACATGCGCGAACTCGAGCGGGCGTCGACGAGCCAACCGGGTGGCCTGCGTGACCGCGAGTTCCGCGCGCTGAGGGCCGGACTTCGCGCTCTCGCCCACGGCGACGAGGCCAACTTCGAGGGTAAACGGCTTCGCTTCGCGGAGCACGACCTGAGCGACTGCGCCGAGATCAAGCTGCCCGTCGTCCCCGAGACCCGCGGGAGCCAGGAACTCGGCGCCTCACACCGGCTGGTGTACCGCGAGTTCAGCGCCGACGACGGCGGCCCGCCGTACCGCGAGGCTGTCTGCTTCGAACACCGCAGGGACGATCGCCCGTTCGAGGTAGCCGCCGAACGTCTGGAACGCGAGGCAGGAGTCAGGCGCAACAGGGTCAAGACGTACGGCGCCTCGTCCGACATCGCGCCGATCCGTCAGAACCTCCCACCCGACATCCGCCGGGCTCTCACTGCAACCGCGAACGTTGCACCCGCGCGCAACGCTGTCAAATCCTCGCCAGGCCAACAGAGTCCATCGCGACGCACCAACGGAGATCACCCTAACCGCGGGCGCTAGCCTCGCTCAGCAGGTCGACTCATACGGGGAAGCGAAGGTCGGCAATCGCCATCAGATCGATGCCGTAGCGGGCATAGACCTTCGTCGTGTTCTCTGCAGTCAGCCGCTCCTCGGAGACACCCAGCGCGTTGGCGACCTCGATAACGTGCTCACGCGAGCGCCCTTCGATTTTCGAGGTACGGCGGGATCAGCGGCCACCAGTCGATCTCCAACTCCGCACCCAACAGCTCAAGGCTGACGCGCCGGTTCTCCTGATACGACTTCGGCTGGCACCCGATCCGCCTCAGCAACTCATCGGTGGCCTCGAAGTCGCCAACCACAACCTCGGTCTCCGTCGTACCGTCGATGCCGTGCTGCGCAATCTCCTTCACAGTCAACGTCACCGCCGTAGCCGTGTCCCGCAACCGTATCCATCGCGCCTCGTCACCCGCCTGAATGTCATAGACATACCGCCGCATCAAGCGATCCCCGACCCGACACCCACCCAGCGAGAGGATCCTGTCCGCCACCTCATCCGGCTCGATCTGCAGGACCTTCGCTTCGAACTCGATCGGCATCTCACTCTCCCTCGGCGCCATACTCCGCCGCCAACTTCCGAACCTCGGTCTCCCGCAACGCGAGAATCTCATCACGAAGGTCACTCCTCACGAACTCTTCCACAAGGAAACCGACGATTCCCCCGGAGCAGGTAACCCCTCCATCGCGCGGCCCCGGATACGCCCAGCAGATTCCCAGCCCAGCGGCTGTCGGTGCGGTCTGGCATGCTGCTCGGCGAGGGGTGATAGGGGAATGAAGCCAGGGATCTATGACGCGTTGGTGACCAGCAGTCTGCTTGCGGCGATGGAGCAGTTTGAGGGTCAGCAGCCGGTCTTGCATGAGGTTGACGAAGCTGATCAGCCGGAGGTGCTGGCGCGGCACGTCGGTGAGGCGGTACGGCGAGCGCTTGGGAGTACGCGTGACGTTGGCAAACGGGTTGCTCTAGTCAACGATCTGCTGCAACGACTCTCCGAGCACGACGACCTGTTGCCAGCTGAGCCACCTCGTCAGTTGCACGCGTTGTATCCCGCCGTACGGCCGGGCATCACCACCTACGGCTCGATCCGGCCGAGTACGCCGCTGTCGGACGCCGCACTCCTGACTAACTCGCACGGCGAGCCATCGCTTGGCCCGGAGCTTCGTGCCGAGATCGACACGTCCGACGAAGTCGACCTCATCTGCGCCTTCGTGAAGTGGTACGGCCTCCGACTGCTCGAGCCGGAGCTCCAGCGCCTCCGGCTCCGGCGCGCCCCGTTCCGCGTCATCACCACCACGTACCTGGGTGCAACGGACCGCACCGCCCTCGACCGACTCGTCAACGACTTCGGTGCGGAGGTCAAGATCCAGTACGACGTACTCCGCACGCGGCTGCATGCGAAGGCGTGGCTGTTTCGCCGCACGACTGCCTTCGACACGGCGTACGTCGGCTCATCGAACCTGTCCCGAGCGGCGCTGCTGGACGGGGTCGAATGGAATGTCCGGCTCTCCCGGATCGCTACGCCGGGCTTGCTGAACAAGTTCGGCGCAACCTTCGATACGTACTGGAACGACTCCACCTTCGAGTCGTACGACCCGGCGCGCGACCGCGATCGGCTCGACGATGCGCTGGCAGAAGCCAGCGGCCGTACGTCGTCCAATCGGGTCACGATCTCGCTCGCCGGCCTCGAAGTACGCCCGCGTCCGTATCAGGCTGAGATGCTTGAGGAGATCGAAGTCGAGCGTGAAGTACATGATCGGCATCGCAACCTGGTCGTCGCAGCGACCGGCACCGGCAAGACCGTGATCGCAGCTCTCGACTACCGACGGCTCCGCGACGCAGCACTCAAGCGCGGTGAGCCTGCGCCCTCGCTCCTGTTTGTCGCTCATCGGCGCGAGATTCTGCAGCAGTCGCTCCGCACGTACCGCGAGGTTCTCGCGGATGCCAGCTTCGGCGAGGAGTACCACTCGGGCGCGCGCCCGGAACGTTGGCGACACGTCTTCGCGTCCGTCCAGGCGTTGACGGCGTACGACGTCACCTCAATGCCGGCGGACGCCTTCAACATCGTGGTCGTCGACGAGTTCCACCACGCCGCAGCACCGACGTACCGGCGACTGCTCAATCACCTACAACCCGACGAGCTGCTCGGGCTGACAGCGACGCCGGAACGCACCGACGGCTTCGACCTGCTCAGCTTCTTCGGTGGTCGCACCGCCGTTGAGCTACGCCTCTGGGATGCGCTATCGGCCGATCTACTCTGTCCATTCCACTACTTTGGGATCGCGGACGGGACTCAGCTCAACGAGCTGCAATGGAAGCGCGGACGGTACGACGAGCGGCAGTTGGAGGAGCTCTACACGGGAAACGACAATCGCTCGGCCGTCGTCTTGCGCGAGGTCCAAGACAAGCTCTCAGATGTGCGCACCATGAGGGCACTCGGCTTCTGCGTCTCGGTCGCCCACGCCGAATACATGGCAAAGACCTTCAACGAGGCCGGCATTCCCGCGCAGGCGGTCTCCGGTGAGACCTCAACAGCCGTGCGCGATCAGGCCCTGCGGGACCTGAAGGATCGTCGAGTTAACGCTCTCTTCGCGGCCGACCTGTTCAACGAGGGCCTGGACCTTCCCGAGGTCGACACCGTGCTGTTCCTTCGTCCGACGGAGAGTCCAACTGTTTTCCTGCAGCAACTAGGACGCGGACTACGTCAGTCCGACGGCAAGCCTGTCCTCACTGCGCTTGACTTCGTCGGGCACCAGCGCAAGGAGTTTCGGTTTGACCTGAGGTTCCGAGCACTCACCGGCAAGACTCGTAAGGGGCTCGAAGACCAAGTCAAACAAGGCTTCCCAGCGTTGCCCTCTGGGTGCCAGATCGTCCTCGACAAGGTCGCCCAGGAGGTCGTCCTCTCCAATCTCAAGGGCCAGGTCGCCGGTCGTTGGCAGGATATGATCCGGGAGCTGAGGTCACAGGGAGACCAAGACCTCGGCACCTTTGTGCACGAGACCGGCGTCGAGCTCAGCGACGTACTGCGCAGCGGTCGGAGCTGGACGTCGCTTCGCCGAGACGCCGGGATGCCCACGCGCGACGGATCGTCGAATGAGACCGTGCTGCTCCGCCGGGTCCGGGCGCTTGCCCACGTCGACGATCCGGAACGCGCTCAGACCTATCGACGACTCCTGCAGGACGACGGACCGGCGTACGACGAGCTTGCGCCGCTGCAACGCACGTTCGCGCGCATGCTGTTCTTCTCGCTATGGCCCAACGGTGGCGGATTCACGTCGTACACCGACGGCTTCCGCGCCCTCCGGCAGGAGCGCGCCGTTCGCGACGAGCTGCTCGAGGTCACCAACTTCGCGATGGATCATGCCCGGCATCGCGCCATACCGCTGACTGGGCGGCTCGGCGATCTAGCGCTTCGCGTTCACGCGCGCTATCAGCGCGAGGAGATTCTCGCGGCCCTCGACTACGCCAACTTCGAGCGCCGGCCGAGTACGTTTCAATCCGGTGTCTTGTACTCGGAGCCGCGGAACTCTGACGCCTTCCTGGTGACCCTCGTGAAATCCGAGGCGGACTACTCGCCGACAACGATGTACCGCGACTACGCGATCAGTCCCTCGCTCTTCCACTGGGAGACCCAGAGCAACACCTCGGTCTCATCGAAGGTAGGTCAGCGGTATCTCAATCACCGCGACCACGACACGAAGATCCTGATCTTCGCCCGCGAACATAAGCTCACCGAGCTCGGCACCTCGCCATACCTCTTCCTCGGCCCGGCGACGTACACCTCCCACACCGGCGACCGCCCGATAGCGATCACCTGGCAACTCGATCGTCCAATGCCCACAGAGATGTTCCAAGCCGCGTCGGTCGTGGCATGACCCACAGCCAGGAGAAGCGCAGTTGACGAACCTCAGCCTGTCCGACGAACTCGTGCTGCGCGAGCGGATCCTGGAACGCCTAGCCCATCTCCGCGATCAGTCAGGCGGAACTGTCACTCGCGCCCAGCTCGCGAACTTCGAGATCGATGGGCAGCGTCTGCCATTGATCGACCAAGGACGCGGAATCCGAAATCCCCGTGACTTCCACGCGACGCTGTCGATTCTCAGTAAGCAGGACGGGCAGTACGACGACCGACAAGTCGATCAGGGGTACTACGTGTATGCGTATCAAAGAGATTCCGCCGAAGGCGACAACCGAAAGCTCCGAGCAGCCATCGCGCCTAGCCTGCCGATGATCCTGCTCCGTTGGCTGGAGGCAGGCGTGTTCGTTCCGATCTTCCCTGTCTACGCCGTCGCCGACGACCCAACCGCCCGGATCTTCTTGATCGCGTTGGACGAATCGCTGCGCTTCATCCCGGACCCGCAGAACCTGAAGGAGCAGGTCAAGCAGTACGCCGAGCAGGTCACCCGCAGGCGACTCCATCAACCAGTGTTTCGGGCATCGGTGATCCGTGCGTACGAAACCCGCTGCGCGGTCTGCCACCTTCACCATGGCGAACTCCTCGACGCCGCACACATCATGCCCGACTCGCACGAGGCCGGCGTCCCACACGTCAGCAACGGCCTCAGCCTCTGCAAGATCCACCACGCCGCCTACGACCAGAACCTGATGGGCATCCGCCCGGACAACGTCGTCGAGATCAACCGAGAGCTGCTCGAGGAACGCGACGGCCCCATGCTCAAGTACGGCCTGCAGCGAATGCACGGGTCCACGATCACGCTCCCCCGCCGCAAACTCGAACACCCCGACCCCGAAGCCCTCGCCTGGCGCTACAACCAATTCCAGGCCAGCTGAAGGCACGCTCCGTCGTGCCTCCGGCCAACATCACATCAAACGAGCAGGCCCTGACGGAGGGGCCATCCGGCGGCCGAGGTCGACGTCGTCCGCGAACGCCTGATGCACCGCCGATGCACCAGCTTCGGCCAGGGCGGCGAGGCTGCTGAGCCGCGTAGCGGCTGCCCAAACCACCGAGTTCCCCTCCGTTGGAACCGAGAAGCGGACGATCTCGACACCGCGCTCTCGGAACGGGTCCGGACGCAGGTAGCCGGCGCCGCCTGTTCCGCAGACGTACGCAGCCGCACCGACAGCGAGCGTGAGCTCAGCGAGACGGGCGGATCGCTCGACCGACACGTGGAAGTCGCTACTGCGGACGACTCTGCCCGGCCAGCGCAGCAACTCGAGAAGCGAAACGGTGGATTCGATCGCCACCTCTGCGAGTGACTCGGTGTGGACGATCCTGTCGGCTACTCGGTCGATGCTGGTATCGATGGCTGACCAATGCGGGCCGCGGCCATGATGCTGTCTCGTCATCCTGAGGACGCGGCGAGTCGATCGATCCCGTTCCAGCAAACGAATGTCACTGATAAGACTGCGGCGGCCACTCGGTGCATGGACCGGTAGGGACATCCATTGTTGAGCACCTGGGTCGTCACGTCGTCCCAGCCTGGCCCGGTGCTGATAGTCCCGGCGCGCGAACTGGACATCGTCCAGTGCAATCCAGACGTCCGCGGCGAACAACTTCGCGAGCGTGGACAGGCGCGGGAAGAGGTTCGGCTGATGGATTGCGCAGCGCAAGCCACGCGGTCGATTCATGTTGTCATCAGGCGGCTGGTATACCCGGCGGAGATCAGCCGGTGGTACGCGGTATCGACCTCATCCGGGATGTCCTGATCGATCGCGAAACCAAGGGCCGGATACTCGATCACCCGCTGCAGATCACCTACCAGCATGTCCAGCACGAGCTTGGTGTCGCCGATACTCGCAAGGTAGTCGTTGAAGCTAATCGGTTCCGAAGCGCAGATGGCTCGAACATCGGGCCAGACCTTGCGACAGGTGGCGTATGCCCGCCTCTCCATGTAGGGCTTCGAGATCAACAGCACGGTGCTTGCCTGGGTGTCGGCAGCCGCCAGCAAGTCTCGTGTCAGGGTTAGGTTCTCGCCGGTGTTGGTAGCCCTCGGTTCGATCCTGATTGCGGCTGAAGGCACACCGAGTTCGATGGCGTGTTCCCGGTAGTGCACGGCCTCGCCGCGCGGGAAGCGTGCTGCAGTCGTGCGGCTGCTGGCTCCTGTGAAGACGATCATCGGGAATAGTTGCTCGTGGTACAGCTTCGCGGCGAAGGTCGCAACGCCGAGATCGTGGCTGCCCAGGCCGATCCCTACATCGGTCGGTTCCAGCTCGTGGTGCATGAGGTGGTAGTCCCAGATCGTCCGTGCGTCGTGGAGATCCTTCGCGGAAGCTCTGTCGGTCATCAACTCACCTTTCGTCGGTTTGCTGGATCCTGGATCGATCCCATGATCCGGTCGATGCTCGACACCTGGTGAAGCAACTGGTGCGCGACCGCGAGCTCACGACACCGCTCCAGCGTCGACAATCCCTCTGAACGGGTGTCACGGTCAGACAGCAGGATGTGTCCACGCGCTGTGCCCAGCTTCACCTTCTGAAGAGGCGTGCTGGTTCCACCAGCTGCCTGTGCAATGTCGATGTGGCCTTGGCTGGCCGCAGAACCGGCAGCCCTCATCCTCCAGCCAACGTCACTCTGCAACCTGGACTGCACGTATTGCTACCTCCCAGGACGGAAACTGAAGCGGGACATGTCGCCCGCCGTAGCCCATGCGATCGCCGGCGGCATCCCGGCAGCCTGGCCATCCGAGGGCGTACTCGAGGTCGTCTGGCACGGCGGCGAACCGTTGACCATCGGAGTCAAGGCGATGAGAGAACTGCTGGCGCCGTTCGAGCAGTTACGGCGTGCGGGCCGGATCATGCACGTGATCCAGACCAACGCGACCTTGATCAGTGATGAATGGTGCGAGCTGTTCGTCGAGTACGACGTGTCGATTGGAATCAGTATCGACGCTCCACCGGAACTGACTGGCAATCGCATCGACTGGCGCGGCGAGCCAGCGTTCGATCGAATCATTGCCGGGATCTCGAAGCTCGAAGAGCGAGACATCCACTTCACTGCCATCGCGGTTGTCGACCAAGGGAGCGTCGGAGAGGCATGCGAGATACTGGACTTCCTTGCGAGTCTCGGATGCCCATACGTGGGCATCAACATGGAAGAGAAGGAGGGAACGAACCAGCACGACGAGACACCGACGATCGACCAGGCACGGCGCTTCTGGCGCGACACGTTCCGCTGGAGTCGGGACAATCCCCAGATGAAGGTCCGAGAGGTCGAGCATCTGCTCGAATACCTGGCGTTACCGCTGACGGCGCGGCAAGCAACAGTGCTGCACGATCCGATCCCGGCCATCATCGATCGCGCCGCAGAACTGAAGTACGTGCAAGAGTTCCGACTCGGCATCAACCGCTGCAAGGCGATTTGCGAATTCTTCGCTCACTGCCAAGGCGCGCACGCCGGGAATAGGCACTTCGAACACGGCAACTTTCTCGCTACAGAGACTGAGCACTGCCGAACCTCGACACAAGCAGTGGTCCTCGCACTCCACGACATCCATTCAGAGCGGAGGATCGCGGTATGACGATCCTTGAGCAGTTGGCAGCGACCGACTCCAGCTACGTCGCAGAGATGATCGAGGCCCGACGGCAAGAACCACGTCCGCCCGCCGTGGTCGGATGGAACAACAAGTCGAGCTGGGACAACTGGGCTCAGAAGCCGAAGCCGTTCAAGAAGAAGACCATCTACTTCCGGAACCGCTAGGTTGAGCTCAGTCACTTCTCTTCCGAACGAGTGCCGATGGAGATTGAAGAGTACGGACGGGCGAAGGTCCTCAAACCTTCCATCGAGGATGACGAACTCATTGCGGTCGATGACCTGGAAGGCGCTGCGTCGCTGGCCGACTTCGAGTATGCCGACCGGTCTACCCATCACCTGGCAGTCGCCGACACGACCTTGTCGGGCGGCAAGCTGAGCCGCATCGAGGCTCAGCGCGTGACCGTCACCGGGGCGACGCTCCAATCGGTCGTGATTGACCACTGCGTGCTGATGTCGAGCGATTGGATCGATTGTGTCCTGTCACGGGTGATGTTCCGGGACTGCAAGTTCCTTGGCGCGAACTTCGTCGACAACAAATGGAGCAACGTCGTCTTCCAAGACTGCCGGATCGAATACACGACCTTCGACACGATCCACGCAAGCACCCCCATCGTCTTCGTCGGTACCCGTTTTAAGGAGGTCACGTTCCGCAGATCGGAGCTTCATGCCGGACACATTTCCAACTGCACACTCGACGCCGTCGAGTTCGACGGTGGCACCTACACAGACTTCGACTTCCGCGACAACGACCTGTCCGCCATCCGCGGCGCCAGCAATCTCAACGGCATCCTGATCGACCGCGTCCAACGGCAGGAGCTCGCGGAGGCCCTCGTGTCCGAACTCGACCTGCGCTACGCCGACGAGGCCGATCGGTGAGCGACGATCGGCGACGCCGTACCTGGATGGAAGCCCATCTGGACTGGGCCGCACACGAGTTCGGCGTCGAGCGGACCGGTCCGCCACTGCACACAGGACGCCTGCACTCGGTCGGCTGCCGTGTCCTCGATTCCGGGGAAGACGCCTGGCTCCGGGTCGTGTACGCCGACCCGGAGTGGGGCGAAGGCAACTACCTCGATCAGAACGTCGCTGCCAACGCGATCCACGACGTACCCAAACCCGTCGTCAAGCGGTGGAGAGAATGGGAAGACAACGCGCGGAGAATGCGCGGAGAGGTCAGTACCTTTGTTGCCGACGCAGCCATCTCCACCGGCATGGTGCCGTACAGCGAGGTCGATCTCTCCGATCAGTGGCTCTCTGAGCTGAACGATGCCCTGCAGGCACTCGCTGCGCACCCCACGCCGCAGCATGGTATCGACGCAGACGACGTGAACGACGGCATCAGAGCCTTCTTCGGTATCGACCTCGACATAACGTCCGTCCCCTGGACAACCGCACACTGCGACCTCCATTGGGCCAACCTCACTGCTCCCACACTCGCCATCCTCGACTGGGAAACCTGGGGCAGAGCACCCGCCGGCTACGACGCCGCCACCCTCGTCTGCACGAGCCTGACGTATCCAGACCTGGCCCGCAGGATCAGCCGAGCGCTTTCCGAGTTCCTTGACACACGGGCGGGGCGCATCGCCACGCTTGCTGCCGCCACACGACTTCTCCGATTCGCCGACGGCGGCGAACTGGTCGAAGTGGCGCAACCTGTTCGTCAGCATGTGACAGAGATCCTCAAGCACCTCTGAATCAGGCCCGGAGAGCTGGTCTGGCGAGCATCTCCTGGTACACGCAGACGGTCGCCGCGCGTCGCACCACGTGGCGGCTACCACCTCGCGACTCAGAACATGCGGTGATGGGACTGTGCAGATTCTTCTGTTGGAAGTCTGGGTGGGGGCGAGGGAGGGTGGAGTACATGGAATTTACTCAGCTTGGGCGGACGGGACTGCAGGTTAGTCGGATCGTTTTGGGGACTATGAACTTTGGGCCCCTTACCGAGGTGGGGGACGCGCACGCGATCATGGAGCGGGCGCATGAGGTGGGGATCAACTTCTTCGATACGGCGAACGGGTACGGGCGGTCGATCCACCCCGGGCGGACCGAGGAGATCATCGGGGAGTGGTTCGCCAAGGACGCGAAGAACCGGGAGAAGACGGTGCTCGCGACCAAGGTGTACGGCGACATGGGGCAGGACTGGCCGAACACGAGTCGGCTGTCCGCGCTGAACATCCGCCGCGCGCTCGACGCCTCGTTGAAGCGGTTGCAGACGGACTACGTGGACCTGTACCAGTTCCACCACGTCGACCGGAACACGCCGTGGGAGGAGATCTGGCAGGCGATGGAGGTCGCCGTACAGCAGGGAAAGGTGCTGTACGCCGGGTCCAGCAACTTCGCAGGTTGGCACATCGCGCAGGCGCAGGAGGTGGCTGCGAAGCGGAACTACAACGGTCTGGTCAGCGAGCAGTCGCTGTACAACCTGATCCAGCGTGATGTCGAGCGTGAGCTGCTGCCGGCGGCCCAGGCGTACGGGCTGGGCGTGATCCCGTGGTCGCCGCTGCACGGTGGACTGCTCGGCGGCGTGATCCGCAAGGAGAACGAGGGCGTACGTCGGCTCGAGGGCCGGGCCAAGGAGACGCTCGAGAAGCTTCGGCCGCAGATCGAGGAGTACGAGGCGTTCGCGGACGAGCTCGGGCACGAGCCGGGTGAGCTGGCGCTGGCGTGGCTGCTGCACCAGCCGGCGGTGACCGGGCCGATCGTCGGGCCGCGGACGATGGAGCAGCTGGAGTCCGCCGTACGCGCGGTCGACATCAAGCTCGACGAGAAGTCGCTGACTCGGCTGGACGAGATCTTCCCGGGGTACAAGACCGCCCCGGAGGACTACGCCTGGTAGCAGTACGTCGATGTGGGCCGGCAGGTCAGGCCGGGTCGATCGAGTCGACGAGGACGTGGATGGCGTCGCGGGAATCGTCGCGGCGCCAGGCCACGGCGAGTTCGGCGGGTTCGAGGTCCGGGACTGGACGGAAGGTCAGGCCGGGGCGTTGGTAGAGGCGGGCGTTGCCTTCCGCGATCAACGCGATGCCGACGCCGGCGCTGACCAGCTCGAGTACCTCGTCGGCCGCGGTGGCTTCGGCGGCTATCAGGCGCGGCGTCGGACGGGCGTCGACGCCGAGCCAGAAGTCGCGCAGCGGCCCGGCGGCAACGGGCAGCGCGACGAACGCTTCGTCGGCGAGGTCGGCGAAGGAGATCTCCGCCTGGGCGGCGAGGGGGTGTTCGGCGGGGAGCGCGGCCCAACGCGGCTCACGGACCAGCACGCGGGTGGCGATGTCGTCCAGCGGAACCGGGAGCCAGACGAAGGCGACATCGCTGGTGCCGTCGGCCAGACCGGCCGTCGGGTCGTCCCAGCCGACCAGGCGCAATGAGACCGTCCAGCCTGGAAAACGGGAACGGAAGCGTGCCACGGCTGGACCCTGGAGGGCGCGGCCGACGGCGGTTTGCATGCCGACGACGAGCGTGTGGGGTTGCGTGAGCGCGCGGACGTCGGCGTACCCGCGATCCCAGGCTGCCAGCAGCTCCCGCACGACGGGCAGCATCGCACTCCCCTGTCGCGTCAGCACAAGACCGCGGGACTGACGTTCGAACAGGTCGAAGCCGAGCCTGCGTTCGAGGGCTCGGAGTTGCTTGGACAAGGCGGGCTGCGAGACGAACAGACGCGCAGCCGCGGCGGTCACGGTCGATTCCTCGGCAGTCGCAACGAAGTAGCGGAGCTCGCGCAGGTGCGCATCCATAACCAATGGTTATATCAACAGGTCTTGGACCGCACGGCGGTGCCGGTCCGACGCTGGACTCATGACAAGCACACGCAACCTCGGTGGTCTCGACGTACCGGCGATCGGGTTCGGCGCCATGGTGCTCTCCCCCGGCATGTACGGCGAGATCGACGACGACCGCGCGGTGGCGGCACTCGACGCGGCGATCGGAGCCGGCGCAACGTTCATCGACACCAGTGACGCGTACGGCGAGGACGGTCACAACGAGAAGGTGGTTGGACGCGTCATTCGTGGCCGCCGCGATCAGGTGACGGTGGCCACCAAGTTCGGCCTCAAACTTCTCGACGGCGCGCAGCCGCATCCGCTGGAGGTGGGTTTCGCGTTCGAACAGTTGCTGGTGAACGCGGAGCCGAAGTACATCCGCGGGTACGCCGACAGGAGTCTGGCGAACCTCGGCATCGACGTGATCGACCTGTACTACCTGCACTTCCCCGATCCACAGGTGCCGATCGAGGACACCGTTGGCGCGATGGCCGAGCTGGTTGCCGACGGCAAGGTCCGGTACCTGGGCGTGTCGAACGTGACGCCGGACGAGCTGCGCCGGGCGTACGCCGTACATCCCGTTGCCGCCGTCCAGACCGAGTGGTCGATGTGGCGGCCGATCGATCCGGAGCTGCTGGACGTGGCCCGGGAGCTCGGGGTTGGCGTCGTACCGTGGAGTCCGCTCGGCGCCGGCTTCCTGACCGGCACTGTCGAGACGCTCGGCGAGGACGACTTCCGGAACAACGCGCCGCGATTCGATCCCGAGAGCCTGAAGGCCAACAACGCGTCGTACGCCGCTCTCCAGGCGCTGGCGGCCGACCTCGGAATCACGCGGAGCCAGCTCGCACTCGCCTGGTTGCTGCACCAGGATCCTGGGGTCGTACCGATCCCGGGCAGTCGTACGCCGGCGCACATCGTCGAGAACCTGGCGGCGGCCGGCATCACGCTGCACCCGGACACGCTCGAGCGGATCGACGCCGTCCTCGGCCGACTGATGCCGGTCGGCGGCACGCTGCTCCGGGACGAGCGATGAAGGTACTCGCCACCGCCGCGGCCGGGCTCATCGTGATCGGCTGCAGCGGACCTGATCCGGGTACGACGGCGCCCGGTCGTACCGCGGCATCCGAGTGAAGCGAGCCCGGGTACTCCGCCTCGGACGGGCAGAAGTGAGCCCGGTAGCTACCGCTTCCGAATCAAGTGCGCCTCGTACGGCGGCTGACGTGCTGCCCGCAGCGCGAGCGCACATCGACGCGGTCAACCGGCGGGATCTCGACGGGCTCGTGAACGCGTGCCATGCCGCCGGGCGGATCGCGAACCTGCAGTACGCCTAGGCGTGGACCGCCGTGGTCGGGAGCATACCGATCAGGGCGTCGGCGGCGAGGGAGGCGGCGGGGCCGGTGGGGACGGCGACCGAGACCTGCCAGTCGGAGGCGGTGCCAGGGGCCAGGCTGACCGTGATGTGATCGCCTCGTTTGGCGGCGATGCGTTCGGGGACAAGGGCCACGCCGAGGTCGTGGGCGACCAGGGCGAGGAGGGTGTGTACGTCGTTCACCTCGATCGTCACCGGATGCGCGACGCCCGCCGTGGCGAACGCGCGGTCGGAGATCGCCCGGGCACCCCAGGTCGGGTCGAAGTCGACGAACGACTCCCCCGCCAGGTCGTCGAGCGTGACGCCGGACGCCTTCGCAAGGCGGTGGTCAGGAGCGCAGACCAGCACCATGGACTCGCGAGACAGCGGCCGCAGGTCGAGCCCGTCGACCGGGTCGCCGGCGGTCGCGACGAACGCGACGTCGAGGCGGCCGGAGGCGAGTTCGTCGAGCATCGGGGTGGAGCCGGCCTGCCGGACCTCGATCTCGACCCCCGGGTACGCCGACCGGAACTTCGCGAGCAGCGCAGGTACGTCGACCATCCCGAGGCACTGCTCCAGCCCGACCGTGAGGTGACCACGCAGCAGCCCCTGCACCGCGGCGACCGCATCCTTCGCGGCCTCGGCGGCGGCCAGCGCACGGCGCCCCTCACAGAGCAGGGCTCGCCCCGCCTCGGTGAGCTCGACGCTCCGCGTGTTCCGCACGAACAACGAGGCCCGCAACTCCCGCTCCAACGCCCGGATCGAGGCCGACAGCCCCGACTGCGAGATCGACATCGCCTCAGCAGCCCGCGTGAAGTGCTTCTGCTCCGCCACCGCCACGAAGTGCTCCAAATGCCTCAGCTCCATAACTAAGAACTGTAGTCGATCGAACCCCACCGATTCTGCGACCCCGAATGTTGGCGCCGGACACCGATCCGCCGACGCGGACCGCCAGGCCATCACATCTGCACGCACGGACGACCTCCGCCGCCTGACAGCGGCGCCGCCGGCGCACTTGTGATGGCCTGGCGGTCCGCATCCGTCGCCAGGGCGGACGTCCACCACTCAGCAAACCGAGGCAGAAGGTCCGCGCGCCCGCTCAGCTGTGCCGATGTGACCGGCGGTGGCGACGTTGGTCAGTGTGAGGGGTCCGGTTGTGGTGACGCACCGGGTCGGGCAGGGATATCCACAGGTTCCAAATCCGCCGGGTCGCGGGGTGACCATCCGAATACTTTCCCTGGCATGGACGATCCCTTGGCGGACGAGCTCCGCAACCACTGGATGGACACCAAACTTGGCCGAGCCTTCGCCTTGCTCATCATCGCAAACGAGCACGCAAGTATGGGACGGCCCGAGCGGGCGGTGGCAATTTGGCAGCAGCTGATCAGTGAAGGAGGCACAGCAGGCGACAACGCCAGGGTCGACCATGCCGATTTCCTGTTCGAAGCGGGCAGGGAAAGTGAGGCACGGAGCGAGCTCGACGCCGTCATGACCAATGGACGGATCTACAACTCCGCGTGGTGCTTTGCGGCCGAGATGCTGGAGCGGCGCGGTGAGCTGGACGAGGCTCTGTTCTGGTACGAGATCGCGGCCGGTGAAATGACCGCGGACGATGTCACCAGCACGTACCGGGTCCGGGATCTGGTGAGCGGGAGGCGACGGGTGAAATGGAAATTGGGGCTACCGCTGGACGGCATCGATCTGCTCGGGGAGCAGGGAGATGACGAAGCGTTGGACCGAGAGGCCGACCTGCACGAGCTCCTGCGCCTGCCAAAGGTCTGTGCCGGCCGAATCGAGGCCTGGGACCTGAGCGAGTTCGATGACTCCGTGCGGTGGCGCACGTACTTCATCGGCGGGAGCGCCGACCGCTACTGCCGCATGGTCGAGGCGGAGCTGCGCGCTCACGGAGCGCGGGCAACGATCGCCACGTGGACGTACAACGGTCTGTTGGACTGCCTGCGTGACGTCAGGATCAAGCATGACGACCTGCCCGACGGCCGACGTGTGCAGTGGCCACCACCGCGTAATCAGCCGTGCTGGTGCGGATCGGGCGTGAAGTACAAGAAATGCTGTGGTGGACCGCTACCTGCGGCCGAGCCGATGCCTGCTGGTCCGCAGCTCAATAGGTATGGTGGCGCTCATGGCGGATGAGGAGTTTCGGGTTGAGGTTGTGTTGGGGGACGAGGGGCACAGGCTCACGTTCTGGGAGCGGTTGCGGGCGTTGGATCTGGATGATGATGCGCGGAAGCGGCTCGGGGCGCAGGTGACGGTGACCCGGGACGGGGACCGGATGCTGATGTACACGCATTCGCTCGAGGATGCGCAGGAGGCGGAGCGGGCCGCGAAGGAGCTGGTGGCGGGCGAGCGGCTGGAGGCGACGTCCACCATCACGTACTGGAACGCCGCCGAGCAGGACTGGACGGACCCGAGTGTGCCGGTCGGGCCGCACGACGCGGCCGGGGATGCGGCGAAGAACGCGGGGATGGAGGTTCCGGATCCGCGGTACGTCGTACTGCAGGCGTACAAGCCGGAGTTCCTCCGCGACCTCGGGCTCTAGAGATTCAGTGCGGTGAAGCGGGCGGCGAGGTCGTCGATCCAGTCCGGTGGGGTGCGGTGGTCGGCCGGGCCTGTTCCGGGGAATGCACGGAGGTCGTACTCCGGCTCGGCGCGGCCTGCCGTCCCGAAGTGCGCGAGTTGGCGGCCTGCCTGGTTTCGGTCGATCGCGTCGACGACCTCGAACAGCGACGTACCGGGCACGAGTTCGGTCACCAGCAGGAGCGGGTCGGTGCTGCTCGCAACGACCTTCGGCAGGTACGGGACCGCGGGTTCGCGGGACAGCGCGTCGAGTACGGCGACCTCGTGCGCGAGCCGGAGCGCCGCGGGGCGTGACCAGGCGAACTTGGCGACATAGCGCCCGCCGACGACGGCGCTCGAGGACCACCACACGGGCTCGTCCTTGTTCACGAGTTCGCGAGTGACGATCGGGAGGTCGCTCAGCTCCGGCGTCACCTGCCGTACGAGGTCGGCGATCGCCGCGGGCGAGTACTCGTCGAGCCACCTCACCCGCCTAGTCTGACAGGTATGGATGTCACGCTGCGGCCCGTCGTGGAGGACGATCTGCCCCTGTTCCAGCGGTTCGCGGTCGAGCCGGGGCTGATCGGGCTGGACTGGAACGGGTACCGGGACCCGCAATCGCCGGTACGCCGGTTCGCCGAGGACGGGTTCCTCGGCAAGGAGGACGGGCGATTGACGGTACGCACGGGCTCGGAGACGGCGGGGTTCGTCAGCTGGCATTCGGGGTCGTTCGACGGGCGTACGCCGTACTGGGAGATCGGGATCGCGCTGCTGCCGGAGTACCGCGGGCGTGGGATCGGGTGGCGGGCCCAGGCGACGCTGACGGCGTACCTGTTCGAGCACACGCCGGTGCAACGCATCCAGGCCGCGACGCATCCGGAGAACATTGCCGAGCAGAAGTCCTTGGAAAAGGCGGGTTTCCGGCTCGAAGGCGTGATCCGCGGGTGCGAGTTCCGCGCGGGGAAGCTCCGCGACGGGTACCTGTACAGCCGGTTGCGCGACGACCCGGAGCCGGAACTCGGCAACGGTTCGGTGACGGGAACACGTTAAAGCCCGGCGAAGGAACCATTGCGGATTAGTCTCGGCGGGTCGTTGCACGCTTACCGGGCGTGGTTCTGCGACGCTGAAAAATGCTGAGGAGAGGGGAATCCGTGTCTCGTCGCCGTGGTCTGGTCGCCGCTGCCGTCGTCCTGTCGTTCGTCCTGGCCGGCTGCGCAGACGTCGCCGCGAGTGAGACGGCACCCTCGCCGACGAAGGCGTCCAGGAGCAGCAGCAGTACTCCGCGGCCGACGGTCACGCCGACCGTGAAGCCCACGGTGCAACCGAAGCCCAAGGTGAAGCAGAAGCCCGAGTACTACGCACTCCGGGTCGAACAGCAGCTCGACAAGCTCGGGTATCCGGTCGGCGACATCGACGGCGACATCACCCCCCGCGCCAAGCAGGCGCTGTGCGCGTGGCGCGAGACCCACGGGATGCCGGTCAACCGCCACGGCCTGACGCTGGACGACGCGTACTCCGTCCTGAACGCGACCAGCCGCCCGGCACCGACCCGCGAGCCCGGGATCTACGTCGACAAGACCTGCCAGATCCTGTACCAAATCGTTGGGAAGACCTACAAGCGGATCGTCTGGATCTCCACCGGCGGTCCTGGGTACGAGACGCCGAACCGCACCGGCGCGGTGTGGCGCAAGTGGGCCGGGGCGCATGAGAGCAGCCTGTACCCGGACGCGTACATGTACGACTCGCTGTACTTCCTGAAGGACCGGCCCGGCATCGCGCTGCACGGCTCCCGGGTCAACTCCCTCGTCAAGCCGTACCCCGCCAGCCACCGCTGCGTCCGCGTCCTGCGCCCGGAGATCCACCAGATCTTCGAGGACACCCCGATCGGCACGAAGGTCCAGATCTACGGCGAGTACTAGCAGGCATGTCAGGGATCTTGCGAGTGCTGACAGCCACCCATCGGCAAGATCCGCCAAATCTGCAGTCTGACCTGCGCTTACACCTCGCATCAGCACGCGCCGATGATGGACGTTTGTCAGCCGCCCACGGAGCAGTGACGGAGCAGGCGAAGCTAGCCGGCGCAGTCACAGATAATCGGAGACAGTTGCGAGAATCCGTCCACGCATGCAGCCGAATCGCTCTAGTGACGGAGTACGACGGCGCGACATCCGATTCCTGAAATGATGCCACTCCATCTCACTCCGCCGGATGCGCCACCTTGCCCCTGGACGCCACTCGGCCTACCCACGGCCGATCCGCCTCGAAACTCGATCCCCGATGCAAAGGCTCGAGGATTCCGGCGCTGCCAAGAGCACCGAACGTCGTTTCGGGCGCGAACCCGGGATCCGTGGCCGGCCACACTGCAACCGATCATGTCGCGGAGGCAGCCGGGCACAGCGCACGCCCATTCGGTCTGACGTCAGCCATCGCACTTCCGTCAGCCGCCGGAGGCAACTGGCTCACGCGCAGACCGGCTTGACACTCTAATCCCCGCTTTACTGTGCCAGCCTTCTCACTGGTTCGCGTCAGTCGCCGAAAGTTGCCGCTGACCTGCTAACTCTCCGTTGGAGAGCACCCACCGTTGATTGGAGTGGCTCGAGTCCTCGCGTTCATTCCGGTGAGTAAAACGGTGAGCTCTCGACTCAGGGTGGAGGTCCGAGGTGGGTACTGACTCGCTGTCCTCGGCACTAGCCCGAGGCTGATTTGTCACGCGTGCCGTTCCGCGGGCCTCGCATGCGTCGGCAGCGAGCGACGCTGCCGTCCCTTTGACCACCACGCAGACGTTCCTCACCGTCCGCCGCCATGAGATCTGGCCACTCTAATTACCGAAGAACAGTGACTGAACTTCGTCGGCATCTGTAGCGGCCAGACGCCTCCAAGATCGGTCCGCCCAGGAACCGAGCCGACGTACAACGATCGCAACGAGGACATCATCATCGACATCGCCAGTACCCGGACCAGGGAAGACGACCTCGCGCATCATCACGATGATCGCCGAGCGCCCGGCGCGGTGATCGTCACCTCCAACAAGCGCGACATCCTCGACGCCACCCGTGGGCTGCGTGAGGCCGGCGACCACGGCAAGGACGGCGTGTGGGTGTTCGACCCGCAACGCGTCGCGGCCGAGGAACTCAACTGGTGGTGGAACCCGCTCAGCTACGTCGTCGACGACGACACCGCCCGCGACCTCCCCAGCACTTCGCGTACGCCTCCCGGGCGGCCGACGCCCGCACCGACGTGTTCTTCGACTCCGCCGGCATGCAACTGCTCGCCTGCCTGCTGCTCGCAGCGGCCCCGCGGAGGGCGGCCGATCAGCCAGGTCTTCACGTGGCTGAACAACGTCAACTCCATCGCAACCAAGCTCACCAACAAGTGCAAGGTGCAAACGGCAGCTGTCCTACGATCCGAATGCGGACCAGGCGGCCGGATCGGTCGACTGCGACATCCCGTGGCCATCGCGCTTCACCAAGCTGAAGCGCCTCCTACCGATCGCCGGGGCGATCGACACCAAGGGCCACCTCTCACTTGACATGACGCTGTATCAGGGCCTGGCGAAGCTGTCCGTGGACAGCTGGCACAACATGGTCGGCTGGCAAGCCTCGCTCGTCGATGACGTCTGCATCTGCGACCCCGTGACGGACATCCGGCCGGAGGATCCACGCGAGCCCTACGACGTTCCCCGATGACCTTGTCACCAAGTGCGCCGCCCAATCGGCGTGTCGTGTCCGCCACGTCGGGCGCTGAGCATCGACATTCCCCCGCGGGCGCGTAACGGGCGACGGTGTCAGCGCGATGTCTTTGACACATGAGGGGGATCGATGATGCGTGTGCGTGACCTGTGGGCCTGATGCACGCCGTGCTGGATGCGCTGCCGGGCCGAAGTTGCACGGCACTGCTATGCGGCGTTTCGCAAGCTGCTGATCACCACGCCCTCAATCAGCGCCCCCGACCTCTACGCCCGGCTTGCCGAACCGCGACGGCGCTACTTGCAGGCGTATGGGCGATGCGCCACCGGAAGATATCTCCAATGGTGTCGTCGTGCCTGCGATGGCAGCCGTGGGATTCGACTCCCGCTCAACAACGATCGGACCCTCGGCCCGCGTCGACGACTCGTGCCCGGATCCGAGCAGTGTCGGTCCCGACTATCGTGCCGCCGACAGCGTGCATCAGCCGCGGTTTGGATCGCGACCTCCTCGAGCTTTGTGCGCATCCGCATCCGCGTCCGGGGACCGCTGACCGACGCCAGCATCCGCTACCTCGAAAAAGCCGCCTGGTGACGCGATGACCTCGTCTTGGTCGACGACGCCCATCAAGTGCAGGCGATCCTGATGAGACGTTGGCGAGCGTGCGAGTGCTTCTCGGTCCCAGCGAGGATGCCTGGGTCGACCAGCCCAACGACCGGGTGAGCGAGAAGCTCAAGTCGCACGGTCGCGCGCAGCTCCGTTCGCATCAGGTCCGTCGCTCCACACTCGCACTCAATCACTCCCACTGCGGGAGATGTCATCTGCTAGCCAGTCCAACGCGACCGATCGTGAGCTGGGCTTGACCCGTTTCGACGGACAGGGTCGATGTGAGGTGGTCAGGCTACCTGCTCGGCCGTGACCGTGAGGCTGGATTCGTACTGTGTAGGGCTGAGATAGCCGAGGGTGGAATGGCGCCGGCGGGTGTTGTACCAGCCCTCGATGTAGTCGAAGAGCGCGCTGCTGGCGGCCTTGCGGGTCGGCCAAGCACGGCGGTGGATCAGCTCGGTCTTCACGGTGGCGAAGAAGGACTCGGCCACGGCGTTGTCCCAGCACTGACCCTTGCGACCGACCGACAGTGTCACGCACAGATCCCTTGCCAGGTTGGCGAACTGGGCCGAGGTGTACTGACAGCCCCTATCGGAGTGGAACACCACGCCGGCCGCGGGCCGGCGCCGGTTGACGGCGTCGGTGAGCGCGTCGGCGACCAGGTCGGTGCGCAGATGGTCAGCGACGGCCCAGCCGACGACCCGGCGGGAGGCGAGGTCGATCACGGTGGCCAGGTAGAGCCAGCCTTGCCAGGTGTGGATGTAGGTGATGTCACCGCACCAGCGGCGATCCAGCTGACCGGGGTGGTCGGGGTCGATGTCGAAGTCGCGGCCGATCAGGTCCGGGCGGGTGGCTGCGGCCGGGTCGGCGATGGTGGTCTTCTTCCATCTTCGTGGGGTTCGCCCGTACCGGTCGGCGGCCCGCATCAGCCGGGCGACCCGTTTGCGGGAACATCGCTCGCCTTGGGCCTTCAGCTCGCGGTGCACCCGCGGCGAGCCGTAGGTGTGGCGGGAGTCGTCGTGGATCTCGACGATCTTGCCGGTCAGTTCGGCGTCGCGCTGCTCGCGCAACGAGGGGCCGCTGGTGCGGTCGGCGTAGTAGGCGGAACGGGAGACCTGCAGCAACTCACACGCCCGCTTCACGTTGTGGTCGCCCGCCTTCTCCGCCTCGATGAACGGGTAACAGTTCACCGGGTCTCCTTCGCGAAGAAAGCCGTGGCCCGCTTGAGGATCTCGACATCCTCACGCAGCCGGCGAGCCTCCCGCCGTAACTGGTTGAGCTCTTCTCGCTCGCTCGTGGTCAACCCGCCATCACCGGTGCCGGCGTCACGCTCGGCCTGGTTCAGCCACTGCCGGACCGCGGTCTCGGTCAGATCGAAGTCCTTCGCGACCTGACCCACCGACCGGTCGCCGCGCTGGCACAGCTCGACGATCTCGGCCTTGAACTCAGGTGTGAACGAACGACGAGGCCGCGGCTTCTTCTTGCCCATGGACTCCATGATGAACATCCTTCCGGAGCACAAGCTCCTGATCTCGGATGTCCGTCAAAACGGGGCAGGCCCAGAGCTGGCAAGCCGGTTGTGCGCTGGATGGACAACACCACCGCCCGCATCACCGCCCAAGGAGTGATCGGCGGGTCGCGTCACATGTCTCGACAAGGCGAGACGGCCGATCGGTTCGGCTCCGCGGCCGAGCGGATTGGCTGAATCGGCGGGCGAAACGATCTCGTGCGGATGCGCGCCGCGGACGGCGAGGTCATTGCCGGAGAGCCAGGCCCGACGGTCTGTTGTCCGGGCCGTCCGACCTGGCGACGGCAATGGGAGTTCATGGCTATGCGCCGAGGCGGTTCGGGTTCAGCGCGACATCTTGAGTGCTTGGGCGAGCTCTTCGGCGATCTTGTCGCCGCCGTCGCTCTTCCACTTCTTGACCGCAGCTGCCCAGGCCGACACCGGCTTGCGGCCTTGGATGATGTCGTCGGTCACCTCCTTCACGGCGGCGATGAGCTGTGGGCCCTTACGCACATCGGTTTCCGAGTACAGTCCGGTGGCCGGGTTGGCGATCGCGTTCGGGCAGACCGCCTTCATCGCCTTGAACTCGGCGTCGCTGCTTCCCTCCTTCTCGGGCAGGAAAATCGTCCAAGGCGCGTCCGCCTGGTACTGGAGGCCCAGCTGGGTCTCGCTGAAGCCCTTCTCGTTGAGGACCGGGTTGCCGTCGACGAGCCGGTGGTGGACGCCCGGGAGACCGTATTTGCGGAAGAGATACTCCTGCGTGCCGAACGGCGTCGCGAGGTAGTTCAGGTACGACAGCAGCGTCTCGACCCGGCCCTCGGCCTTCTTGCTGATTGCCGTGATGCTGGTGGTGGGTGCGCCGAGCCAGGTCTGGCCTTGGCCCGAGCCGTCGTGCTTCGGTGGCGGGATGATCGCGATCCGGGAATCCTTGCCGACCATCGTCTGCAGATACCCCACCCAGCCGCTGAAGGTGTCCAGCACCAGCGGGCTCGAGCCGTTGGAGAAGCGCGTCTTCATGTCCAGGTTCTGACCGGAGAAGGCGTCTGGGTGGATGTAGCCGGACTTCCAGAGCTTCTGCAGGATCCCGAAGACCTCCTCGTGGGCCTCGTGTTCCAGGTAGCTGACGAGGGCGTCGCCGTTCTTGCTCCAGGTGTTCGGCATGCCGAACATGTTCTGCACGTACTGCGTCGGCGGTGTGGCCAGCGCGAAACGGTTCAGTGTCCGGTTGGTCAGGCTCTTGCACAGCTCGACGAAGTCGTCGGCGCTCTTGACCTCCGCCTTCAGCCCCTGTGTCTCGAGGATGTCCTCTCGGCTGTAGAGGACTTGGGAGCTGATGGCACCGCGGGGAATGGGGACGCCGTAAATCTTGCCGTCGAAGATGCCCGAGTTCCAGCATGCCTCGGGAAGGTTCGCGAGGAAGGGGTACTTCTTGATGTTGTCGCCGGCCAGGTGCGGTGTGAGGTCGGCCGCCTTGGCCGACAGCAGTTGCGGGACCTGGGGAACCACGCCCACCATGAAGATGTCGCCGAGCCGGTCGCCAGCGACTGCCGTGGCGAACTTCTGGGTGTAGTCCACCGAGGACGTGAGGCTGACCGCGACCGGCGATCCCACCTGTTTGTTGAGCTCTTGCCAGAACCGATTCTGCTCGAGCTTGGGAGGGATAGGCGTGTTGGTGACCGTCGTGATCTGGATGGGTTTGCCGTCACCCGGAGGCTCGGTCACGGCGCGGACCGGCGTCGCCGGGTAACGGCGGAACGCGTCCGGGATGTTGTATTCGGCGCCGGCCAGATCGGGCTCGACCCCGGAGTAGCGTACATAGGCGGGCCGGATCTTGGCGCGGGACGCCTCGTCGTTCTGCACGCTGACGCCGCCCCTACCGTTGTTGGAACAGCCGACGGCACCGGCCAAGCTCAGCGCCGCGCCCCCCGCGAGCACCGCCCGACGGGTCAGCGGCCGCGCATCGTAAGCACTCATTGTCTTACCTCTCTTCTCGGGTCAGCCCTTCACGGCTCCGGTCAGCACGCCCTTGGCGAAGTGGCGTTGGATGAACGGATAGACACACAGGACCGGAACGATCGAAATCATCAGGATGGCCATTTGGATGGAGGTCTGGGGTGGAACCGTCTCGCTACCGAGCCCGAGTTCCTGACCGCCGAGCTCGACCCCGTTCACCACGTACGTGCGCAGCACGAGCTGCAACGGCCACTGGCTGCTGTCGTTGAGGTACAGCAACGCACTGAAGAAGCTGTTCCAGTACCCGACGCCGTAGAACAGCCCGATGACCGCCACCAGTGCCTTGGACAACGGCAGTCCGATGTGCCAGAACAGCTTCCATTCGGAGGCGCCGTCGATCCGCGCGGAGTCGATGACCGCGTCGGGCAGGCCGACGAAGTACGCGCGGACGACGATCACGTTGAACGCGCTGACACAGACCGGGACGATGACGGCCCACACGCTGTCCAACAGCCCGAACTGCTGGACGACGAGGTAGGTCGGGATCAGGCCCGGGTTGAACAGCAGGCTGACGAGAACGACCAGAAGCAACGGCCGGTTGCCGACGCTCCCGCGGCGGCTCAGCGCCCAGCCGAGGGTGCAGGTGAGGAACAGCGCGATCGTCGTGCCGACCACGGTGATGAAGCCGCTCACCAGGAGCGCCTGCGTCACCGTTCCGCCGGCGAAGATCGAACGGTACGCCGACAGGTCGATGCCCTGGGCCGGAAACATCACGAAGCCGCCGGCCTTGGTCACCTCCTCGGCGGGCGCGAGGCTGGTGGAGACCACGCCGATGAACGGAAGCACTACGACAGCGCAGATGATGGCCAGGAAGACCGCCTTGGCGACGCGTTCGGTCAGCCCGGGCATCGGCATACCGCCGACCATCGCCCGGCGGCTTTTGCCGGTAGCAACAGATTTGACTCGGCTCATCCCCGGTACACCCCTTCCTCGCCGAGGCGGTGTGCGATCTTGTTCGCGGTCAGCACCAGGGTCAGCGCCACAGCACTCTTCACCAGGCCGACAGCGGCGGCGACGCCCCAGTTCCCGCCGATGATTCCGTTGTTGTAGACGTAGGTGTCGAGAACCTCACTCGCGTCTACGCCGACCGCCTGCTGCTGCAGGACTGTCTGCTCGAATCCGACGGTCAGCGAGTCCCCGAGCTTGAGGATCAGCAGCAGGATGATGATCGGTTTGAGTCCCGGCAGGGTCACGTGCCAGGTCTGCCGCCAGCGCCCGGCGCCGTCGACTGACGACGCTTCGTAGAGCGCCCGGTCGATCTGCGACAGCACGGCCAGGAACAGGATGGTCGCCCACCCGGTGTCCTTCCATAGCACCTGCGAGGTCAGCAGGGCCCGGAAGACCTCGACGTTCCCGATGATGTGGAGCGGGTCATGCCCGTTGGACCGCAGCCAGTTGTTGATCATCCCGGTCCCGCCGAGCACCTGCTGGAACACCGCGACCACGATCACCCAGGACATGAAGTGCGGGAGGTAGATGATCGACTGGACCAGCTGCCGCAGCCGGTTCGACAGCAGGCTGTGCAGAACGACGGCTACGACAATCGGTGCTGGAAACACGATCACCGTCTGGATGACAGTCAGGATCAGGGTGTTCTTGACGGCGTTCAGGAACTCGGGGTCGCCGTCGAAGATCACCTTGAAGTTGTCCAGGCCAGCCCAGAGGCTCTGATCGATTCCCAGGTACGGCTGGTAGTCCTGGAATGCGATGACGTTCCCGAGCAGCGGGTAGTACTGGAACGCGAGGATGACAAGCAGCCCTGGTGTCGCCAGCAGGAGCACCGGGTAGTCCCGTCGCAATCGCCTGATGACGGAAAGCTTGCGCACACCCGCCGGCCGCCTACGCTCAGCACTGCGGACCGTGGTCATAGCGCGAACTCTGCGCCCAGCGCTTCGAGCTCCTCGGTATCGCACACGTGGTCGACGAACACGAACCTGTGCTGGAGCGCCAGGGTCTGGTCGTCCGCCAGGACAATCTCGTCATCGAACGATGGGGACGGCGCGATCGCCGCGAACGGCTCGCGGCGGACGAACCACTTGATCGGCGCTGCTGCGCTCGATCGACCAGCGATCGCCAGCGCGGCCGGCGCGAGAATCCTGCCGCCGGTCCACGAACGTGGACCGCGGCAGAACAGGCCCGTGTAGCCGGCTTGGGGGCGACCCTGAGTGGTCGGGCTGCCGAAGTCGAGCGGTCGTCCCGCGCCGTTTCGCAACCGGGTGTTCAAGGTCAACGCCCAGAGTCCACGACCGGCGTCGACGTCACCGACGGTGTGTCTGCGATGTTCGTCGATCCAGCGTTCCCCGGTCGAGGTGATCCAAGAGAGTTTCTCGTCGATCTGCACCCGGTCCCCCGTGCAGGTCACCTCGTCGAAGCCGGCATGCTCGATCCGGCCGACGTTGTCCGCGTTCTGGTAACCCCGATCGGGCAAGAAGGTGGGTCCGCCCCAGAAGTTCTGCCCGGACACGTGCGACCAGGTCATCTGCAGGCCCTTGTGCCAACGGTGATCCCAGGGCCGGAAGCTCGTCAGCACGGCTCCGCTCAGGCTGCGGATCGGGTGCATGTAGGGCTTGGGCGCCTCGTACCCAGCGTCGTCGTGCATGAAGACGTAGCGACCGAGTTCGGTTTCTCCACAGCTGATGCTGAGGGCCTTGTCGTCTTCACGAACGGACAGGACGACGGAGCTGGGCATGGTCGTCTCCCTTGGTCGGCTTGAGGAGGTCGGCGAACTCCGCAGGCGATTCACCGGCCATCGATCGGTAAAAGGGGTTCGAGGAATCGAGATCAGCGCGTCGAACGGTCCGGCCTTCGAACGCGGACTGATACAAACCCGCGACGAACTCGAGTACTCGCCGGCCGTCGGCTCCGCTGGCGGCGGGGCGTTCGCCCCGGTGGTAGCTGTCGAGCAATCGGCGCAGCTGTGCCTGGTGAGAGCCGGATTCGTCCTCGACCGGTGTCCAGGTACTTGCCTCAGCGACGTCGGCGGTCGCCGATGGAGTCCAGCGCCAGTTCGCGTTGTGGTAGCCGTAGACGTGCTCGAGCTCGACGGTCGCGTGGGTGAAGTCGAATCGCAGAGAGCTGACCTCGCGCGGCGAAAGGAGGCTGTTCGTCACCGAAGCGATCGCACCGGAGGCGAACTTCACGATCGCGAACGACACGTCTTCCGTCTCGGTCTCCCGGTCCAGGGTCGCGGCGGTCGCGACCATCTCGGTCCAGTCACCCAGCAGCGAGAGCAGAAGGTCGATCTGATGGATTCCGTGGCCCATGGTGGGTCCGCCGCCCTCGGTGTCCCAGCGCCCACGCCACGGCACTTCGAAGTACCCGGGCGGCCGGTACCAGAGAGTGTTGCACAAGGCAACGAGTGGTCTGCCGAGCGCGCCGTTGGCGACCAGTTCCCGGAGTCGTTGTGCCGCTGAGCCGAAGCGATGCTGGAAGACGTAACTCACATACGGCCCGCCCGCACGCTCATGACGTGCGATCTCGTCGTACTCCGCCAGTGACAGCACGGGGGGCTTCTCACACCACACCCACGCACCGGCGTTCAGCGCGGCGATCACCGGCTCGCGGTGTACCGACGGCGGTGTGGACACGATCACCAGGTCGGGCGTCTGGTCGGCCAGCAGTTGGTCGAGGTCGGTGAAGTACCGCGGAATCGTCCAGTCGTCGGCCATCCGGCGCGCGGCCTCGAGATCGACGTCGCACACGGCGACGACCTCGACGGCGGCCGCCATCGACCGCAGGGCCGGTAGGTGGCACGCTTTCGCGATCCCGCCGGCTCCCACGACGGCGACACGGACAGGTGCAGGCACGTAGGGCTCCTTGGTTGTGGCGACCGGACCCGACGGATCCGGCAAAAAGTGATTGATCACTTTCTTGGTTCGCGACGCTAGTGATCGATCACTTTCCTGTCAACGGTTCGTGGGCTAGATTGAAAACGACCTACTGGCAGGAGGATCTGGATGACCGACGTGGGCGCCCCACGAATCACGATCCATGAGGTGGCGCGCCGGGCAGGTGTCTCCCATCAGACGGTGTCGCGTTACTTCCGCCGGATCGAGAGTCTCAAGCCGGCGACCCGGCAGAAGATCGAAGCTGTCGTTTCCGAGCTGAACTACCGACCGAATCCGGTGGCGCGGTCGATGCGCACAAAGCGCAGCGGCAGGCTCGCCACGATCCTGCCTTCCACTCCCAGCCTGCTGCACTCCCAGCTGCTCGGCGGGGCTGCTGCCATCGCACAGGCCGAGGGATACCTACTCGAGGTCGTCACCATCGTCGGCGACGCCCGGACCCGGGCCGACCGCGTGCTCGAACTCGCTGCCAACGGTGGTTTCGAAGGGATCCTGTCGCTCAGCCCGCTCGCCCTGGATCTCGAGCGATCACCCGTTCCCATCGTGGCCACCGGGGACTACGACGACCAGTTTCGTAGCCAAGGCGAACTCGCGGACGCCTCGGTGGTCCGGAACATCATCGAGCACCTGGTATCGCTCGGCCACCGGGACTTCCTCCACATCGCCGGCCCCCAGACGTTCACGTCGGCTCGCAATCGGAAGCTGGTCTACGAAACCACCATCGAGGAACTCGGTCTCAGATCGTATGGCGTCGCGGACGGAGACTGGTCCGGCCAGTCCGGGTACGACGCCGTCCAAGGACTGCCCGCGACGTGCGGAGTCACCGCCGTCATCGCAGCCAGCGACCAGGCTGCGATGGGAGCCATCCGCGCGGCACTCGAGCGAGGTTGGCGCGTTCCGGACGACATCAGCGTGTTCGGCTGGGACGACTACGACATGGGCCGTTACGCCACCCCGGCGCTCTCGACAGTCGCCGTGGACCGAGACGCCCAAGGCCGCGAAGCGATCCTGAAGCTCATCGCCACGGTACGCGGTGAGGAGCCGCCGGAACCCTCACACGACCCCATCAACCGAATCATCATCCGTGAGTCAGTTGCACCTGCCCCCCGCAGGGGCGCCCAGGACACGAGCAGCTGACCAGGCGGTCCGGTCGGCCTAGCCGGCGAACTTGACCGACACGGATCTTGGGGTGGTGTGGAGCTGGTACTTGTCGGGGAGGTCCGGGCCGCAGGCGTTCGAGCCGATGCCGGCCTGGGCCAGGTCGACGGTGACGTACGTCGTGTCACCGGCGGTCAGATCGATCGTGTGTTTCGCGTTTTCCAGGTCGGCCGTGGTCCAGTTCCGGACGGTCAGGCCGAAGAGGTCCGGCGCGGCCTCGATTCGCAGGGATCCGGCCGAGCCCGTGAGGACGGCCCATCGAGTGTCGATGCGGTGCCCGTTCTCTTGCGGACGGACGTAAGGGGTCTGCAGTTCGTCGACGGTCGCAGAGTACCTGCCAACCGCGGCGGCCGCGCGGGTGTCGACGTACGCCTCGTTGGGACCGGCGCCGTACCACTCGACGTGCTCGACCTTCGGCAGTTCGAAGGTGATACCGAGTCGCGGAAGGGTATCGGGGAACTGTCCGTCCGGCACAACTTCGAGATCCAGCAGTACGCCATCGTCGAGCCTGGCCCAGCGCCAGGTAGAGACGAGACCCCATTGCAGCGCGGGCGGCGCGGTACGGACGACGACCTGCCACGCGCCGTCATTGACGCCGGTGGAGACGATTCGGTGCTGGACACGGTGCAGGGCCGGCCTCCTTCCAGGCGCTGGCGACCCCGGGGGCCCTCCAGGCGGCGCCGGGGACGGCGTCGTTATCGGTCGGGGCGCGCCAGACGTCGAGCCGCACGTTCCGCAGCGCACCGACGGTGATCCCGTCGACCCCGGCAACACCATCAGCCGGCGTACCGGTCGCGATCGGAGCTGCAGGTGCCGGCTCGTCCAGCCGGATCTGCCCCCAGGCGATCCGGTGACCGGCGTCGGCCCACGAAGTGTCTGCAGCCAGCGATGCGGTAACTGTCACCCAGGTCTCGGGCTTCGACGCATCGGCGTCCGGCAGGTCCACCGTCACGGTCTGGCCGGCGGCGATCGCCGGAACCGGCAAACTCCCGGCGTCCACCTGCACGCCTTCGGTCTCCACCACATAGCTGAACGTCAGGTGACTCGTGTCCAGCACCTCGTACAGGTTGGTGATCGCCACCCGGTTGCCATCAGCAACGATCCGCAGCGGCTCGATCACCTTCGCGTACTCGTGCATGCCCGGCGACGGCGTCCGGTCCGGGAACAGCAGCCCGTCGCAGACGAAGTTCCCGTCGTGGATCGTTTCCCCGAAGTCCCCGCCGTACGCGTACACCTCGCGCCCGTCGATCGTCGTCCGCAGACCGTGGTCGATGAACTCCCAGATGAACCCGCCCTGACACCGCGGGTACTTCTCGAACACCTCGCGGTAGTCGAGCAACCCGCCCGGACCATTGCCCATCGCGTGGCCGTACTCGCACACGATGAACGGCATTCCCTTGTGCGACGCCGGGTCCGCGCCGATCTTCTCCACGTTCTCCACAGAGGTGTACGTCTCGGAGTACACGTCGCCGAGCTGCATGCCCCGGTCCAGCTTGTAGTGGACAGGACGGGAGGGGTCGCGGTCCTTGGCGAAGGCATACATCGCACGCAGGTTCTCGCCGATCCCGCACTCGTTGCCGAGCGACCAGATCACGATCGACGGGTGGTTCTTGTCCCGCTCCACCATCCGCCGCATCCGGCCGACCAGGTCGTCACGGAACCGGTCGTCCATCACCGGGTTCGGCAGCTTCGGCGGCTGCGGCTCGTACCCGAACCCGTGCGACTCCAGGTCGCACTCGTCGATCACGTACAGCCCGTACTCGTCACACAGCGACAGGAAGTGCGGGTGCGGCGGGTAGTGGCTGGTGCGGACCGCGTTGATCCCGGCGCGCTTCATGATCAGTACGTCGTCGAGCATGTCCTGCTCGGTCAGCGCCCGCCCGCGGTCGGGATGGAACTCGTGCCGGTTGACGCCGCTGAACAACACCCGATTCCCATTCACCGTCAGCACGCCGTCGGCGATCGCGACCGTGCGGAAGCCGATCCGCAACAGGACCTCACCATCTTCGGTCCGCAACACACCGTCGTAAAGCCGCGGGCTCTCGGCCGACCATGGCTCGACGGCTGCGGTGACCTCGGCACCGGTTGCAAACTCCAGGTCCAGCTCGGGTACGACGACCGTGCCCGCGACATCGGCGTCCACCGACAGCGTACCGGTGCCGCCGGCGTACGACGCGTGTACGAACACGTCGGTCGGAGCACCCGGACGGAGTGCCATCAGGTTGACCTCACGGAAGATCCCCGACAGCCACCACATGTCTTGATCCTCGACATAGCTGCCGAGCGACCATTGGTGCACCCGGACCGCGATCCGGACCTCCTTGCCGGGTTCAACCACGTTGGTGAGGTCGAACTCCGATGGCAGCCGGGAGCCGGACGACCAGCCGACCCGCTCACCGTTCACGTACACCGCGAACCGGGAATCGACACCCTCGAACCGCAGCACCACCCGGGCGTCGACCCAGTCCGCCGGGACCGTCACGGTCCGGACATAGTCACCGGTCGGGTTGCCCGTCGGCACGAACGGCGGCTCGAGCGGGAACGGATAGACCACATTCGTGTATGCGGGCGCGCCGTACCCACTGAGCTGCCAGTGCCCCGGGACGGCGATCGTGTCCCACCCACGGGTGTCGGGATCCTTCAGGTCATCCGGCGCGTCCGCCACACTCGGCGACAGCCGGAAAGTCCAGTCACCACTCAACGACAATCGCGCAGACGCGTCGTCCAGCCAAGCGCGCGGAGGCAGCACGTTCGCGTCGGGCGCAAAGTCTTCTACATAGCTATGGTCATGGGTCACCAAGCCCAAGTTGTCCAATAATCCAACCAATCACTAGCTTTGCGAACAGAATCTGACCGATTCCCGCGATCCGATGCACCGCGCAACAGTCAGGGCGTCAGGTGGAGCTCGGGGACTTCGACGACCATGCCGCCCTCGAGGGATGAGAGCTTTGCGCGGCGAAGCCGGTTGCGGCGTACCGGCGGGCCGCGTCTGCTCGGCGCAGCGATTCACCACAGCTCGGGACGGGCACCGTCGAGGGTGTTGCCCTTCATCGGCTGCGTTGCCCCGACATCTGCCTCCAGACACGGCACCTTCGCCCGACGCACCTTCTGCGGCAACGCATCGTTCCGGACATCGGAACGTGTCAATCTAGAAGTCCGAACCGGGGTTGAGGATGCCTTGGGGATCGAGGGCGTCCTAGAGGATGGGGTGTTTCCGTCGCCGGCGTGCGCGATCACGGCGATGGTGACCTCGCGCTTCGCGGAGATCCCGGTGCCCTCGCGCGATCCTCGGCCTGCTGCCTGAAGGCGGGCGCATTGTGCAAGGAAACGTCCTGTACGACGGCAGCGAAGTCACCGGCTCCAAGGCATCAGCGAGGCTTCGTGAGGTGATCTGGCGGCAGGACCGGAGCACTCGACAGGCGACGAACCAACGGCTGCTGGAGCTGCTACACCTGGACGGCCGTCCCATCACCCGGCCAACGCTCCCGCCGCGGATTGCAGGCAACGCCGTCGATTCGAGGAATCGATGCCCAGATGCTGGAGATGGGACCGCGTCGAGCTCAGCGCCGGCCCCAGTTCCCAGGGGTGATCCGGTTGAACTCTCGCGTTCGCTCGGCGATTGCCAGTTCGGTGGGTAGCCGCTCCATCGACGAGGCACCGTAGAAGCCGTGCGTTCCGATGGTCCGACTCAGCACGTACTCCGCGTCCTCTGGCTCGGCAATTGGACCTCCGTGGACGAGGACGATCACGTCGTCGCGGACTGAGCGAGCGGCTTCGGCCCACTCGTTCGCAGCGGTCACACATTCGTCTAGCGACCGCCCCGTCTCGGCGCCGATTGACCCGCCAGTCGTCAGGCCCATATGACAGACGATCACGTCGGCGCCGGCCTCGGCCATCGCAACGGCGTCCGCTGCGGAGAACACGTACGGCGTCGTGAAAGCGCCGTTCTGGTGGGCTACCCGGATCATCTCCACCTCCAGACCGAAACCCATGCCGGTCTCCTCAAGGTGCGAGCGGAAGGTGCCGTCGATCAGGCCGACGGTCGGGAAGTTCTGTACACCGGAGAAACCCTGCCGGATCAACGCCTGAATGAACAACTCGGGGTTGTAAAACGGGTCGGTACCGTTGACCCCGGCTAGGACCGGGGTGTTCGTGACCACCGGGAGGATCTCCCGGCCCATCTCCACAACCACGTCGTTGGCGTTGCCGTAAGCGAGTAGACCGGCCAACGAGCCGCGGCCGGCCATCCGATAGCGGCCGGAATTGTAGATCACGATGAGATCGATCCCTCCGGTCTCTTCGCACTTGGCCGACAACCCTGTGCCGGCGCCGCCACCGATCACCGGTCGGCCCCTGTCGATCTTGTCCCGCAGTCGGTCGAGGACTTGAGTACGGGTGAAGCCTGGCATCCTACTTCCCCTCTACCTGAATGACGTGTGCTAGCTGGCTGTCGCCTTGACCATCTGATGGAGCCTCTCCGCCATAGCAATGGCGAAATCCGGGTCGTTGATCTCCTTGTCGGACTCGACGATCTCCACTGCGTCCCGATTCAAGTGCCGCCGGATCGCGCTGAACAACACCTCGTCGGCGTCGGCGTCATGGAACGGTCCGCCCTCGGTCGCGATCGAGGAGACACCCCGCAGCGGCAGGAATACGGCGGCTGGAGCGGTAGCGGCACTGACCCGCTCGGCGAGCCGCTTGCCAAGCTCGGCGCACTCCGACGGAGTTGTCCGCATCAAAGTGACGTTCGGGTTGTGCAGATAGAGATTCCGGTCGGCGAACTGCGGTGGCACCGTGTCCTTACGCCCGAAGTTCACCATGTCCAGCGCCCCGACCGAGACCACCTGGGGCACACCAGCCGCAGCAGCCCCGGTCAAGCGTTTGGCCCCGGCTGAGAAGACGCCGCCCACGAGCTCGTCGGCGAGCTCAGTGGTGGTGATGTCGAGGACACCAGCGAGGTAGCCCTCATGAGCGAGCGATTCGAGCGTCCGGCCGCCGGCGCCGGTCATGTGAAACACCAGCACCTCGTAGCCAAGCTCCTCTAGCCTCTCTCGGGCTGCGGTCACGCAGGCCGTGGTGACCCCGAACATGCTGGCCGCGATCACCGGCTTGGTACCGGTGTCCGGCGGCTGTGTCGTAGTGGCCATGCCTGCCACCGACGCCGCCGCATTCGCCAGAATGCGGGTCGATAGACGGTTTACACCGGCGATGTCGACCACGCTGGGCATCAGGACCAGGTCGCTCTCGCCGATGTAAGGGCCGGTGTCGCCGGACGCGACGGTCGACACGATCACTTTGGGTACGCCGAGAGGCAACACTCGCATGGCTTGCGAGGCCAGCGACGTACCGCCGGTGCCACCGAGCGCCAGTGCGGCGTCGCAGCGACCCTCGCGGTGCAGCTTGGCAACCCACTCGGCTGCGCCGCGAGCCATGGTGGCGACCGCCGCGCCCCGGTCGCCGGCCTCGGCCAGTGCGACGACGTCAGCGCCGACAGAGCCGGCCACCTCCTCGCGCGTGATGTCCGGGCGAAAACCGGGCTCGCCCTGGACGCCGACATCAACCACGATGGTAGCCACCCCGGCATCGGTCAGCCGGTCACGCACAAAGGCGTACTCCGCCCACTTGGTGTCCAAGGTCCCGATCAGAAGAATCGTTGCCATCGTGGTCGCCTCCGCTCATCGGTAGCGCCTGGTCAGGACTGAGATACCGGCTCCTTATGCCGACACCACCCGATCTGAGTGCGTTACCCCGACTACTAACTCCACGCGGCACCCTCGCTCCCCCCGCCGCCCGCGGCAGCACATCGTTCCGGACATCGGAACGTGCCAATCTAGAAGACCGAACCGGGGTTGAGGATGCCTTGAGGATCGAGGGCGTCCTTGATCTTCTGGTTGAGCGCCAACACATCCGGGCCGAGGTAGTCAGCAAGCCACGGGCGCTTCAATCGGCCCACGCCGTGTTCGCCCGTGATCGTTCCACCTAGTGACATCGCGAGCTCCATCACCTCGCCGTACGCCGTCCGCGCACGCTCGGCCATGTCCGGGTCGCTGGGGTCGAACACGATCAGAGGATGGGTGTTTCCGTCGCCGGCATGCGCGATCACGGCGATCGTGACCTCGCGCTTCGCGGAGATGTCGGCGGTGCCGTTCACAAGGGCGCCGAGTCGCGGAACCGGTACGCCGACATCCTCGAGAAGAAGCGTGCCTGTCCGCTCGACGGCCGGGATCGCGTTCCGGCGGGCGGCGACGAAGGCCTCGCCCTCGTCCGGATCGTCGGTGGCGAAGACCTCGGTAGCGTTGTTCTCCTCGCAGAGCGACGCAATCAGCTCGCACTCGGTAGCTGCGTGGCCGGCCGGCTCATCGGACTGGATGACCAGCATCGCTGCGGCCTCGCGGTCGAGCCCCATCTTTGTCATGTCCTCGACCGCGTGGATCGTTGGCCGATCCATGAACTCGAGCATCGAAGGTCGCAGCCGCCTGGTGATCGCGAGGACTGAGTTGGTGGCGTCGTCGAGCGTCGCGAACACCGCGACGAGCGTGGCAGGCGGTCGCTGCCTCGGGATCAGCCGCAGCACGATTTCGGTGATGATCCCAAGCGTCCCTTCGGAGCCGACAAACAGCTTCGTCAGCGACAGTCCCGCGACATCCTTCAGCCTCGCGCCGCCGAGCTGGACTGCGGTGCCGTCGGCGAGCACAACGGTCAGGCCCAGCACGTAGTCGGTGGTGACGCCGTACTTGACGCAACACAGGCCGCCCGCGTTGGTGGCGATGTTGCCGCCGATCGAGCAGATCTCGAAGGACGACGGGTCCGGCGGATACCAGAGGTCATGCTCGGCCGCAGCTGCCTTCACCTGCGCGTTCGTCAGCCCGGGCTGCACGACCGCGGTGCGGGTGACCGGGTCCACCTCGATCTCGGTCATCCGCTCGGTAGACAACACCAGGCAGCCGGGCACGGCCGACGCCCCGCCGGACAGTCCCGAACCCGCCCCGCGCGGCACGACGGGGACGCCGTGGGCGGCCGCGAACCGCATCGCCGCCTGGACGTCCTCGGTCGATCCGGCGCGCACCACGGCGAGCGGAACGCCGGCGTCCGGATCGTTGGCACGGTCCCAGCGATACTTCTCCATCCGCTCTGCATCGGTGACGACGCGATCACCGAGCTCCTCCACCAGAGCTTCTAGATGGTTCACGTTTGTCGCTCCCTCTCGTCGATCGGGGTCTCGTTGTCGATCGCGTCGTTCCTATGGACAACGGCCGAACTCGGAGGCAGGGCAGACTGAGCGCCCAGCATTCGTCAGCAGTCGTCGATGACCTCGATCGCCCCTTCGGGACACGTGTCGGCGCCCTCGCGGGCGATCGACTCGCTACCCACCGGGACCTGAGCATCGACGACAGCCGAGTATCCGACGTCGTCGAGGGGGTAGATCTCCTCCGAGAGGGCGTTACAGCGCGCATGGCCGGTGCATCGATCGTGATTTACGCGAATCCGCATCTCCGGCCTACTTCCACACCAGTGGGAGCGAATCCAGCATCGGGACCGAGGTCCCCACACCGTACAACGCATCGAAACCCGAGGACGGCAGCTCCACTCCATCAGGTACGACATAGTCTGGGATACGCCTGTGCCACTCCTCGAGCGCGATCCTCAGCTCGGTGCGAGCAAGATGGGCGCCCAGGCAGCGATGTGGTCCCAGACCGAAACCGACGTGCCGATTCGGTCGGCGTTCGATCAGGAACTCGTCGGCATCGGGGAATGATCTCGGATCCCGATTCGCCGGTGCGAGTGGCACGACGGCGATGTCGCCCTTCTTGATGGGGCATCCGGTCAGCTCGGTATCCTCAGACACCGACCGGGTACTCGTGACGACCGAGTAGTACCGCAGGAACTCCTCGACGGCCAACGGGACGCTGTCAGGGTGCTCGATGAGGTGGCGTCGTTGCCCCGGTTGAAAAGCCAGGTGATGGAAGCACCACCCCAGGGTGGCCGCCACCGTGTCGAGGCCGGCGATGAACAGGAGCCGTCCGATCCCCAGCAGCTCTCGGACCTCCAGAGGCCGGCCGTCCAGCTCGCAGGTCACCAGGAACGACGCCATGTCCTCACGCGGCTGGTCACGTCGAGCTGCGAAGACGTCGCCGAGTGTTCTGTCGATGAGGTCCTGGACCACCTGCCGATCTTCGGGCGAGGTAGGACGCGTGAAGCGGTGGGTCCAGTCCACGAACTCGTCGCGCCGGTCGTCCGGCAACCCCAGCATGCGCAGGAAGATCGTCGTCGGGAAGAGGAAGGCGAAGTCCGCGATGAGATCGCATCCGCCGCGGTCCTGGAAGCCGTCGATGAGCTCGTTGCACACCTGCCTGATGGCCGGCTCCAGGACCTTGATCGCGCCCGGCGCGAAGGCCGGGTTCAACAGTTGGCGGTACCTGCGATGCTCCGGGGGATCGAGCTCCCCCGGGATCAGTTCGAAGGAGGATCGGCCAAATGCCTCGGCGGTGTTCCGGCTCGAGAACAGAACCGGATCCTGGAGGGCCTCCTTCATCTGCTCGTAGCCCAGCAGGTGCCAGCGAGCCGACTCGCCCTCGTCCGCCAATCGCACCACAGGCGTCGCGTTCGTCAGCCAGCTCCAACTGCTCCACGGATCGGTTGGATCGACCTGATGGAGCGCCGGGTCCGCCAGCCGCGACGGTTGGGGGGCACGGCCGCTGGGATGACCCGTGCCGACGGGTGCTGGTCTCGAGCCTTCCATAGTGTTCTCCTCCTTGGGCGATACATGAGCATGGTGGGCGTCTCAAGCGTCAGCTCGACAGCGGTCGACAGACTGGAACGGCTGTGGATTCCACCTTCGTGGCGGACGCCTCGCCGTCCGCGGCTAGTGCACGACAGCACCGGCGGGGAACTGCCCGATCTCGTTGTAGGGGGCGACCTTGACGAAGTTGAAGTCCTTGGGAGGCGACTTGAGCAGGTTGGACGTCGGGCTCACCGGCTCCCAGACCTGCGGGAACGTGAACTCGGGACTCTCGAGCTTTCCTCTCAGCACCTTGATCATGTCACCAGGATCGGTCGAGCCGGCCTTCGCGGCAGCCGCGGCGATCGCCTGCAGCCCGGTGTAGACCGTGGCCTGCGACTGGACCACGGAGATGCCGCCGGTGGCTTTGAGAGCGCCGACCATCTTGTCCCAGCCCGCCCCCGACACACCTCCCTCGACCTGCGGATTCGCGGCCACCAGTACGACGTTCTTCTGGTCCGCGGGCGCGATCGCCTTGGCTGGGTCCGTCTGCGCAACCGGCGAGTCGCCAATCGTGGGAATGTCGTCCATGCCGGCCGCGGTCCGAGCCGAGAAGATGTACGACGTCAGGGCGGTATACGACTCGACCACCAGGTGGTCGATGCCCTTGTTCTTCAACGACAGCATGTTGGGCGTGACGTTGAGAGAGTTCAGATTCACCGGCTCGTTGAACAGAGTCATGCCTGACCCTTTCATCGCCTCTTGGAAGGCCGGCCAGTCAACCTGACCGACACCGTCGTTGGTGGTGATGAATCCGACCTTCTTCGCCCCCTCAGCTTCCAGCCGCTGGCGCATGGCGACGTACGGTGCCTTCTGGTCGGCGGCGAGAGACGTGAGGTAGGGGTACTTCGCTGGGTCCGCGAGCGGATCGCCCGAATTCGTCACCACCAGGACCTTCTCGCCGTTCAAGATCGGCATCAGCGCTTGTCCCTCGCCAATGGTGAAGAACCACACCAGGTTGGGTCGTGACCGGGCCAGCTCCTGCTGAAGAAGGCTGACCGCTTGAGTTGCGTCGCTCTGATCGTCGACAACTTTGATCTCGACCTTGCGACCGTCGATCCCACCACGTTCGTTGATGACCTTGGCGGCCGCCTTGATGCCCGTCACGTTCGCGTTCGCGAACTGTGCGTAGGCACCCGAGGTCCCGGTGACAACGAGGACCTGGAAGGGACCGCTCGCATCTCCAGAACTTGAGTCTTTCGCGGTGCCGCAGCCGGCAAGAACCACCAAGGCCCCCAGCATCCCAGCAATCACTTTGTGCACTGTCACGCTCCCCTTCTTCTGCCGAAACCTGTCCGGGCCGGGCGAGCGCCATATCACGGGGCTCATGGGGAACGTAGGGTTGCTGTGCCTTCTGGCGCGCGTCTCAGTACCGGTCGGCGGAACGCACACCGTCGCGATCACGGCTGGTCATCCGGCCTACCCCCGAGATACACGTTCCGCAGTTCCTCGAAGTTGTGCAGACCGTCCGCCTCTGCGCTGGACTGGACCCGACCGTGATCGAGCAGGACCACGCGATCCGCCACCGTCATCGCTTGGTCGACGAGCTGCTCGACCAGCAAAACACCCACGTCTTCGGCCTTGATGGATCCGAGGATCTCGAGGACGTCCTTGACGATCACCGGTGCCAGGCCCGCGGTGGGCTCGTCGAGCATGAGAACACGTGGTCCGGGCATCAGCGCCTGAGCGATCGACAGCATCTGTTGCTGTCCGCCGCTCAAACCGCCGGCCGGCTCGTGCCGCTTGGCGTGCAGCATCGGGAATCGGTCGTACGCGTTTCGCACGGCCGCTCGTCGTTCGCCACGTCGAAGGATGTACCCGCCGATGGCGAGGTTCTCCTCGACAGTTCGGCGCCGGAAGATCCGCTTGTTCTCCGGCACGAGCGCTATCCCTAGGGCCGTGCGCACGTGGGGCGGTCTGTCGGTGATATCGACTCCGTCAAGGAGGATCTGGCCGGCGGTGCGTTTGGCGAGGCCCGCGATGGTCAGCAGCGTTGTGCTTTTGCCTGCGCCGTTGCGACCCAACAGGACGGTGACCTTGCCTGGGTGAACGCTGAGCGAGATGTCGCGGATTGCCACCAGGTCGCGGTAGCCCGCGCTGAGGTCGTTCACCTCTAGCAGCGGTGCGACTGATGATGAAGACACGTCATTCCCCTGCACGGATCGGCGCTCCGAGCTGATCGGCGTCGGGTAGCTGCCCGAGGTAGCTCTCCGCCACAACTTGGTTGCGCTGGATCTCGTCGGGAGTGCCCTGCGCGAGCAGACGGCCGGATTCGAGGACGTAGATCTGGTCCGACACCGAACAGACCATGTTGAAGTTGTGTTCGACGAGGAGGACCGTGCCGCCTGCCGCCGCGACTTGGCGAATCACGGACGCCAACTCCTCTACTTCACCCTCGTCGAGGCCCGATGCCGGCTCGTCAAGGAGGATGAGGTGAGGGTTGCCGGCCAGAGCGCGGGCGACCTCGACGCGTCGACGGCTGCCCAAGGCAAGGCCGGACGCGTCCTGGTCGGCGAGATCTTCACACCCCACACGTCGCAGCGCCTGGCGGGCCGCTGCCTCGCGGGATCGCTCGGCAGCCCGGTTCGCGGGCAGACGCAGGATCGTCGTCGCGATGCTTACCGAATCCTTTGCATAGCGTGCCGACGCCACTGCCTCGAGCACCGTCATGCCGTCCGGGAGTACGGGCGTCTGGAAGGTGCGGGCTACGCCGCGTCGGGCCACAAGATGTGGTGGGCGACCGGAGAGCCGCTCGCCGGCGAGCGTCGCCTCGCCGGCGGTCGGGCGATAGAGACCAGAGATCAGGTTCAGCAGGGTGGTCTTACCCGATCCGTTGGGGCCCACGAGGCTGGTGACTTGACCCGGTAGTGCCGCGATGGATACGTCGTTCAATGCCTGGTTGCCCTGGAAGTGTTTGGTCAGGCCGCGCACTTCCAGTGGGCTGCCGGGGATAGGCATGACGTTTGGTGCCTGAGTTCTGAGCCGCGGTGCGGCGCGCGTCCCGGCTGGGGGCTTCAAGCGCGAGCGCGCGGAGTGCCACCGGCCGGCCTTTCGCTCGGCAAGGCCGGCGATACCTTGCGAGAAGAAGACGCCGCCGAGGACCAGGAAGAGGCCGTAGGCAACCAACGAGTACTTCTCGAACGCGGTCACCTGCCACGTACCGAGCCGAATGACGGCGACTCCGAAGAATGCTCCGTAGATGCTCTCGGACCCGCCGAGGACCGAAGCAGCGATGATCAGGACTCCGAGGGTCAGGGTGAACGAAGTTGGCGCGATGTAGTGGTCGAGGCTGACGACGAGGCCGCCGCCCAGGCCGGCCGGCAGCGACGAGATGACGAAGGCCTTGGCTTTCAGGAGATGAATGTTGAGTCCGAGCGATGTCGCGAGCACGGGGCTCCGTCGCAGGACGCGCAAGGAGTTGCCGAAGGACGACCGCATCAGGTTGCGAAGCAGGGCAACGACCACGACCATCGCGATGGTGCACACCGCGTAGAACTCGTTCTTGTCGAGCTGGTGACCACCGATGGTGGCGGGCGGGACAGCTGTGAGCCCGAAGAGGCCCCCGGTTTGCTTGGTAAAGATCTGGGTGATGTCGGGGATCAGGAGCACCAGAAAGAACGATGTCATGCCGAGACCCCAGCCGCCCAGTCTGAGTCCGGGCAGACCCGTGATGAGGCCGATGACACCGGAGGCTGCCACGGCCACAGCGAGGCTGGGCAGCATGGACCACCCGTGGATCATCAGGATTCCGGTCGTGTACGCGCCGAGCGCGAACATCGCCACCTGCCCCAGCGACAGCAGACCTGCGTATCCGAAGGTGATGTTCAGCCCGGCGACAAGCATGGTGTAGATGGCGATCAGGGTCAGTTGGCGAACCCACAGTGGGTCAGTCCCGTACCAGGGCACGGCGATCAGCGCGAGGCCGATAGCCAGGGGAAGGAACCAGGACGGGACTCGCTCCAGCCAGGAAGTCATACGACCCTCTCGTTCCGCTCGCCGAACAGCCCTTGGGGACGCAGGAGGAGCACCGACAGCAGGAGGGTGAACGTCAGCACACTGATCCACTTGTCGCCCCAGTGAAGGGAGATCTCCGCTTGGAAGATCCCAAGCCCGAGACCGCCGATGATCGCGCCGATGTTGTGTCCGAAGCCGCCGATCGCCATCGCCAGGAAGGCATAGAGCACGACCGTGTCGCCGAGGCTGTAGACGGCGAAGGTCGTTGGTCCGGCGATGGGACCCATCGCGGCGAGGAGTCCGCCGGCGGCGGCGAATGCGCCGACAGCCAGGCGAGGCACATTGATGCCGCGCAGCATGGCGACATCGCGGTCTTCAGACGTTGCGAGGCTCGCGATGCCTAACCTCGTCCGGTGCGACCACAGATGCAGTCCGAGGGCCAGAGCCAACGCGACGAGGACGAGCAACCCCTGGCCGGCCGTAATGCGGGTGCCCAGCACCGTGAACACCTGGTCTCCAGCGATGCCCTTGACGGCGAGAGGATTCTCCTTCCAGATCAGAAGAACGATTCCCTGCATCGTCACCGACCAGCCGACCATCGTGACCAGTTCCGCGTTGACGCCGTTGGACATCACTGGGCGGATGGCCAGCCGTTCTTCGGCCGCCCCGATGGCAGCTCCTGCAACCAGTCCGACGGGTAGCGCGACCCAGGCCGAGACGTGCCAGGTGAAGACGGCAGCGTAGGCCAGGAATGTGCCCAGAACCAGGAACTGAGGTTGGGCGAAGTTGAACGTCCCCGAGGCGACAAAAACCAGGTTGAAGCCCGTCGCTACCAGCACGTAGACGGAGCCGATACAGATGCCGAGCCAAAGCGTCAGCACGTTACATCCACCTGCCTCTCCGAGGCTTCGATCGCTCGGATCATGCGCCGATGCTGTCTGTGCCGATCGAAGGATTCCTGTGGGTGTTCCACCGACCGGAATCCTCAGATCCACTCCTGGGAGCCGTGTCAAGTTGGGGCGCGCAACGCTGCATCTCGCCGTCCGACTGGATACCTCAGGCGACGGCGAATGTCTGATGAAGCGACCAGACCGCCCCCAGGTAGGCCACTTCGGGGATCAAGCCGGCGGATCAGCCGCCCCGGAAGGTCGTACAGGTGCCGGAACGGACGAGGCTCGTCGGCGTCCTGCTGGTCGACCCACGATTCCATCCACCCGAACGCTGAGGTGAATCTCATCTGGCCAGCCACAAGACTGATGGGATGGCGGGAAGGAAAGTGAGAATGAAAGCACTCCCTAAGTCGAAGTGCTGCGAATCCAGGAGCAGGTGCAAGCGCTGTCCGATCCGCATGCTCAAGGATGGAACGCTCCCTGAGGGCCTCACGGTCAAGCGACGTCAGCTGATGACGCTCGACGGGAAGAAGGTCACCAAGAACTCGATCCGGCGCTTGTTTGCGCCCCGCAGATCGAAGGTTCCGAGTTCCTAGCGGGGAGCCGACCGATGCTCGGAGAGCTGGGATGACCTCGAGCCGCGGTCGGTCGCCCGAGCAGGCCCGCGCATGACCGCCAGACGTATCGATCAGGGGCGGTAGCCGGCGCCGTGGCCCGTGGCGATGTCCGCCACGGCGCCGGCATCACTGGGCACAACGTCGCCACGCCAAGCGATATGCAGGTCAGGCCGGATGAGGAACAGCGAGCCGTTGTAGAAATCGCGTAGCTGTGGCTCGTCCATCCGGACCACCAGGAGCGGCGCAGCGAGGGAGCGAAAGGCCTCCTCGAACACGCTCGTGTCCGCACCGCCGGTCAGGTCGAGCAGTGTGTAGTCGAGGCCGAGCGAGTCCTGCAGCGGCGAACCGTCCTTGAGCCACATGTGCGGGATCCGGATGCCCGGGCGCCCGTGCGGCTCGATCCGGCTGAACTCCCAGAAGGGAACATTGCCCGGTTCATGCACGACGAGGGGAGAGCCGGCGTACGAGTAACAGGTTTCCACGCCCACCATGCCGTGCATACGGCCGTGGTCGTTGAGGAACGAGTCGACAAGCCGTTCCCGAGCGGCCTTGCCGGCTTCGCCCTCGGACTCTACGTAGGTGCTCGAGATCTGCCGGTACAAGGCGGCACCGTCGGTCGCCCATCCGGAGGCCTCGATGTTCCGCCTCCCCACCGGTCGTCGTTCGAGCTCGTAGCCGTTCAGCAGGCCCTCGCCTCCCCAGCCGTTGACGACACCCGCGAGCTTCCAGGAGAGGTCGATCGCGTCGCCGATACCGGTGTTCATCCCTAGCCCGCCGGTCGGGATGACGAGGTGCGCCGCGTCCCCTGCCAGGAATACCCGGCCGTCGCGATAACTGTCGGCGAGCAAGAGATGAGGTCGCCAGGTGTTCACCGTGAGGATCTCGAGGTCACAGTCGAAGCCGATGAGCCCACGGATGTGCGACTCGAAGTCGGTGTCTTCGGGCAGCGACGTGCCGTACGACATCTCCTTGCGATCGCCGTGGACAACCAGCCCGTCGTCGCTGCCGACGAAGTGGTAGTGCCGACCCTTCGTGATCACCATCCGCTCGTACATGTCCTCGGAGCGACAGATCACCTGCCTGATTTCACGGATCGCGGCACGCCCCTGCAGTTTGATGCCCAACTTCTTGCGTACGGTACTCGCGCCGCCGTCGGCGCCGACGAGGAAGGCGCACCGATAGGTGTGCTCCTCGCCCGCCGCGTCGAGTACGACGACAGAGACGCCGTCGGTGTCCTGCTTGAAGTCGATCAGCTCGGTCGCATACCTGACGGTCGTGTTGGGCGTCTCATGCTCGGCGACGTCGCGCAGCAGCGGCTCGATCGTGTTCTGCGAGACCAGCTGATAGGGCTCGAGCGGAAGGCCGCCGTCCGAACAGGCCGCGATCTGATCCCGCCGCTCCGCAACCGAGGGGAACTCCTGCACAGCCACCGCGGGCTCGTTCAGCGTCTTCGCCAGTACGATGTCCATCGGGTTGTCCGCGGGATAGCCGAGCGCTCGCACGCGATCGGCGATCCCGATCCGGCGATAGATCTCCATGGTCCGCGCGTTGGATCGGTCCATCTTGGGCCACGGCGCCGGCGTCGGCTCACGCTCGACGATCAGGCAACGGACGCCGCGGCGCCCTAGGTCGATCGTGAGTGTCAGTCCGGTGGGTCCGGCACCGACGACGATGACGTCGAAGTCGAAGGTGTCATTCGTTCCAGGCATGGCAGCTGCTCCTACGCGCGTCACCAATGACGGCGACGCGAAGAATCGTCGACAGGCGTGTCCGCGGAACCCGCCGCTCTCCCGCGGTTGTCACACGGACAAGGTGGTTGGTGGCTCGCAGCTCAGACGAGAGCGCCGGCGGCGGGCTTGTGAACATCGCCGCGCGGGTAGAGATCGCTACCGGGCTCCGACAGCACCACGTCGGCGTCGGGACCGATCCGCTCGACGATGGGAGCGAGCTTGTCCAGGTCGAAGTCGAAGACCTTGGCGGCGGTGGTGCCCATCATCGGTCGTGCCTCGTCCACGGGCACGTGGTTGACCCCGAACGTGGCCCGCAGGTATTCAGTGACAGAGGGGTGCCACATGCCCTCGAGGTGCGGGAAGTCGGTGCCGATCATCATCTTGTCGATACCGATGTCGTGCCGGATGGCGACCTCGTGTCTCGACAACAGGGACGACCCGATCCAGCACTGTCGCTGGAAGTACTCAGTCGGAGAGTGCTTGACGACATCGCGCAGGTCGCTGCGCACGTAGCTGCCCTTCCACGTGTAGTCCGCTGCCGCGAGCTTCGGCCGTACCCATGCCGAGCCCTGCTCGGTGAAGACGACCTTGAGGTTCGGGTGGCGCTCGAACACTCCGCAGAAGATCAGCTGGTCGAGGATCTCGTGGGTGAAGAACTCGATGTGGCGAGCCATGATCGGGAGGATGCACGCCGGATGAGGCATCGAGTCGACGGCGATGTCGCGCTCACCGCTGCGGTTGGTCGAGGACATGCCGCCGTGCGAGTTGAGGATCAGTCCCAGATCCTCAATGGTGCTCCACACCGGGTCGAACTTCTTGTCGAAGAGCGGCTCGTTGGTCTCGAACATGGGGCACAGAACACCTTTGAAACCCTGCTCCTTCGCCCAGTGCAGGTCCGCAATGGCGGCGTCGACGTCGTCGAACTCGATCATCGCGACGTTGGCGAAACGCTCGGGCGCAGGCGAGGTGAAGTCGACCAGCCAGCGGTTGTAGGCGCGGTCCGAAGCCTGCTTGTGCTTGAATCCGAGCGGCTTCGCGCCTTCCTTGGCGCCCTGCGTGGCGGAGTGGAGCTCGAAAGGCTTGCCGAAGTCGGGGAAGATGATGTCGGCGACGACGCCGTGCTTATCCATCTCGGCAAGCCGGACGTCCATGTCCCACTTGCCCTCCATGACACCGGCCGCATTGACCTCCCGGTCCCACTCCTCCACGACGTCCGGGTCGGCGCGGAGCTTGAAGACCTCGGGGTCGAAGGCGTATCGGGGCTGCTTCTTGAACTCCACGCAGTAGTCGTCGTACTCCTCCCGGAACTCGGGGTCGAGGTACGGCCCGTAGTCGTCGACACGACCTGTCGCGTGCCCGTCCGAGGAGATGATCATGATCTTTTCCATAGCGATTCCTTCCGCCGTCCATCGAGTTCGAAGAGCGCGCCACCGCTGGTCCGGCCGCGAGTCCGGTCCGGGGATACTGCTGGTGCCGATCTTGCTCGCGAGGCACTGCACAGGCGAACCGGAATTCCGGTGGCCGGGACGTCCATGACGGCGGGGACAGGCCGGGCCGCTACCGTCCCAGCAACAAAGGGTCGCGGCCGGAACGACCCATCCGGAGGCTCCATCCATGGCGTGGTCGATCGGCCTGATTCCCGTGACAGAGCACGGTCGTGCAGTCGCTACCTCGGCGCTCCGCGTCCTGGAAGCTGTGGGGCACCCCATCGACGTCACGGAGTTCGACCTCGGGGCTCGACGGTTCCTCGCGACGGGTGACGTGCTGCCGGAGGACGTGCTCGCGGAACTGCGAACGATGGACGCCCTCGTGGTCGGGTCGCCTCCGGTCGGAGCCAACGGCATCCCGCGCGGGATTCTTGAGCGAGGGATCATCTTCAGACTTCGCGCGGAGCTCGACCTGTACGTCAACCTGCGTCGGTACATCGGAGACAGCGACGTCGACGTTGCCGTGGTCCGTGAGAACACCGAGGGCGGCTACATCGGGGAGGGCGGCGTCCTCCGGCCTGGGACCCGGGACGCCGTGGCGACCCAGGGATCCGTGACGACTGCCTTCGGTGTCGACCGCTGCTTGCGGTACGCCTTCGAGTTGGCACGCAGGCGGCGGAAGAAGCTGACGCTCGTGCACAAGGCGAGTGTCCTCGAGTACTCCGGGGGCATCTGGACCTCCACACTCGACAGCCTCTCGACGTGCTACGACGACGTCGACTGCACCTACGCCGACGTGGACACCGCTTGTGTCCGGCTGATCGAGGATGCATCCCAGTTCGACGTGCTCGTGACGGACAACCTCTTCGGCGACATCGTCACCGACGTGGCCGGAGCGGTGACCGGCTCTTTGCACCGATCAGGTTCGGCGGACCTCAATGCCGGCGGCCGGCGACCTTCACTGTTCGAGCCGCTCCATGCCTCTGCAGCACGGGTGGCCGCGACGCCTGTCGAGCGCGCGGATCCTCGTGGAGCCTATGCGGCCATGGCATTGCTCCTGGACCACTTCGGCCAAGAGAGCGACGCCTCCCGGCTGCACCTCGCCGTGCGGTCGGTGCCCGACGACAACGCACGAACGATCGCCGAGACCGAGGCAGCGGTGCTCGCACTGTGCCGCATGCAGTTCAGTCAGGCGAGCTGGGAATCGCCGAGCTGAGTAACGTCCCGGACACCGAGCAGCGCCATCGTGGTGGCCATCTCCTCCTCCAGGATCTTCAGCACCCCACTCACGCCGGGCAAGCCCGCGACGGCCAGGCCGTACACCCAGGGCCGTCCTATCATGCAGGCGCGCGCGCCAAGACACAGCGCCTTCACGATGTCGGCGCCCCGACGTACCCCTCCATCGAGGATGAGGTCGACCCGGTCGTCCACGGCGTCACGCACCCGCGGGAGGAGGTCGAGTGTCGACGGCATCCCGTCCAGTTGCCGGCCGCCATGGTTCGACACGACGATCGCGTCCACTCCGAGGCGTGCCGCATGCTTGGCGTCCTCGGGGTTCGCGATGCCCTTCACCGCCAGAGGCCCGGACCAGGTCTCGCGCAGCCATTCCAGATCGTCCCAGGTCGCCTGGCGCGGAAGGAGCTCGACGAGATTCGCGGCGGAATCACCGGCCGAACGCAGCAAGCTACGCAGCGGCGGCCGGCGCTGACCGAGCGCCTCGGTCGACATCCGCGCGACGAGGCGTCGCTCCCTGAGGAGCCCGGCCAGCCACAAGGGGTGGCGTGCGGCACCGGCGACATTGCCCCACGTAACGCGGAGCGGACGGACGCTCAGATGGTTGGCGAGGTCACGCTCGCGCTTGCCCGGCGCCGACGCGTCGACGGTCAGGCAGAGTCCGGTGAAACCCGCGGTCGCTGCGCGGGACACCATCTCGCCGTAGAAACCGCGGTCCTTGTAGGGATAGAGCTGGAACCACGGGAGGTGGTCAGGCACCGCCTCGGTCAGCTCCTCGAACGAGTACGTCGACGCGGACGAGGTGATCGCAATGACCCCGTGGCGTCGAGCGGCCAGGACCTGTGCCCGTTCGCCTTCGGGGTGGATCATGCCGGCCAGACCCGCCGGCGCCAGCATGATCGGACTCGCCATCTCGCGGTTACCTACGACTGTGGTGAGGGAGCACTCGCTCACGTCCCGGAGCACCGACGGCATGAACGCGTGCCGCTCGAACGCCGCCCGGTTCTCACGCATCGTCCACTCGTCACCCGCTCCCCCGTCGACGAAGTCGAAGATCGCCTTGGGCAGCGACCGCCGTGCGGCAGCCCTGTAACCGTCAAGGTTGTAGGGAAGCCTCCGACGCCTGGTCATAGGACGGCCAGCGGATTCACCGGAGATCCGGTCCCCCCTGCCACCGGCAGCGGCGCAACGACGAACATGAAGTCGTAACGGTGACGCTCGGCGCATGCGTTCGCGAGCGGCTCGAGCAGGGCGTTGTCCACCAGGGCGGTACCGAAAGCATAGAGGGCCGCATGCACCGCCCAATCCATTCCGACGCCGTTCGGTGCCATGTCGAGCATGTCCCAGATCAGGACGGCGCAGTCGGTATCCCGGAGGAACCCGAGGCAGGAGGCGTGCAGTCCGGGCCTGGCCGGGCCCGTTCCCCATGGTGCCTCATGCCGGTCGTGCTCTTCCCGGCCGGAGTAGACGGCTACGGCGTCCCCGGGTTGCATCTCGACGCCTTGCGCAGCACAGATCTCCTGGAGCTCTTCCCCGTGCACCGGCCGATCCTGCGTCACGTAGGGAACACCGCGGTAGCGGGGCACGTCGAGGAGTACACCCCGAGTGACGATCCCACCTCCCCAGGCTTCGATGCCTCCCCACAACGCGCCAGAGGGTCGTAGCACGTCGTCAGGCTGACGTCCGTTCCACATGCCTTCCAGACTCCAGGCATGGTTCAGTGCGTCGATGTGGGTACACGCCAGGCCGTGAAAGTTCAGCCCCAGGTAGTCCGACGCCATACCGCCGGCTCCCCGCGCCTCCCGCATCACAAAGTGGCTGGCCGGTTTCGGGTTCGTCGGACCCGGATCCTTCGGGAACGGCCGGCTCAGCGACAAGACCTCGCCAGTCGCGACACCGGCAGCGGCTGCCCGGGTTCGCCCGGGGGTCACCAGGTTGACGGCGCCACGCTGGTCGTCGGGACCCCAGCGCCCCCAGTTGTTCCGCGTCGTGAGCAGCGTCGCGATCTCCTCGCGCGTCTGGGCCACCGAACTCAACCCGCCGTGGCGACAGTTGCAGCGGTGTGGCCCGCCAGCTCCTGAAGGAGCTCGTCTGTGTGCTCGCCCAGGCGCGGCGCGCGGGTTCGCACCGCTGCCGGCGTCCTCGAGAAGTCCACCGGGCTGGCCACCATCTGGCGCGCCACGGATCCGTCTTCTGTGGTGACTAGCATGCCGCTCGCCTCCGTCTGGGGATCGGACAGCAGATCGGCGACGTCATTGACGGGTGACCAGAAGAAGTTGGCCTCGCTGTCGAACCGCCTCGCCCAGTCCTCGCGCGGGCGCTTGGCGAACTCGACGTCGAGAATGCCGACCAACTCGCTGGCGTTCTCGTAGCGAGCCTGGATGCTCGAAAATCTCCGGTCGCTCTCCAACTCCGGTCGTTCGACGATCCTGGTCAGCGCGGGCCAGTGCCGGTCCGACTCGATCCCGAGGAGCCAGAAACGCTTCCCGTCAGCGGCCGAGTAATTGTTGGCAAGCGGGTTGGCCGGCGCGGTACGCACAGGATGCGAGGGATCCAAGTCGAGAAGCAACTTCGTGTTGAGGTCGCTGCTCATCTGATACCCCGCGACACGCACCAGGGATGTCGAAACCAGCTGTCCCTCGCCCGTGCGCTCGCGGTCGTACAGCGCCGCGCTGATCATGCCCGCCGCAGCGACGCCGGCGAAGTGGTCACCCATCCCGCTACGCTGCAGGGGGAGATCCTGCCCGGGAGCGCACAGCAGGTCAGCGACCGCGCCCCGAGCCCAGCAGGCCCCGAGGTCGAACGCGCCCGCGGCGGCCGTCGGCCCTGACAGGCCGTACCCGGTGATGAAGGCATAGATCAGGCGGGGATCACGAGCAAGCAGCGTCTCATGGTCCAGCCCCAGCCGCTGAAGAGCAGCGCCACGCATGTTCGTCAGGAAAACGTCTGCGGTGGCGATGAGCTCGAGAGCGCGCTGGTTCTCCCTGGGCTCCCTGAGGTTCAGTACGATGCTCCGCTTTCCCCTGTTGTCCGGATCGAAGAAGGGGTTGTAAGCGACGTCCGGACCGAGTTCGGTGTAGATCGCACGCAGCGGATCACCCGCCGGCGGCTCGACCTTGATGACGTCCGCACCCCAGTCGGCAAGGATTCCACCGGCCGACGGGCCGGCGACCCAAGCGGCCAGTTCGACGACTCGGACGCCATTCATTGGTCCCGGCATGCCGCACCCTCCTCTGCTTGTTTTCTGCAACGTAGTCAGGCATCGCGAAGCACCGTCCCGTGCCGTTCCGGCACCCGGAACTCGACGGCGTGCAAGCTCGGGCCCAGTGCCTATCTTTCGGAGGTCCAACCGGCAACTGGGCTCGATCGAGGTCCGCGAGATGGTCAGGAGCGAAGACACGGTGCACGCGCAAGGTCCGATCACGACAGTGGACGATGCGACCACCGGCGAGAAACCCACCGTCGGATCCTGGCTCATCGTCGGCCACGGCTCCGTCGGCTTGGTGCTCGCCGAACGGGTGCTCGCGGCCGGTGGCACAGTCCTGGTCAGGGACGACGCCCCTAGAGTGCGACCGCCGCAACACGATCGAGTGAGCCAGGTCGGAGCACAGGAGCGCGTCGCCGCGTCCCACGTCGCCCTGTGCGTGCCGTCGTCAGTCGCCCCAGATGCCGCCGCTTACGTGCGCTTGTACGTCGAAGGCCGGCCGATGATCCTCGACTGGGCGAGCGCACCACCATCGACGAAGGTGGCGACCGCCGGCCCGACCGCCGACGACTGGATCGACGTTGCCCTGCTCGACTCCCTCGACAGGGTCGTCGATCGGCCACTTCTGGCTATCAGTGGGATGCGATCGGTAGCGGCAACGACAGCGTTGCGCGCACTCGGGTTCGACGTCGATGTCGCAGGCGAGACCGTGGGGCAGGCCGCCGCGGTCAAACTCACCCGCTCCCTCTTCATGAAGCCTCTCGAAGCACTGGTTGTGGAGTTCAGGGCGAACGCCAAGGTTCTCGATCCCTCGGGAGTCGCTTGGCGCTCTATCCAACAGAACCTCGGCCGTGTCTTCGCCGACTTCGCCGACGTTCTGGTGACGAGCGACGTCACCCATGCGGGACGGCGCACGCCCGAACTGCGACACGCCATCTCGTACGCCGCAGACCAGGAGTGCGCGTCTCCCGTCGCGGGTTCCGCCGCGGAGGTCCTAGCTCGTCTGGCGGAGCATTGGGCCGACACAGCAGCAGTAACTGGGCACGCCGTCGACCACATCTTGTCTGCCGCGAGGCCGGCGTTCCAGCGATGACGATCGATCAGGTGGACACGGACGCCTCCGCGAAACCGGCAGACGTCGACGGGTCTCGATCCGGGCAGGAGGTGTGGGTTGCTCCTCGCCTGGCAACCTCCCCGACCGACGAGGCGTGGTCGGAGACAACCATCGGCGGAGCGCTCCTACGCCGGCAGTTCGTGTTCGTCCCGTCCCCCGATCCTTGGGAGCACGTCCACGCGGCACAAAGGGCCATGGAAGCCGGCGCTCCCCGCGTGCTCAGGCTCCGTCCCGGCATCCCCGGGCATCGGTTTCCCCTTGTCGACTGGGTGCTCGAGCCGTTGCCCGCGATCTGCGAACGCGAGGGCTATGCCTTGGCGCTCGACTGGGGCCCAAGCGGAGCGCTCCCATTGGCCGAGCTGGCAAGCTTCGCATGCTCGGCACCCGAGGTGCCGCTCCTCCTGCTCGGAGACAGGCTGTTCGAGCAGACCGCCATCTGGCGGCTACTCGACCGCTGCCCGAACATACTCCTCCAGATCACCAACCGCGCCGGGCCCGTGGACCTCGCAACGGGTATCGAGACCTTCGGCGCACACCGGTTCGTCTACGGGTCCCGCGGCGCGGGCAGCTGTGCGGACGAGACACTGCTCGCTGCGCTCGAAGTCGACGACAAAGCTGCCCTGCTGAACGGCAACGCCCGACAGCTCGACTCGCTCGGCTGGCGCGAACAATGGCTGTGACGGGCCGGCTTCTCCTCGTCCTCGACTCACTACTCGACGACGACCTGACTGTCGAAACAGCCGCATCTCAAGAGCTGGGCTGGGAGCTGCGGCGCTGGAGCGGGGACCTGCAAGAGCTCGGCACCGCGGACGCGGTCGTCCACGTGCGCACAGCCATCGACCGCGATTTGATCTCACGCCTCGCGAGGTGCCGTGTCGTCGGACGCTTCGGCACCGGTGTAGACACCGTCGACCTGGCCGCGGCCGAGACGGCTCGGCTCGCGGTCGTCAACGTCAGGGACTACTGCACCGCCGAGCTGGCCAACCACACCCTCGGTCTCGGTCTCGCGCTGGTCCAGCGGCTCGGGCCGCAGCACGACAACGTCGAGTGGCAGCGCCACGGCTGGCAGGAGTACATCGCCCAGAACGCGCGTCCCGGCGCCATGAACGCCCTGGTCATCGGGCTCGGCGCCGTTGGTCGACACCTCGCCGAGAGCATCGTGACGCTCGGCTGGCGCACGATGGTCACCAGCCGACGAGCCGATGTTCCTCTCGATCCTCAGATGACCGCCGTCAGTCTCGCGCAGGGTCTCGCCCGCGCCGACATTGTCTTCGTGCAGTGCGAATTGGGCCCAACCACCCGCGGCTTCTTCAACGAGGAGCTCATCCGGTGCGTGCGCCCGGGCACGATCCTCGTCAACACGGCCCGCGTCGCCTTGCTGGACGAGAACGCAGTCGCAGCCGCCATCCAGGACCGGACGCTCGGCGGCCTGGGCCTCGACGCGCGGCTCGCACCCGAGGGGCCGCTCGCCGCGGTCCTCGGCCATCCGCGCGTTCTTGTGACACCTCACATCGGGTGGTACAGCGAGCGCTCTCTCCACCAGCTCCGACGACGCACGGTGACCAGCACCATCACGACGTACCCGAACACCTCGGACCACGACACCGAACAGGACCCACCTCATGCCCTCAACTGACTCCCGCGTCTGCGTCGTCACCGGCGCCGCAGGCGGCATCGGCCTCGCGACGACCACCGTCCTTCGCAACGACGGCTGGACTGTCGTCGGCCTGGACCGCCAAGCGAATCCCGACATGGAGCTCGCTGTGTGCGACATCACCGACCCCGCGGCCGTCGATGCGGTCAGTGCACAAGTGCTGGATCAGTACGGACGGATCGATGCACTTGTCAATGCGGCGGGCGCAGGAACGCCCGTGTCGTTCGACGACGCCACCGATGAGATCTGGCAGCGGGTCTACGACGTCAACCTGTTTGGAACCGTGAGGATCTGCCGGGCATTTCTGCCGCTGCTGCGCAAATCGACGTACGAGCACCCGAGCATCATCAACTTCACGTCACAGGCCGCCAAGACAGGTGGGCTTCTCATCGGGGCGCCCTACTCGACCGCCAAAGCCGCGGTCCTCTGCCTGACCATGTCCCTCGCCGGAGAGCTCGGCCCCGAGGGCATCAGAGTGAACGCCGTTGCCCCAGGCATCATCGAGACGCAGTTCCTCGACAACGTGCCGGGCATCCGCGACCGCGGGGCCGGTATCCCGCTTCGGCGGATCGGGCGCCCCGACGAAGTTGCCCAGGTCGTGAACTTCCTCGTGTCCCCGGCGGCGTCCTACCTCACGGGCGAGACCGTGGACGTCAACGGCGGCATCTACATGGACTGAGATCATGCTCAGTTGGGATCTGCACGTACACCCTGGGTCGGCCGCCGAGGGACGGTGGGGCGATGGCGGCGAGGTGCGTGAAGCCGCGCGCCGAGCCGGGGTCAAGGGCCTGGTCTGGAAATCCCATGGAGGCTCCACGGCGGCGTTCACCAGTGAGCTGGCTCCCGGCTCTCCCTGGGTCATCCCGTCGATCGTCCTGAACCCGAGCGTGTCCCCCGCGGACGTGCACGCGGCGATCGAGCGCGGTGTGCGCTGGATCTGGGGTCCGTCCCGCCGCGCGGACGGTTCGCTCGGATGGGAACTGCCCCTCCCCCGATCATGGAAGGAGATCGCCGAAATGTTGTGTGATCTCGCGGAACCGGTCGTGCTCGCCACCTCGCACCTCGAACACACGGGCCGGCACGAGTTCGCTTCGTTCTGCTCCACCGCTCCGGCAATCCTGTGCACCGTCACGCACAGCCTGTACCTCTCCGACAGCGAGGTCACGTCTTTGGCCGGCAAAGGAGCGGTGTTCGAGGTCGATCTCTACACGCTGACACGAACCGTGCGCGACGTCCCGCTGGCTCCGTTGGCCCCGCGCGCCGACCTGCTGCACTCCCTGGGCTCCACGATCTACCTGACCTCGGACGCCGGGCAGGCAGCCGTGGGCAACCCCTATGTCTTCGTGCGCGAGGAGCTGGACAGACTGCGGGTGTCGCTCGGAAACCGCCTGGAACGGCTCGCCTCCTCGGGCCCCGAACGCGTGGCCCGGCACATCTGGGTCGACCCCGACGACACTGCCATCGCACCGGACTCGCAATGAGCACCGGCATCGTCATCGGCGCTGGTGACGTCGCGGCCTCGACTGTGGTCCGACTTCAGGACTCGGTCCAGCGGGTCATCGCCCTCGACCTGTCTGTCGATGCCCTCACCCGGCTTCCCGGATCCGGCACGAGCCGGCTTGTCCAGGTACTGGGAGACATCAACGACGAGGCCGCCCGTGCCGCCGTCGTGCGAGCCGCCCAGGGGGCGGATGACTCGATCAACTGGGTTCTGCTGACCGCAGGTGTGGGAGCCCGGGGGGCCCTGGAAACCTTGACGCCGGCACGGGTACAGACGACCTTCGCCACCAACGTGGTGTCCCCCGTCCTGCTGCTGCAGGCCCTCCTCCGCGACTGCGCCTGGGCCTCCGGCGCGCGCATCGTGGGTCTCGGTTCCATCTCCGCCCGCCGACCGCTCCCCGAACGAACGGTCTACGGCGCTACCAAGGCGGCCCTTGAGGCCTTTCTCGTTTCCCTGGGCGTAGAGCTCGCTCCGCGCCAGATCATCGTGAATGTCGTTTCGGCCGGGGTGATCGACAGCGCCTTCATCGCCGCTGCCCGCGACGACCTCCACGACTGGGCACAAGCACGAGTGCCCGCGGCGCGACTCGGCCGCGTTGACGAGGTCGCCGACCTCATCGCGTACCTCATCAAGGACGCCCCCTCGTACCTTTGCGCGGCACGCGTGGTGCTCGACGGCGGCGCCGAGGCGCTCGCATGACCAACACGATTCCGACCAACGAGGAGATGAGGATGGACGAGATCAAGAAGGACCTGCTGCGGCTGGGCGTCGCAACGCTGTACGAGGCTGCTGGACGCCGCGGACTGATGGCCGGGGCGGAGCTCCTCGTCGGAGTGCCCTTCGCGGGGCAAGCACACACGGCTGAGATTCCCGCCGGGGACAACCTCGGACTTCATAACGGGCTCAGGGCCCCAGAGCGAACCGGCGACATCTATTGCGTCGCCAGTGCCGGGAAGGGCCGCTACGGCGTCATCGGGGAACTGCTCGTCGAGCAGTTGCGCGCCGGGGCGTGGCAGGCGATCGTGCTCGACGACGCAATCCGTGACATCGATCTGCTGGAGGCACCGCCATCGGTCGCCGCCCGCGGGATCTGCTCACGCGGCACTGTCAAGCGCCGCGCCGGCAGAGTCAATGTGGACATCAGCCTCGGTGGCATTCTCGTACGACCGGGCGACTGGGTGGTCGGCGACCGCGACGGCGTCGTCGTCATTCCCGAGGGTCGCGTCCTCAACGTCCTGGCAGCAGCCGAAACCAGGCTCGCCAAGGAAACGAGGATCGCTGAGCTGGTCAGGACGGGTGCGACCGTGCTGGCGGCGAACCTCACCGCGACCGAGGAGCTCGCGGCGTCCAGCTAGCTGGAGTGAGCGGGACGTCCTGCTCACTCCGACTGGCCGCTTCGGTCGCCGAGGAAGACCAACGCGTTGCCACCACTGACACCCCGGAGCTCGTCGTCGGCGACGAGGCCGAGCTGCGTCGCCTGTTCGAGGATCAGCTGCGGGCGGGGCCCATTCGGCAGGAACGGGTAGTCCGACCCGGCCACGATGTGGCCGATCCCGAACCGTGCCCTGAGCAGGTCCAGATGTCGCGGGTCGAAGACGAGAGAGTCGACGTAGAAGCGCGCGACGAGTTCGTCCCAGCGGGCCTCGAGACCGGGCTGGCTGAGCGAGCGGCCGAACTTCAGCCGAGGCCACATCCAGGGGAGGGCTCCCCCGCCGTGCGACAGGCAGATCCGCAGCCCTGGGAAGTCCTCGAGAACGCCGCCAAAGACCAGCGCGCTGGCCGCCACTGCCGTGTCGGTGAGCATCCCGATTCCGAACGACAAGTCGACCGATGCAGCCCTGCTCACGCATCTGGTGTCCATCGGGTGGATGAACAGCGGCACCTGCCGCTCCTCCGCGGCGGCAAAGAACGGGCGCATCTCCCGTGCATCCAGTTCGGTCGGCCCCACGATGGTGCCCAGCTCCAACCCGGCCAACCCGAGCTCGTCGATGCATCGCTTCAGCTCAGGGACCGCCGCCGCCGGGTCCTGGAGCGGCACCGTGCCGAGACCTCGCAGCCGGCCATTGCCCTCGGCAACCGTTCGCGCCAGCCAGTCGTTCAGGTGCCGGGCATAGCGCAGCGCCAGCTGCGGCTCGGCCCAGTACGTGAGCGCCACCGGAATCGGTGAGATCACCTGGATGTCCACGCCCAGTGCATCCATTTCACTCAGCCGGGCGGCCGTGTCCCAACACGGCCGCCGCACGACCCGGAACGTCTTGGGGCCCTGCATCACGGCTCCGGTCAAGGCGTCAGGATCGGCGAACAGCACGGGCCATCGATCGTCGCCGGTTTCGGCAGCCAGGTCTGGGAGGTCCGCCGGCATGAAATGGGCATGGAGATCAACCACCGGGTTCGTCTGAGGAACGTCGTCGAGATTGGACACAGGAGAAGCAGAGCGCAGTTCGAGCGCTGATCGCCAGGCGGCGTTCTGCCTCGCGGAAGGCTGGGACCGAGGTTTCTTTCCGGTCATTGGAACCAACGTGGGCTCCGTCGGTCGAGATACCGGAGCATTGAGGCATGGATCGCTCCGCTGTCGTCATCGGCAAGACCGGGCAGGACTTCGTGCTTCCGATCGAGCGTGGGAAGCTGCGGGAATTCGTTCACGCGGTCGCGGAGAGGTCGATCGACACCGACGATGCGACCGCGGTCATTCCTCCCACGTTTCTCGCCACCGCCATGTGGTGGCAAGGCCCCGAGGCGAACCCGTTGCACGACGCCGGGCTCGACTCGTCACGGATGCTCCACGTGGAGGTGGAGTACGTCTTCCCGAACGGAGCTCCACAGGTCGGCGCCACCCTGACAGGTTCAGCCCGAATCTCCGAAACGTGGGAGAAGGAGGGCAAGCGCGCCGGGCCGATGACCTTCGTCGCGGTCACCACCGACTTCCGGAACGAGGATGGAGACATGGTTGCTCAGAGCATCTGGACCGAGGCCCACATCTCACGTCCGGCGACAGCACAGTGAGCGCGCCGGCCGTCCCCATCTCGCTGGCATCGCCGCCGGAGCCGAGCGTGTACGGACCTCTCAGCGTGACGGACTTCGTCGTCTACCAGGGCGCCTCCGGTGACCTGGCATCCATCCACCACGACACCGAAGTGGCTCGCGCGGCGGGCTACGACAAGCCCTTCGCCCCTGGGATGTATCCGGCCGGCCTACTCGCGTCCTGGGCCACGTCGTGGCTCGGAGCCAGGAACCTCCGCAGGTACAAGGTCCGCTTCGCACAGATGGTGTGGCCGGGTGACACGCTCACCTGCAGCGGCACGATCGTCCGCGCCGAGGCACGGGACCGCGACTCGCTCATCGAGCTGGAACTGGAGGCTCGCGCCGGCGACGAGATCGTACTGAAGGGCTGGGCGACCTTCGTCGTACCGGCATCCGACCTGTCCTGAGCGCGTTACCCGCAGGCACAGTCACAACGCGGACGCCGGGTCCAGCTTCTCGGTGAACGACGCCTTGGAGTCCACCCGCGGCGGGGGAAGGGGCTCCTTCCAGACGTCCAGCGCACCCTTGCCCATCACGAAACGCCGAGGAAGGTGCGTCGCGTCGTCGATCACCGCGTGGTCCGTGGAAAACTCGATCGAGAAGCCCAGCCACGGCTCGATCACGTAAACCCCCATCGAGCCCGACGTGGGGTGGCGGAGGATGTCCAACTCGAGTTTCATGCCGAGTGACACAGCGTTGTGCCGGAATCGCATGACTTCGTCCAGGGAGCCGACCAGCACGCAGAAGTGCGAGAACGTCGGCGCACTGAGGCCGGGCGCTCCGCGGGCGAAGCCGAGCGAGTGATGATAGCCGTTCGCGCACCGTAGGAACTCCACCGATTCCTCAACTTGGTCCGACACCTCGAAGCCGAGAACCTCGCGGCAGAAGGCGGTCTCGTCGTCATAGTTCGGCACCACCCAGAGGGTGTGCAACATCTTGTCCAGAGCGATTCCGTTCGGGGCAATGGGCACAGCGAGCTCGGCCATCTTCGTGAAGATCTCCCACTCGATGCCGGCCGGGTCACGGAACCGGATCCATTCCTCGACACGGTCAACCTTGAAGTCACCGCCGCGAATGAAGTCGGTCCCTGCGGTGGCCAGATCCGCGGCAATGGCTTCGTACGAGGTTCGATCGACTGCCTGGTAGGCAATCCGGGTGACACCTGGATTGGGTCCCTCCTCCAGACGCAGCCAGTGGTGGTCCGCGCCTCCGCTCATAAAGGCGACACCCGCGCGGCGCTCGGTTACCTCGAGGCGAACGACCCGTGCATAGAAGTCGATCGCCTGCTCCAGGTCCGCAACCTCGATCGTGACGTATCCGAGGCGTTCGATCCGATACATTGTCCTCACCCTTCGTCTGGCGCCAAGTATTTCTGCAGGTCGGCCCGGTTGCGGCTGAGAATTCCGGCGCACGGAACGCCAGTCGACCGTTGCCGAGGGCATCAATAGGGCGCCGACAGAGCGTTCGCAATCTGCACCGCCGCGCGACGCACGTGGTTCCGATCGGACATCAGGTGGGCACTCGAGCCGATCCGCGCCAGCGACACGGCCGCAACAGAGCGGCCCTCCAAAACGACTGGCGCCGCCACGCAGAACAGCCCGGGTTGCGCCTCCTCCAGGTCTTGTGAGTATCCGGCGCGACGGACCTCCGCGAGCTGGTCCAGCAGGAGTCGCGGGGCGACGATGGACCGTGCCGACGGGCGCGGAAGGTCATGCGAGAGAACGGAACGGACCACGGAAACGTCGCTGAACGCGAGGAGCGCCTTGCCGATGGCCGTGCACGTCGCCGGCATCCGAGCGCCGACTCGAGTCGGAATCCGTGTTCCTCCGCGGGCCGTGAGCTTCTCCAAATAGAGGACCTGGCCCGCCTCCAGGACAGCCAGGTGCACGTTTGCCCCCGTTGCCTCGAACACGTCCTCCAGAGGACGTCTCGCGATGTCCAGGAGGTCTCCCCACATTGACGTGCTCCGACTCATCTGCAGCGCGTACCAGCCGGCTCCGAGGCGATACCGCGATCCATTGTGGGCAACCATTTCCTCCTGGATCAGCTCGGCGAGCACCCGGTGTGCGGTGCTCTTGGGCAAGCCCGCGGCAACCGCCAACTCCGTGACACCGGCTTCGCCGCTGCTGCGCGCCAGTGCTCGCAGTAGCCGCGCAGCTTTGGCGACGGACGACACTACGCCTTCAGTGACTTCGAATCTCTCCAGTACAGATCCCACGTCCGTTCCTCCTCCTGCAAGTGCCCGTATCGCGGCAGTGCACTGCGCAAATTCAACGCGTGTAGATGTCAGCAATCTACGCGTGTTGACATCGAGGCACAAGACTCGGCTGTGGGAACGGTCACACCGATTCCGGGTCACACGGAAAGGCGACCCCGCAAGGGACGAAATGCTCATCGCGTGGCGGCTCGACGATGAACGGAACGACGAGAGCGCTCCACTCTGGATAGTGTGGGGAGTTCCGCCACTCCTCGAGGTGTGCGTCCATCGAGCGCCACTTGAGCAGCAGGGTGTACACGTTGCGTCTTTCGACGCCGCGCCAGTACTCGATCGAGATGAGGCCCGCACAACGCGCGATGACCGTCCGCGCCGTCCGCATCACGTGCTCGAACTCCAGTTCACGGCCCTTGGGGACCACGAACTCGGTCAGCTCGTACACGGGGCTCGCTTGCTCGCCGGTCTGGATCTCGTGCTCGGCGTTCATGGTCTCCTCCGGGCGTCGTCTACGCAGCTCGTTCAACGGGTGACGTGCGCCCGAAGCCTGCGCCCAGAACCTACGAGCGCGCGGGCCGGCCGACTGGGCTCCGTTCCGCGCGGTGGAACCGGACAGTTTCGCCACCCGGAACACAGGATCGCCGCCGCTCATCCGCACCGCCTAACCTGCAGCGACGCAGCGACTACCGCGGAGGCACTGATGTCGGCACACCGCACCATGCAGGTTCCCTCGGGTGAGTTGACCGTGCACGTGTGGAACCCCGCGCAGAGCCCTAGGGCTCTGGTACTGCTCGCTCACGGCTATGCCGAGCACGCGGGACGGTATGAACACGTCGCCCAATGGCTGACGGACTCCGGGGCGATGGTCGTAGCGCCCGACCACCGGGGACACGGCCTGTCTCCTGGCGAGCGCGGTCTCATGCGCGATCTGGACGAGTACGCAGAAGATCTCAGCGTCGTGGGCACCACGATGGCAGCGGAACACGAAGGTCTCCCGACCGCGCTGATCGGTCACTCGATGGGCGGGAACATTGCGATCCGATTCATGCAGCTCGGCCACGGACACGACCTTCGCGCCTTGGTGCTGTCGGCACCGGTCGCAGGCGGCAACCCAGAGGTCTTCGCCTTGGCGAACCACGACCCGATCCCGAACGTGCCGGTCGACCCGGCCGTGCTGTCACGAGACAGCGACGTGGGCCGGGCGTTCAGAGCCGATCCGCTCGTGTACCACGGTCCCTACCTGCGGGAGACGTTGACGGCGTACCGGACAAATGTGGCTCGGATCGCCGCCTCAGGCTCTCTGGGCGAGGTGCCGACACTCTGGGTCCATGGCGAACTCGATTCTCTGGCGCCGCTCGACCGCACCCGCGCCGCTCTCGAGAAGATCCGCGGCCCACGCTTCGAGGAAGTCGTCTACGCCCACGCCCGGCACGAGATCTTCAACGAGATCAACGCATTCGAGGTCCTGGGCGACGTCGTGTCCTTCGTGACAAGGTGCGTGACGCCGACATGACCTCTGGCTGTGGACCGAACACCTAGTGCTTCCCGTCGACGTCGACGGTCTCGCGGTAGGCGCTGGAGAAGGTGATCGCCAGCTCAGCCTGCTCGGCCCCGATGTTGCGGGCATGGTGAACCACTCCACTCGGGATCGAGACGACGTCGCCCGCGTTCATCTCGAGCTCGGTGCCGTCCAAGGACTGGATGATCCGTCCACGGACCACTCGCAGCACTTCGTCGCAGTTCGGGTGGAAGTGGCGCCCGTTCTGACTCCCGCGATTGATGAAGCACGTTCCGATCGTCATCGTCTCGGAGTTCCCCAGATGTGCCGACACCGACCATTCCAGCCGGCCCCACGGCATCGTCTCCGTCAGGTGCTCACCGGCCCGCCGCAAGCGCGAATCCATGGCGTCCTTGGTCACGACTGGTCTCCTATCTCAACTGTGTCCCCATTGGACACGATTGCTGATGCGTCGTCCCCGGCCAGGACGCACGCGACGAAGTGCGCGAGTCCTCCGCACAGCCCCTGCGTCACCTCGGCGCGACACTCGAAGGTGCTCAGACTCTCTTGCGACTCCCACACCACGGCTCCGGTCTCCGACCCTGCAGGAGCGAACGTCTGTTCGGCCAGCACGCGATCGACGTCGGCCACGGTTACCGCTGCCGGCTTCTCCATCCACACGTGATGACCGGAGAGGAAGGTAAGAAGAGGGAGGATATTTCGGTAGGCGTGCATGCCTGCCCCAACCTGTGCGATCCGCAGACGTTCGGGGGCGTCGGGTTGGTAGTCCATCATCATCCGCTTTCGAAGTTCAGGCGAGGCTGTCGTGGCGGAACTGGGGAATGGCCATCGGCTGGCCGCCTCGGAGAGCCGACTCGTGCGCGCACAGGCCGGGGGCCGTCCACGCAGCCGCCACTGCTGCCCGCACTGAGCTAGGCCGGCCCTCGACGATGCTGCGGACAAACTCGTTGACGAGGTGCGACTCGGCGCCGCCGTGTCCGGCGGCGCCGCGCAGCGCCTCGGGTAGATCGGTGTCGGTCGGCCCGAGAGTTGCGTGTTCAAAAGTGACCGAGGGAAACCTCGATACGGGCACGAGCTCGTCCAGAGCCTCGGTGTCGATGCCGAGCATGGCTCCGAAGGATTGCCTCTGAAGCACGAAGGCCTCATTCTCAGCCTCGGGATCGGCGAGCCTGAAAACCACCGGAGACTCCCCCGCGATCTGCTGCCACTCGAATGAGGCGTGCTCGCCATAAACACTGAAGGATTCCTGCACCTGGCGCGTCATCCGGAAGATGGACCTGGTGACTTCGGCCGCCAGCCCGCCCTCCAACTCGAAGATGGCCGTCTCAACAGGAAAGGGATTCCCAGTCGGGCCTGCCAGGGACTTGGGCATGACCCCTGACCCGAGACATCGGACGGAGACAGCCTCGGCGTCCGCGAGTTGGAGTAGCGGGGCCACCGCGTGCGTTGCGTACGACATTGGCGGGTACCACTTCCAGGGTGGCCACGCCTCGTAGTCGGAGTAGTGCGCCCCACGCAAGAACTGAATCCGCCCCAGATCCCCGGAGTCCAAGAGGCCCCGGGCGTGGAGGAATTCTTGGGTGTAGACCGCCGTCTCCATCATCATGTAGTTACACCCGGAGCGCGCCTCAGCGGCCACCAAGCCGTGCAACTCGTCGAGCGAGACAGCCGCGGGGACCGCGCAGGCGCAGTGCTTCCCGGCGTCGAGCACAGCGACCGATTGCTCAGCGTGAATTTGCATGGGCGTCACCAGATGGACGGCATCGATGTCCGGATCCGCCAAGACCTCATCAAGGCTGGCGCGCGTATCGTAGATGCCGAACGCGCGCGCAACCTGTCCCAGACGCTTCTCATCGGGATCGCAAAGTATGACCCTCGCGACATCGGGGTGCTTGCTGTAGAGCGGCACGAAAGTCAGTCCGAACGATCCCAGACCGACGACAGCCACGCGTACTGGTGTATGCCCCACGTTTTCGGTAGCCACGATTGTGAGGCTAGGGACACAGGCTCCCTCGCTCTGGCATCGGTACCACAGGCCGGAACCCGCCACCCCCTTTCCAGCGGGCGGAACATCGGGACGGCTGGTCGACGCCGCGCGACGAGAATCGTCAGGAAGGCTCGCTCTCCGCGGGTCGGTCGATCGCCACAGGTATGTCTTGCCTCGGGACCCGACAGGCCTGGGCGCGAAAGGGACTGAGCATGGATCTGAGACACGAAGGACCTCTGCCTTTCCGGCACCCGGACAAGTTCTACGTCGGTGGCAGCTGGATCCCTACGACGACCGGAGGTCACTTCGACGTGGTCGACCCGACCACCGAACATGTGGCATACCGGGCGCCGGCCGCCGGACCGGCTGAGGTCGACCTCGCGATCGCGGCGGCGCGCGCTGCCTTCGATGACGGCCCCTGGCCGAAGATGGAGCCTGGTGAGCGCGCGGAGTATCTGCGAGCCATCGCGGCCGGGGTACGCCGACGCACCGATGACCTGGCCGCCCTCTGGTCACGCGAGACTGGCGCGGTACACAGCGAGGCGGTGGCGGCGTTGGCCACACCTCCGGAGATCTACGAGTTCTACGCAGACCTGGCCGAGTCGTTCCCGTTCGTCGAACACTTCCCCGACGGGGACGATGCCGGCATTCGGCTGCTGCGGCTGCTGGTCCGCGAGCCGGTCGGCGTCGTCGGGGCGATCGTCCCGTGGAACGGTACGACGCCCATGATCGCCATGAAGGCGGCGCCGGCACTGCTGGCCGGCTGCACCCTGGTGGTCAAGTGCTCGCCCGAGGCCCCAGGGGCAGGGCAGATCATGGCCGAGATCGCCGAGGACGTGGGCCTGCCGCCGGGGGTGTGGAACGCGATCACTGCTGACCGGGAGGAATCCGAGTTGCTCGTTCGCGACAGCCGGGTCGACAAGGTCACCTTCACCGGATCCACGACTGCCGGGCGCCGCATCGGCTCGATCTGTGGCCAGCGCATTGCCCGTTGCACCCTGGAACTGGGGGGAAAATCGGCTGCCGTCGTGCTCAACGACTACGATGCCGCGGCCGTGGCCCGGGTGCTGGCCAACACGTGGCACTGGGCCGGCCAGGTCTGCGCGGCGCTCACCCGCGTTGTCGTCACCAGGAGTCGTCACGACGAGATTGTGAACGCGCTGCACGGCGAGTTCACCGGGGTCACGATCGGCGATCCGTTCGATGTCGCGACGCAGATGGGACCGCTCTCCATCGCCCGGCAGCGAGACAGGGTCGAGGGATACATCCGGACCGGGATCGACGAGGGCGCGATGCTGGTCACCGGTGGCAATCGACCAGCGGGTCTCGAGCGTGGCTACTTCATCGAACCCACGCTCTTCGCCAACGTCGACAACGCATCGACCATTGCACAGCAGGAGATCTTCGGCCCCGTGCTCGCTGTCATTCCCGCGGACTCCGAAGAGCAAGCTGTCGCGCTCGCAAATCAGTCGGCCTACGGTCTGAACGCCTCGATCTTCACCAACGATACGGACCGCGCTCTCGAGGTCGCGCGGCGGCTGCGGTCGGGCAGCGTCGGGCATAACGGTTTCCGAACGGACTGGACGATTGCGTTCGGCGGGTTCAAGGACTCTGGGATCGGACGTGAGTGCGGTCGCGAGGGCGTGTACCCGTTCCTGGAGCCGAAGACCGTCGTCCTCGAGGGAAAGTAGGCCGCCGCCGTTCACCTGCGGCCGCCCACCCCGTGTCAGGTGCCCTCGACGCGCGGATAGTCGTAGTCGGCACCTACCCCCGTCTCCTCCGAGTCCGAGAGCAACTGACTTATCGGATGATTCCGTGCCAGCTCCCGGAACTCACGGACCGCGTCCATATCGTCGCCGACGATGGTCATCGCGTGGGTGTAGCCACACGCGTGCGGCGAGGAGTTGCTTCCCCAGCTCACCAGGCGGATACCCGCCACCTGGTCACCCAGCCGGCAGACGTCTTCGAGAGCAGATTCGATCTCGTCGATCGGCGTGCCCTCCTTGTACCGATAGACCGCGAAGTGCACCGAGTGGCGCTCGATCAGGTCGGCTGAACTCATGGAGTTTGGATCCTCTCTCGAATGTACGTCGATGCACCCACTTCCGGGCACTGGTCAGATGGAGGCAAGCACCTCGTCGAACTCGCCCATCAGCGTCTGCTTCGACTCCGGATCGGGGAAGACGTGGAACTTCCCTGCCCGCATCGCGTCGATCGTGCAGTCCGCCACGAACGCCGGCGACTGCTTGGGCAGACTCGCAACGACAGCTTGGTCGGTGGTGTACGCCGCCCCGGTCGCCTTACCAGCTGCCTCGATCCGCGTCCTTTCGCGTTCCGTAATCCCAGTGTCGACCAGGCGGGGACACAGCAATGTCGTTGTCAACCAGGGATACTGCTCCGCAGCCTGGAGGCGCAGAGACTCAGTGAGCGAGACGACCGCATGCTTGCTGGCGAAGTACTGCGGAACAGATGCTGAGGGGACCCAGCCGCACTCAGAGGCCGTATTCACCACATGACACGGTTCGCCCAACTGCTGCATCCGGGGAAGGAACGAGCGCAGGCCGTTCAGGACACCCATCACGTTCACCCCGAACACCCGCGACCATTCGTCCACGTCGATCTCCCACACCGGATTCCCGGTCGGTCCGACGATGCCGGCGTTGTTGCAGAGGATCTGGACTGCGCCCAGTCGGTCGAAGGCGAAGTCGGCCAGGCCGTCGACAGCGGCTGCGTCCGCAACGTCGGTGATGCACGTGAACGTCTTGGCGCCAACCGCGGCCAATGCGGCCTCGGTCGCGACGAGTCCGTCACGATCGAGGTCGGCCAGCACCACGGCGCAGCCTTCACGGGCGAGCGCGAACGCGAGGGCTCGGCCGATACCGTGCGCTGCGCCGGTGACCACCGCACCGCTTCCGTCGAAGTTGTCGAACAACTCTTCTCCCCTTTGGTCAGCGGGCCATCCAGGACATGGGTATGCCTGGCAGCTCAGCTCATCGCGACGGCTTCTGGTAGCTCGGCGAACAGGTCCCCGAAGTCCAGTTCGTTGAGCACAACACGACGCAGTCGTCGACCGCTCGGACCTGTGCTCGCGTCTCGTGCGTGCTGCAGAGCGATGTTGTCCCAGATCACCAGGTCACCGACCTGCCAATGGTGCACGTAGCGGTTGTCGTCGCCGTACTGGTGCTTGGCGAGCTCCGCGAATACCACGTCACTCTCGTCCTCGGACATACCGACAATGTGGCTGGTCTGCTGCTCACTGACGTTCAGAAGCTCCTCGCCCGTCACCCGATGGCGGCCGAGCAACGGGTGGACGGAACGCGGGAAGTAGGCGTCCGACACGCCGGCCGCCTGCGCGCTGAGTCGGAAATGACCGTCCTTGGGCGTCGCGCCCGAGAAGTCGGTGCACTGGACTAGATCGAAGGAGGCGACCCGATCCCGAAGATCGGAGGGAAGGGATCGGGCCGCGTAGGTCATGTCGGCGAAGATCGTCGGGTCGTCATGCTCCATCTCCTCGGCGTAGAGCGAGATGACCTGCAGCGCGCCACTCTCGGCACACTGCCAGTCCGAGTGAAAGCGCAGGCGGTCCGTGCCCTTGACGTACGCGTCGGGGGTCGTCCCGACATGCGTGAAGAGCGAGCCGGCATCGTCCTCACGCATGATCCGGCCCATCGACTCAAGCAGTCGCACGTGCGTGTCGTCACTGATGCTGCCCTGCCTGAAGAGCAGGAGCTTGTGGGTGCCGAGCGCCTGATGGAGTTCCGCGGCGACTTCCGCCGAGATCGGTCGGTCGAGATCCATGCCGTGAACCTCAGCGCCGATGTGGTCCGAGAGTGGAGTGAACCTCATGCCTCGTCCTTCCGTCAGGTCCTGCGCCACCGCGAGGACCGTGGTTTCCTCTGTTGCGAGCTGACGTGCCACCAATCCTCGAGGGGTCACCGTCTGGCACAGCCGCTCGGAGCACGTTAGATCGTCTCGACTGTTCGGGCAGAGACACTGTTCAGCCGGCCGGAACCCCAGCCTGCCGAGATCCTCGACTCGCAACTCCCGGCGTTGGACGCGCATCCGGCGGACGTTCCGTCAGCGCTCGCAACATCGCCGCATCGAAGATGCGCTGTGCCAGTGCCGCAACCGGTGAGTCACCGGGAACCGCCCCGTGGCCGAGGCCGGGGGCACAGTAGACCTCCACCGGAACCCCTGCTCGGAGCAAGCGCTGCGCGAAGCAGAGCCCCTCGTCCCGCAGCGGGTCCAACTCGTTGACCTGAATAAACGTCGCGGGCAACCCGGCGAGCGCCTTGGTGCGAGCGGGCGCGGCATACCGCGAGGTACGACGACGGTCGGTGCCCGGTGGAAGATAGACGTGCCACATCTCCGCTACGTCCTCGAAGGTGAGGCCGTTGTTGCTCCGCCGGTGCTGCTGCATCGAAAACGTGCTCAACCGGTCGTCGAGGGCAGGCACATGGAGCAACTGATGGGTGATGCGAGGACCGGACCGATCGCGCGCGAGGAGCGAGACCGCCGCTGCTAGAGCGCCGCCCGCACTCGATCCGGTGACGACGACTCGAGATCGATCGATCTCGAGTGCGTCGTAGGCCCAGCACAGGGCCGCGTAGCAGTCCTCGGGCGCGGCCGGGAACGGGTGCATCGGAGCCAACCGATAGTCGACCGACACGACCATCGCCCCCATCCGGGCGATGGCTACATCGGTCGCGGAGAAGGAATCGGCACTGAACCGCGTGAAGCCTCCACCGTGGATGCGGAGCACCAAGGGCGGCGCCCCTTGGAGTCGCCGGAGACTGTAGAGGAGTACCCGCACCGGGGGGCCTGCCTGGTTCGGCGCGAACCTCTCAGCCGAGACGATCGCTCGATGAGCCTGAGCCATGGGTGCCATACCGGATGCTCGCAGTCGACCCGCCCTGCGCCGCACCGGTCGGTTCTGGCACGCGGAACAGGACCGCGACGTACACGATCCACGTTGCAAACATCGTTGACCGAGTGATTGGTAGAACCAGGCCCTAGCCAAGGACGAGATGACCACCTACGACCCCCAGTTGGCACCGTACGTCTCGCGGCTGCCGTCGGTGGACCTGAGCGACATCGTCGGGGCACGCCTGGAGATGGAGCGGGTCCGACAGAATCTCGGGACCGCACCTACCTTGCGCGATGTCTGCTGGGACGATCGTCAGATCGGGGGCGATGACGGTAGCGTGCAGGTCCGCGTTCGCGTCTACGAACCGGTCCGCCGAGCGGCCGAGCCAACGCCGGCCATCTTGTTCCTTCACGGGGGCGGCTTCGTCATGGGGAGTATCGAGAGCGAGCATCTAGCAGCAGGTGTACTCGCCGTTGCGGTTGGTGTGGTAGTCGTGTCGGTCGAGTATCGACTCGCGCCCGAGCACCCCTACCCCGCCGCGTTGGAGGACGCGTACCTGGCCCTCCAATGGGCCTACGACAATTGTGATTCCCTTGGCATCGACCCCCGACGGATCGCTGTGCTCGGAAACAGCGCCGGGGGTGGCCTCGCCGCAGCGCTCGCGATCCTCGCTCGCGACCGTCAAGGCCCACCGATCTGCTTCCAGGCGCTGGGGATCCCGGAGGTCGATGACCGGTTGATTACCCGCAGCAGCCGCGAGTTCGTCGACACGCCTCTCTGGACGCGGGCGGCTGCCGAACTCAGCTGGCGCTACTACCTGGGTGAGTTGTATGGCCAGGACATCCTTCCGCTCACCGCCGCGCCCGGACGTGCGGTCCCCGAGGAGCTCGTGGGTCTACCACCCGCTTACGTGTCGGCCATGCAGAACGACCCCCTGCGCGACGAGGACGTGAACTATGCGCTCGCGCTGATGCACGCGGGAGCGATGGTCGAGCTGCACTCGTTCCCAGGGACGTTCCACGGTTCGGCGCAGGTACCTTCCCACGTCTCGAAGCGGCACCATCGAGAGCAGGTCGCATGCCTGCGTCAGGCACTGGGTCTGCTGGCCGACTGAGCTCCTGACTGCAGGCTCATCGGTCCCGGCACGCGCACAACAACAGCGCCAGCCAGAGAGCCCTCTGCCAACAGTCCCTTCATCAGGAGCCGTTGAGCCGTGCGACCACGGGGGCGAAGGCATCGCAAGACGCAGCGTCAACCGTGACATAGGAAACGCCCCACTGCTCGCGGCGTCGGCATAACTCGTCACATACGCTGTCGACTGTTCCGACCAGGGACATCACCGAACTGGTTATGTCGGCATCGGCCGCAGCCCGTTGAACCGCAACTCGCCGTACCGCCTCCCGGGGGTCGTTGGAGATCAGCAGCGTGAACACGGTCATCTGGAGTTCCACAGCGGAAAAGCGATCGCCGGCGCCCTCGCGGATCCAAGCCAGTTTCTGATGGAGGCGTTCCTCGCTCATGTCTCGAGCCCTCTCCTGAGGTCCCTTGGATCGCGTAGAGACGTGCACCCCGACAATGTCCGCGAGTTCGCCGGCTTTGCGAAGAATCTTGGAAGTGCCGCCCCCAATCGCCACCGGCGGATGGGGTTGCTGGATCGGCCTGGGTAGGCCTCGATAGTCCCGGACCGAGTAGTACTCACCTGCAAAGTCGAATGCTTCGCCCGCCCACCCCAGCTTCATGACTCGCACCGCCTCGGCAAGCCGATCGATCCGGGTCGGCGCAGGATCGTAAGGGACGCCCAAGGCCCGGTAGTCCGATTCCAGCCAGCCTGCCCCGATTCCAAGTTCGAAACGTCCATCCGTCAGCACGTCGATTGTGGCGGCCTCCCTCGCGACGAGAGCCGGATGCCGATAGTCATTGGCGAGCATCGCCGTACCGACCCGAAGGTTCGCCGTCGCTGCTGCGGCATCAGCGAGCGCGAGCAATGGCGCCGACCCGCCGAACGGCAGGAATTGGCCGACATGATCGCCCATCAGTAACGTGCTGTAACCGAGTCCCTCGGCGCGTTGAGCGAGCTCGCGCCACCTGCGCACGTCCGCCGGACCGTCGTAGACAACCAGCCCGAACCGAAACGGACGTTCACTCATGCGACGTCTCCTCAGGTCGCAATCGGTTCTGGACGCAGAGCTTTCACCAGCGCGTCGAACCGGTGTCGGTCTCCAGCGATTCGCAAGCGACCATCCAACATTGCTTGATCGATTGGCTCTTCTCCCGACAGCACTCGTCGGAAAGCGTCTGGCTCGGCTTCGACGATCGCGGAGACTCCGTCATCGCCGCCGTGCCGATCAATCTCGATACCGTCAGGTGAAACCCGGCAGACGAGGTCATACCGTCCGATAACAACCTGAAATACTCCTTCCAGGCCGCGGATTCGCTCGGGATCGGCGCGCACCACAAGTGAGACCAAGGCCCGGAGCAGGTCTACGTTCACCTGGTTCACACCACCGGGTTCATATGCTTCCTCCGGGCGCGCTCGCACCTGGGCGTCGACCTCCACGGCGTCTTCGCCAACCAGGATGCGCCATCGCCCCTCCTGTACGCCGGCCAGAATCTGCCGCACCGCCTGAGCAGCGGGCATCATGAAGATGTCCCTCAGCAGGCTGGTGATCTTGGACAGGTCGCCTTCCGCCAGATCGGTCGTCGGCACCCCGAGAAGTTTGAGATGGTCCCGGATTCCCACCCCGCCCGCGGAATCCGGTTCAGCCCGGCGGCCGAGGATTCGGTCACTGTTCGAACTGAGACCTGTCACCACCGTGCCCGGAAGGACGGTCGCCACACGGACCGATGGCGCATAAGTTCGGAAGTCTTCGATCAGCGCTTCAGTGAGTCCCCGGACGGCAAACTTGGCCGCACTGTATGCCGTGCACGGCGCACCGTCCCCGTGTCTGGCAAAGAAGCCGTTCAAACTGCTGGTGTTGACGAGCCATCCTGCGCGGCCGGCCATCAGCATTGGCAGGAACGCACGACTGGGTAGGTAAACGGCGTTCCAACAGACCGAGAAGACGCGCTCCCATCTTTCGCGGTCCCCGTTCACAAAGCTTTCCTCGCCGTGAACCCCAGCATTGTTGAAGAGGAAATCTAGATGGTCGGCGAGGTGGGCGGTGGCCACTGCGTCCGGTAGCCCGTCTACAGAGACCCGATCTGCCACATCGCACACATGTGACGACAGGATCACGTCTTTCTGAGCGACGCTCTTGGCTCGAGCAAGAGTTTCCTTGATGCCTGGTCCGTCCAGATCGCAGGCAGCAACACCACAGCCACGGGCGGCCAATTGAATCACCAGTTCCCTGCCCATCCCGCTAGCGGCGCCCGTTACGACCGCCAGACGGCCGGCGTAGATGTCTCGGTCGGCTGGAGAACCGCTGATTCCTAGCTGACTCGAGGAGCTGCTCATCCGTTCAAAGCGCCTTCGCTGAGACCGCCGATGACGCGCTTCTGGAAGATCACGTAGACGATCAGCAGCGGGATGTTGCTCAAGATCACCTGCGCGAAGACCAGGTTCCACTTCAGCGTGAACTGACTGGAGGAGGCGAACTTGTAGAGCGTGAGCGGAAGAGTCGCCATGTCCGGATCGGGTAGCAGGTAGATGCTCAGGAAGAATTCGTTCCACACAGAGATCGACAGGAACACCGCACCCACGAAGAGAACCGGCGTGATCATCGGCAGGATGACGTGCCAGTACGTCCGGATGCGGGACGCCCCATCCAGAAACGCGGACTGCTCGATATCGCGGGGAATCGCACTGACGAACCCGGTCACCATGAAGATGACGATGCCGAGGCGGGTGCCGGTCAACGCGAGCATGAATCCTAGCCGGGACCCCTCGAGATTGAGCTGCATCAGGAGGTAGATGGTGGGGATGATGCCGGGCGGAAGCAGGATCGACAGGATCGACGCGTAGTAGAGGAACCGTACGGTTCGCCGGTGCGACCTGGCGTAGATCCACGCCGCCATCGAGCCGAGCAGCAGCACTGCCAGGATGGTCGGCACCGCAATGATGAAACTGTTCGCCAGTCCTCGGAAGTACGAGCCCTGAACGATGACCGTCCGGTAGTTGTTGACGATGTTCCATCGGTCCGGCCAGGCGATGCTGAGCACACTCGCCTCGGCCTCGGTCTTGAACGAGTTGACGATGAGGAACCAGAACGGCACCGCGATCCAGACGATGGCGATCGCCGTGAGCGTCCCATGGCGGAGCCAGGAACGGACTCTCGTAGCTTGGTGAAGGCTCACAGTGCCACCTCCCGGCGCCGCATGAACGCCACCAGTGGTACGGCCGTCGCCACCACCAGGGTCGTGACAACCAGACTCAGCGCACTGGCGTTGCCGAAGAAGCCCAGTCCGTACTGCTGGAACAGGGCCACATTGAGGACGGTCGTGGCGTTTCCGGGACCACCGGAGGTCGTGGCCATGATGACGTCGAACGCGCTGAGGGTGCCGACGAAGCCGATCACCAGATTGAACGTGAACGCCGGAATCAGCAGCGGTACCTTGATCCGCCAGAACCTGGTCCAGCCGGCGGCACCGTCCATCGTCGCGGCCTCGATGATGGGCCGAGGCACGGAGTTCAGTCCGGCGACGTACACCAACGTGGCGAGCCCACTCCACTTCCACGCCTCGATCGCCGCCGTGCAGATGAGGGCGGACGTGGCGTTTCCGAGCCAGGCGTAGTCGAAGTGCCCGGGAACCAGCACGGAGATGGCGGAGTTCACCGGCCCGTTCGGGCGCAACATCGCCGACCAGATGTAGCCCGCGGCCAGCGGGGAGATCAGTACCGGCAGGAAGAACAACGTTCGGAAGAAGGTCGTCCGTCTCGAAGGCGTCTGAAGCAGAGTCGCAAGGCCGAGGCTCACAACGTTCTGGACCACCACGACGACGAGCGCGTAGATCACCGTGACTTCGATCGCGTGCCCGAGGATCCCGAGGTCCGTGATCAGACGAAAGTTGTCCAGGCCGTTGAACGCTATCGCGTCGGAGAAGCTGGTCCAGTCGGAGAACGCGAACCCGGCATTGAAGACGAACGGGATGATGAAGAAGACGACGATCAGAGCGAGCGATGGCACGACGAACCCAGAGGTGGTCAGACCGGCGCGGAGCTGATGCCAACTCGGCCTCCGGCGCGCCTTGGAATTCGAACCGTCGCCTCCGGTTCGCCGTTTCGGCCGGCCAGGATCGGCGTCCGACGGGGCGGCCTCACTGCCGCGTGCCATCGCTCGCTGCATGTCAATCTCCTTTGGGGTCGAGCTCTACTTGGCCAACTTCTGCTTGGCCGCCTCGAACGAGACGTTCATCTTGACGCCGACGTCCTGCGGGCTGATCTGCCCAGCGAGGACCTGCAGTGCCAGCGGGCCGAGCGCGGTGGACGCCGGGAGATTGGTCAGATAGGTAGGAGCTGAACCACTCTGGAGAGCGGTCGCCACCGCAGCGTTGAGGCCGACCTGCTTCGGCGCGTCGACGCCGGACAAGGTGGGAACGGCGTTCGCGTCGTTGATGTACTGCTGATAGCCCTTACCAGTGATGAAGTTGATGAAGTCGACGGCGGCGCGCTCCTTGATGGCGTCGCCCGTCTTCGGCGCGTAGTAGGTGCCCGTGATGTTCGGCGTGGTGGCGACGACGGGGCCGCTCGCCGAAACGCCGACGAAGCCGATCTTGCGCGCCGCGGCGGGGTCGTCTGCCAGCAGAGGAGTCATTGCGGAGTCGACCTGAGCGACCATCGCCGCCTTCCCGGCCAGCAGAGCCTTCGCTGAGTCACCGAGCTTGGCCGTGGTGGCATCCGAGTTGAAGCAGTGCGAGGTTCGGAACTCGGCATAATCTGCCAGACCCTTGACCAGCGGACTGTTGGCATCGCTGAGCTTGGCGGATCCGTCCATCAGCGAGGCGACGTAGGCGCCGTCCTTGTTCGCGTCGGTGACGTAGAGCATGCCCGCCAGGATCTGCGGCGGCCATCCCTCGCCGCCGGCTTCGAAGATCGGGGCCACTGCCGGAGCCTTCGACTTCAGGGTGGAGCAGACAGTCTTCAGGTCGTCGAAGGTCTTCGGCGGCTCGAGCCCGGCGTTGGCGAAGACCTGCTTGTTGTAGAAGATGCCGTAGCTGGCCACCGGTCCGAGCGCAACCGCGTAGGTGTGGCCGTTGAAGTAGCCGGCAGACTTCGCGAGGCTTCCCTCGCGCTTGATGAAGTCCAGGTCCGACAGGTCGATCAGGTTCTTCGCCGGGTTGAGCTGGGAGATCTGATCAACACCAGCCGCGAAGTTGAGGATGTCCGGCTTCGAACCGGTCACGAACTTCGTCTTCACGGTCACCTCGTAGGCGTCGCTCGGCAGCGAGACCAGGTTCAGCTTGTTACCACTGGCCTTCTCGTAGGCCTTGTAGAGGTTGTTGATCGCCGGCGTGTCCAGAGGGGACCGCCATACCGTCAGCGTCACGCCGGTGGGCGCAGCACCGCTGGTGTTCGCCGACTGTGGTGCGGCAGCGCTGCCGCCTCCGCTGCTGCAAGCGGCTACGATCGCCAGTGCAGTCAGAGTTGCCGCTAGCGCAACACCGGTGCGTTGGCCCGTTCGGGTTCGAGTCACTGCTATCTCCTTCGATCTCACGCGACGCACCCGTCGACGCACCCCAAGGATGTGGAGCTCGGCCGATGTGGCCGAACTCACTTGACGCGTGAACATATGGGCCTGCTCGCGGGTGGTCCATCCGACGTCCCGTCCTGTGGAACCTCCGCGTTTCGGTGGTCCAGGTGCTATGAGCGCGGCGCCTCGCCGGACAGCGGAACTCGACCAGGCGAATCGGCACCAGTTCCGGCAACGGAAACGCCTCGTCGCGGTAGTTGCGGGCTCTGCATAGCGTCACTGTCATGGCCGGGATCCCCTTCGTCGACGCACACATCCACTTCTACGACCTCAGGAATCCCGATCTTCACTACTCATGGCTGCAGCCGGACTGGTCAGACCCCGACTTCGGCGACTTCGACTCGCTCAAGACGCTGCGCTATGACACCCAGCCCTATCTCGCCGAGGTGCGCTTCTCCAACGTCAGCAAGGTGGTGCACGTCGAGGCCGCGATTGGCATCGACGACCCGCTCAAGGAAACCGAATGGCTCCAGGAGGTCGCGGATCGGACGGGTTATCCGACCGCGATCGTCGCGCACTGCGACCTGGCAGACCCCTTCGTCGAGTCCCAACTGGAGCGGCACGCCTCGTTCGCGGCCGTACGCGGCATCCGTGACGTCGGACAGGGCGACTACCTCACTAACCCGGCGTGGCGCCGCGGCGTCGGGCAACTCGCGCGCTTCGGCATGGTGCTGGACCTGGATTGCGACTGGAAGCGCATGGGGATCGCGCGCGAGCTCGCCGAGCAGAACGCGGAGGTGCCGATCATCCTCGACCACGCAGGATTCCCGACTGCCCGCACCGAGGACTACCGGCAGCAGTGGCAGTCCGGGCTGCGGGAGCTGGCCAAGGCAGAGAACGCGTACTGCAAAATCTCCGCCCTCGGCGCCCGTGACCCACGATGGACCATCGACAGCCTGCGCCCCTGGGTACTGTGCTGCATCGACGCGTTCGGTCCGAAGCGTTGCATGTTCGGCAGCAACTGGCCTATTGAGCGGCTGTACAGCTCGTACACCCCGCTGGTCGACGCCTACGCCGAGATCATCTCCGAGTTCTCGCAGGCGGAGCAGGAGGCACTCTTTCACTGCACAGCTGAGCACCTCTACCGGATCTGACGCGTCCACTCATCCTAAGTCGAGGTCTCGGGGCGCTCACCGGACGAGTCCAGGAGCGCGACCCGCAGCCGCTCGACCACCTCGTCTGTGACCCCGAGGGACGCCACGAAGCCCGCCGCCGAACCGAAGTCCCTCGCGAGAGCATCGAGGACACCGAGCATGTTCGCGGGCGGGGCACCGAACACCAGCGGGAAGCGGCGGTGCAACTCCTTCGGCGCGCTCGAGTGCCCGTTGCGCCCCTGGCTGAGCGCGTACTCGTCGGCAACCACGCCGCGCGGCACGTCGAGGAGGCTCAGCACGACCGCGGCCACGAGGCCGGTGCGGTCCTTGCCGGAGATGCAGTGGAATACGGCCGGCAGAGCACCGGGCTCGGCGAGTAGGCACAACACTTCCGCCAGGCGCACAGAGCCCTCGCGCAACATCTGACGGTAGCCCTCGATCGGATACTCGGGCCTGGCGGCGTCGACCGGGTCCCACGCCTTCGGGTCTCCGATCGCGTCGATCAGCGGGAGGTGGACGTACCGGAGTTTGTGACGCTCGATGTCCAGCCGACCTCGTTGTTCGATCTCCGACGCGGCTCGCAGGTCGATGACCGTGGCAATTCCCAGTTCGTCCAGCCGTCGGTGATCGTCGTCGGACAGGCTCTCGAGGGTGTCGGACCGGAAGAGCAGGTCGTATCGCACGCGCTCACCAGACGACGAGATGTGACCACCCAGGTCGCGAAAGTTCTCACAGCCGTCAAGCTCGACCCATCGGACCACGCTCATGGGCGCGGTTGGCTCCACGTCGCTCCCGTCGACCAGCGTCTCGGGCTCGGGCGGCCCGGCGGTGGTGCCCGGATCCAGTGTGATCACCCCGGTGTCGCCGTTGACTGTGATCCTGGCTCCGTCCGGGACCAGTTCTGTAGCCCGCGCCAGTTGTACCGCGGGGAAGCCGTACTCCCGCGCCAGGCAGGAAGCGTGCGACAGGGTACCGCCGGTCTCCACGACGATCCCTGACAGCAAGAGGAAGGCCGGCGTCCATCCGGGGTCGGTGCTGTTGGTGATCAGGATCTCGCCGGCCTTCACGGTTCCGATGTCGGAGAGGAACCGAACGACCCGGGCAGTGCCGGTCACCATACCCTTGCTGGTCGGAGTGCCGACGAAGACGCCGTCCTCGCCGTGGTCCGTCGCGGTGTCGAGGTCGATCACCCGGCCGTGCTGCAGGTACATCGGCGGAGTCACCTCCTTGCGCATCAGCCGGGCTACGTCGACCTTCCGGGCCGCCACCTTGGCGTCTCCGAGAGCACTTCGAGCCATCCGGCCACGCAACAACGCACAAGCGTCCGGCCAGGTCAGGTAGTAGACGTCCGCCGCGTTGTCCAGTAGCCCGCGTGCGGCCAGGCGACGTCCGACCTCCAGCACCCCGTACTTCTGTGCCAGCGCAGTCTCGTCGGTCGGACGGAAGCGCCCGTTGTCCCGGTAGACGATGAACTTCTGCAGGTAGCGGTAGAGCCTCGCGAACACGGCGCCGCGCGCCCAACCGCGCGGGCCGCCGCGCCGCAGGTTCGCCAGCACCAAGCGGTAGGCCTGCTCGCGGCGGCGGTTGGTCTGCTCCTCCGCCGTCTCCGGGTCGACAGGCGACTCGACGCCCACGAACATGCACAGGAATCGGTAGTCGATGGACGGGTCCTCGGCGCGACGTGGGTGGATGAGGTCACGGTCAGCGTGCCCCCGGTGCCCATAGTCCCGCAGGAACTCAGCGTACTCGGCCGCGAAGGCCCGGACCTCGGCGTGATCGCTCATAGCCACGGCCTTGAAGAACGCGGCGTTCTCGTGGTGGCCGAGCAGGTTGCGCAGCTCCTCGGACTCGCGCACCCGAGTCGAGAGGCGCCACAAGCGCAGGTTCTCGACGACGGTCTCGGTGCGCGACTCCGCCCCACTGAGCAGCGCCGTCTGCAGCGACCGGTCGACGCCGGTGATCCAGTGGTCGAAGATCCAGGAGAGGAAGGCGGAAGCCTGCCGGAAGAACAGCTGAAACTGGAAGGCGCCGTCGCGGGTGAACTCGAACCCGACCTGCTGGCGCTCCTCTACGTAGCCGATCAGCGCTGCGTCGGACAGCTCGGCGATCTTCTCGACGGACAGGCTGGCGAACCGTGCACGCTGAGCGGGCCGGTTCCAGTGCTCGAGGGTTTTCGCCAGCCGCAGGTTACGGGGCGAGCGAACTGCGATCCGCGCGATCATCAGCAGGAACGCTCGACGGCTCAGTGGCTGCCAGTCAGCAACGTCGTGTCGCCAGGCCTCCGGGATCAGGTCAAGCAGGTACGGCCGGAGGAAGGGCAGGCTCGTCAGCTCGATCCAGCGTTTCTCGAAGTCCGCATTCGCGTAGACGCAGGCCTTGCGATAGGAGAATGAGCTGTTGCCGACCAGGTCCTCAAGCCCGGCGACCCGTGCTCCCCAGCGGACCCTTCGGTTGGCCGACGTCCAGCGCAACGTGAAGTTCAGCGGCGTGATCACGCCGTTGTAGACCTCATCGGCAAACCCGCGCGTCCAGACGGTACCGTCCGGCACGGAGAACTCCGGGTCATCGTTGACCTCCGCGTCCCAGGAGAACTCGACACCAGTGATCCGGCGAGACTGCAGCAGCCACAGTCGGCCGTCAGCGCGCGCCCACTCGAGATCCTGCGGGAAGCCCTCGTAGTACTCCTGCACCTGCTGCCCGAGAGCGGTCAGCTCGCGCAGCTGCGAATCATTGAGCACGTAGCGGTTACGACGCTCCGGGCCGACGTCGCGGATTGCGGTCCCTCGGCCGGTATCGGGGTTTCGGACGACCTCGACCTTCTTCGAGCCGAGGGCACGGTCGAGCACCCGGCCGGTGCTGCTGTCGAGCGTGTACTGGTCGGGCACCACCAGGCCGCCAACGATCGCCTCCCCGAGTCCCCAGCTGGCGTCGACCACGCTCTGCTCCGTGGCTGTCGTGATCGGATGACCTGTGAACAGCACTCCGGAGCACTCGCTGTCGATCATCCGCTGGACCACCACTGCGATCGCGACGTCGGTGTGGTCGAAGCCGTTGTCGTTGCGGTACGCCACTGCGCGAGCGGTCCACAGGGATGCCCAGCAGTCGCGGATGGCGTCCCGGACGGCGTCGCGGCCGAGCACGTCGAGGAGGGTGTCGTGCAGCCCCGCGAACGACTCGTCAATCAGGTCTTCGGCGGTGCCTGACGAACGAACGGCTA